>CAYSAC010000417.1:0-3144 GCA_964428815.1 uncultured Acidimicrobiaceae bacterium | reverse complement strand
GAAGGACGGCGTGGAAGTCGACGTCGACTTCGAGGACTGAGCACGCCTGATCCTGAGCTGCTCGACGTCGGACACATCACGAAGCCGCACGGTGTCCGCGGTGATGTGGTCGTCGACCTGATCACCGATCGCACGGAGCGCCTCGCGCCGGGCAGCGTGCTGCACAGCGAGCGAGGCCCCTTCGAGGTCATCGCCGCCCGCCCGCACCAGGGGAAGTGGATCGTGCAGTTCGCCGGCCTGGTCGATCGCTCCCAGGTCGAGGAGCTGCGCGGGCTCGTCTTGCAAGCAGCACCCCTCGATGACGACAGCGACGCGCTGTGGGTGCACGAGCTCGTCGGCGCGACCGTCGCGCTCACCGATGGCACCGTCGTCGGGACGGTCGCCTCCGTCGAGGCCAACCCGGCCGCCGACCTCCTCGTGCTCGACACCGGTCCGCTCGTCCCCGTCGTCTTCGTCACCGACCACCAGCGCGGCCGGGTGACGATCGATCCGCCGGAGGGTCTTCTGGAGTTGTGATGCGCATCGACGTCTTCACGATCTTCCCCGACATGGTGGACGGGTTCGCGAGCCAGAGCCTGATCGGCAAGGCCCGCGCCAGCGGGCTGCTCGACGTGCGCGTGCACGACCTGCGGGCCACCGCCACCGACCCGCACCGTTCCGTCGACGACGCGCCGTTCGGCGGTGGTGCCGGCATGGTGCTCATGCCGGAGCCGATCTTCGCCGCGGTCGAGGCCGTGGACCCGCCGCGACCGCTCCTCTACCTCAGCCCCGGCGGCCGGCTCTTCGACCAGGCGGTCGCCAACGAGCTGGCCGCGACCGAGGGCTTCTCGCTGCTGTGCGGCCGGTACGAGGGCGTGGACGAACGGGTCCGCGAGCACCTCGTCGACGGCGAGCTGTCAGTCGGCGACGTGGTCCTCGCTGGCGGCGAGGTCGCGGCGATGCTCGTCCTCGAAGCGGTCGGCCGCCTGGTGCCAGGCGTGATGGGCAACGAGGCATCTGCCGAGGAGGAGTCGTTCACCGACGGGCTCCTCGAGCACCCGCACTACACCCGGCCGGCTGAGCTTCGGGGGTGGACGGTCCCTGAGGTGCTGCGCTCTGGCGACCACGCGAAAGTCGCCCGGTGGCGACGGGCCCAAGCGCTGGCCCGGACGATCCGGCTGCGACCCGAACTCATCGAGGCGCGGGGCGGGCTCACCGACGACGACCGCCGGCTGCTCGTCGAGTTCGACCTCCCCGAATCCGCTGGCCTATCCTGAGACCTCCCCCTAGAGCCTTGCTCGGAGAGTCTGCGCGCCATGAACCCCACCGATCTCGTCGACCAGGCCAATCTCAGGTCCGACATCCCTGACTTCGGCCCTGGCGACACCCTCAAGGTCCATGTGCGCGTCGTCGAGGGCTCCAAGGAGCGCGTCCAGGTGTTTCAGGGTGCGGTCATGGGCCGCCGGGGCGACGGCATCCGCGAGACGTTCACGGTTCGAAAGGTCAGCTACGGCGTCGGCGTCGAGCGCACCTTCCCGGTGCACTCCCCGACGGTCGCCAAGATCGAGGTCGTCTCGCGCGGCGACGTCCGGCGGGCGAAGCTGTACTACCTCCGCGACCGCATCGGGAAGGCCGCCAAGATCAAGGAGAAGCGGGACCGCTGATCGACTGGGAGCCCATCGCCCCCGTCGACGCTGACGGCCTGCCGCCCTTCGCCCCGCCGAAGCGCCCACCTTCGACCCTCCGCTCGATCGCCGAGCTGCCCCTCATGCTCGCGATCGCCATCGCGGTCGCGTTCGTCGTGAAGGCGTTCGTCGCGCAGGCGTTCTTCATCCCGAGCGAGTCGATGTACCCGCAGCTCACCGAGGGAGATCGCGTCGTCGTGTCGCGCGTCGCCTACGACCTGCACGACCCGAGGCGAGGGGACATCGTCGTCTTCGACTCGCCCGAGCCTGCCGCGAAGGCCGACAAGCGCAGCTTTCCCGTCAGGATCATCGGGGATGTGCTGGAGACGGTCGCGCTCAAGGAGCCCGACGAGACCGAGCTCATCAAGCGTGTGATCGGGTTGCCCGGCGAGACCGTCGAGGCGATCGGCGGCACCGTCTACATCGACGGGCGGCCGCTCGTCGAGCCCTACCTCGCGCCCGGCGTCGTCACGGCCGACTTTGGTCCAGAGCCCGTGCCGGAGGGTCGCCTCTGGTGCATGGGGGACAACCGCGGCAACTCGAGGGACAGCCGCGTGATCGGTTCGATACCGATGGAGAACATCGTCGGCCGAGCCATCGCTCGCGTCTGGCCGCCCACGCGCGGCGCCTTCCTCTAGCCATGTCCTCGCGCTCGCTCGCGGTGCTCGCTCGTTTGTCGGCTGCCGCCTGGCGGCGTCGACGCCGA
Organism: uncultured Acidimicrobiaceae bacterium; assembly: GCA_964428815.1. Lineage (GTDB taxonomy): Bacteria > Actinomycetota > Acidimicrobiia > Acidimicrobiales > CAYSAC01 > CAYSAC01. The sequence goes on along the minus strand of CAYSAC010000417.1, from coordinate 774 downwards.
CGTCTTGTCGGGCCGTCCTCTAGCCTCCACATCTGATGAGCACCGAGGACCTCGAGCGGTACGAGGCCGAGATCGAGCTCCAGCTCTACAAGGAGTACAAGGACGTCTGTCCGATGTTCTCCTACGTCGTCGAGACGGAGCGCCGCTTCTACCTCGCCAATGATGTCGTGCGGACAGTCCGGAACGAGGACGGGCGCACCTACGTCGAGCTCGAGCTGCGTGACGCATGGGTGTGGGACATGTACCGCACGAGCCGGTTCGTCGCGTCGGTGACGATCGTGACGTTCAAGGACGTCAACGTCGAGGAGCTCCCGAAGATCGACAGCATCGTCGATGATCCGACATCCCGCCCTGCGTTGGGATGACAATGCCCATTGTCTCGCCTCGCAGGCTCGGCTCGACTGTCAGCTGCTCGCTGGCTGGTCGACACCGTTCGGCACCGGCTGTGCGTTCTGCTCGACGGACGTCGTGCCGAACCCTGTCGATCCCAACGCCGACCTCGACGTGGACGTGACGGCGCACGCATGACGGACGCGAGGCGGCGGCTCGGCATCGAAGGCGAGTCCGCTGCCGCGGCCTGGTATGAGGCGAACGGCTACGAGGTCGTCGTGCGCAACTGGCGGTGCCGTGACGGCGAGCTCGACCTGATCGTCCGGCGCGGGCACGCCTTCGTGTTCTGCGAGGTGAAGACGCGGTCCTCCGACCGGTTCGGCGCGCCGGTCGAGGCCATCACCTACGAGAAGCGCAACCGGCTGCGGCACCTCGCGGCGAGGT
>CAYSAC010000416.1:0-3146 GCA_964428815.1 uncultured Acidimicrobiaceae bacterium | reverse complement strand
AACTATCAGATCCCCGCCATTCAGGACCTCGCCGACTTCGTGGGCGACTCGCTGCAGCTCGCGCGGGAGGCGGCCGCAACTGCGGCCGATGTCATCGCGTTCTGCGGCGTGCACTTCATGGCGGAGACGGCCGCCATCCTCTGCCCGACCAAGCGCGTGCTGATCCCCGATCCCGAAGCAGGCTGCTCCCTCGCCCAATCAGTCACTGCGGCCGACGTGCGGGCATGGCGCCGCGAGCATCCGGACGCGGTCGTGGTGGCGTATGTGAACACCGACGCCGCGGTGAAGGCGGAGGCCGACTACTGCTGCACGTCGTCCAACGCGGTGCAGGTCGTGGCCGCCATCCCCGAGCAGCGCGAGATCCTGTTCCTGCCCGACCAGTTCCTTGGCCTGTACATCGAGCGCGTCACCGGCCGGCGGCTGCACCTGTGGTTGGGTGAGTGCCACGTGCACGCCTCGATCCGGCCCGAGGACATCGACGCGCTCATGGCGCAGTACCCCGACGCCGACCTGCTGTTGCACCCCGAATGTGGATGCGTGAGCCAGTGCTTGTGGCGGCTCGCCGAGGGCGACCTGCCGACAGAGCGCACACTTGTGCTCAGCACGGGGGGAATGGTGCGCCACGCCCGCGAATGCCCGGCGGCCGTCGATCTGGTGGGCACGGAGGTCGGGATGTTGCACCGCTTGCGTAAGGAAAACCCGGCCAAGCGCTTCATACCCCTGCGTGAGGATGCGGTGTGCTCCTACATGAAGACGATCACGCTGCCCAAGCTCTACCGGGCGCTGCGCGACGACGTTTACGAGGTGCGAGTGCCCGAATCGATCGCTGACCGAGCGCGAGTGGCCATCGAGCGCATGGTCGCCGTCGAATGAAAGCGGAGGTCCCGATGAACACGAACCTTTCTGAGCCGCGGGATGAGGCACCGACGATCGAAGTGCGCGTCTATCGCGACGGCGAGCTGATCTCGCGCGAGCTGTGCGAATCCGAAGACGAGGCGGCACTCACCGTCGACACATGGACAGAACTCGAAGGCGTCACGTGCGAGGTCGACGACCTGTCCGGCAGCCACCATCCGGACGAGATCCTCGAACCACTGTTGACCACAGGCCGGGAAGTGGACTACCCGTAGGTCGGGATCGAGCCGCAAGGCTGAGAGGCCGAGAACAGAGCCTCAGCGCGTAGGGTGCAATAACTCAATCGTCACGCCGCATGGGCGTAGTACTCGTGAACGAGACCACCGAGGCGGTCCCGTCGCCGGATCGTTCTCGCCCCATCGGTCTCGTTCGGATCTGACGCTCGGTCAGAAGGCACAGGCGTCTGGAGCAGGAGTCCCCGGTGCGGCCGCTCGAGGTTGTAGTGGCGGATGTACTCGGTCAGGACACGCTCGAGGTGTCGGGGACCGGTGATCAGCAACCAGTCGAGGCAGTCCTCTCGCGGTACGGATCCATCTGTCAGCGAAGGCGTTGGCGTTCGGCGCCTGGACCGGTGTTCGGCCGAGTAGATGGCCAATCGGATGGCCAAGGACCAACTCGCTGTCACGCCGCGAGGTAGTGGTCGAGGAGTTGAAGCGCGGCGAGCCGCTAGTTCCGAAGGCGACGTCGCTGGTACTCGCCCGAGGAGCGTGCGGCGTCGAGAACAGCGTCAACCCGACAGCCAGCTGATCGGCCCGTTTCGGCGGACATCGGCGTCGGTCTCCGACGCTTTTGTCAGCCGAAAGCAGATGGCTGCAGGTGAGGGGGAAGCGGGGGTCGGCTGCCGACCAGCGACCAGATCGTCGGACAACTCGCGGCGCTCGGCGATGCGCTGCGCGTCCAACGCCGAGCTCCCGGGCGACGCGCCCGATCGCCCCGTGCCGCTCGCCCCATCCTCGTTTCCAAGGTAAGGAGCCTCCGCGGATCCCAGGCCGATTCAGAAGCGGGCCTTCTGTTCCCACGCGGTGGGCTATCGCAGGACCGGGTGCCGACGTACCAGTTGGGTGTGAGCCCACACACGGCCAATCCCGAGGGTGTCACCGGCGTGCACGACGGCGAGACCGATTAGAACCACCGCGTAGACGAGGTGGTCGTCCATGAACGGGTTGTTGTCCAGCGGTAGCGACGCCATCCACATGAAGACGAGGAGCAGGGCTCCGCTCGCCGCGGCGATCCGCATCCCGATGCCCAGTATGAGGGCCACTCCGATGGCGAGGAGGCCGATCATGAACAGCCAATCGGCCCAGGCCGCGCCGGCCATCGGCTCGAACCAGCCTTTGAAGGGCCCCGTCACGCCAGACAGGAAGCCTGTGGTGGGCGAACCACCGTTGATCCATGCGGCATCCCCGAACCGGTCGATGGCACCGGTGTCTCTGTCGGTGCCGGTGGCGTATCCGAGGGCAAGGAGCTTGTCGAAGAAGGCCCACAGGAACACGAACCCGATGGACAGGCGACCGACCGCCCATACGTAGCGAGCAACGTGGCTCTCACCAGCGCTCTCAGCCGGTTCGACGACGCTGTGCTCTGCGAGGCGTTCCTTGTCTAGCCCGACGTCCCGTAGGTCGAGCTCCTCGAGCGTTGCTTTCATCGTGTTCTCCTGTCGTGGAACCAGGTGGAAACCTGCCCGCCCCCACACTGAGCCCCGAGAGAGCAGGCCAGTAGGGCCGAAGGTCCTGACAGTGAGGCCAAAGGCCCGAGCCCGGGATTGGGCGAGCGGGGTCGCGAAGGGGTGGGGTGGTCAGCGGGGCACCGAGCCTCGCCAAGGCCAAAGGCCAGCTCGTGACCTTCGGCCCTTCCACTCGCGCACTCCTCTGAGGTTGAGTGGCAGGAGACGATGCAAGGAGGGTGTTCATGAGCGATGTCGCGCGTGTCATGGAGATCTCGGCCCGTTCGCCGAACAGCTTCGAAGATGCCATCAAGGTCGGGGTCGAGCGAGCGACCCAGTCGTTGAGTACCAGGTCAACCTGCTCGTCACGTTCGTGCTCGAGTAGCGACCCCGAGAACTTACCTTCCTGCCGCTGGCAGCGGGACTGAGGACGCCATGCCCCTGCGGGTCGTGTCTGGAACGGCGAACCGTCCTCTCGCGACTGCTGTCGTCGATGCGCTGGCGTGCGATTCCACCGCGTGCGAGGTCGAACGGTTCCCGGACGGCGAGCTCCGCCCGGTCGTGGCCA
>CAYSAC010000415.1:0-3156 GCA_964428815.1 uncultured Acidimicrobiaceae bacterium | reverse complement strand
GAGACTTCCGCGTGGTTGCACTAGATCAAGGAGAGCACGAGCAGCGCCTGGGCGAGGTGGTAGGTGATCATGATCACCACCGGGCCGCGGCGCGTGACGGCGAGGAACCGGTTCCAGGCGATGAGCGCGTCCGACGCGTAGAACAGGACCGCTCCGGCGATCGCCGCGGGTTGGGTCGTGCCGATGGCGCTGGCCACCATGGCCGAGATGATGAACATGTACGCGACGACCGGCCCAGCCAGCGATCGGTCGCCGCCGCGGCGGACACCCTCGAGGACGCGACGCCCGATGACGCTCACCGCTGCCATCGCGAGCACGATCCCGATCAGGAACGGCACCGCCTCGACGCCGTGCAGGTGCAGCCCGACGATGTAGGCGATGTGACCGAGCAGGAACGCGACGAGCCCGGGCACGAACAGGTCGCGCGGCAGCATCAGGAACACGTCGCCGATGAGCGACAGCGCCAGGCCGGCGACGAACCACGTCCTCACGGCCTCGACGTCAGGATCGAGCGCGAGCGCCGCCGCGATGAGCAGCGCCAACGCCAGCGGCTTGCACAGGTACTCCAGCGCTGTGCGTTCTCGCGAAACCGCAACCCAGTCGGCCGCCGCGGCGACCAGGGCGAGCGCCAGGAGCAGGAACGCGCCGCCGGTCATGAGTGGCCTGTCGTCGAGTTGACGACGTGGATCCGCCGGCGAGACACGTCGGCAATCCGGCGATAAGTCACTCGGCAGCCGCCTTCGCGTGGGCCAGCGCCTCGTCCCAGGACGCGCCCTGCTCGATCAGCGCGCGATAGGTCATGACCTGGCGCGGCCAACTCCAGCCGAGCACGCCGACGAGCCGGCCGGCGCGGCCGTAGAGCGCCACGAACCGGCGCTCCTCGACGCTGCCGGCCACGACCCGCACCTCGTCGTCCGGCCCGGCGAGGCCCGCGAGCTGGATCTTGCGGTCGTACTGGTCTGACCAGAACCACGGCACCGGCGTAAACGGATCGCCTGCGCCGCCGCCGGCGAGCAGCCGGCACGCGGCGGCGGTTCCCATGGCGATGGCGTTGTCCCAGTGCTCGACGCGCATGACCTCGTCGAAGCGGCGGTTGTACCAGCGCGCGACGTCGCCGGCGGCGACGACGCCGGGCGCGGCCAGGCAGGTCTCGTCGCACACCACGCCGTTGTCGATCGTGAGGCCAGAGCCCTCGAGCCAGTCCGTGACCGGTTGCACACCGATGCCGACCACGACGAGATCGGCGTCGATGGCCGAGCCGTCGCTCAGCCGCAGCCGCTCGACCCGATCGGTGCCGTCGATCGTGACGACGCCGACGCTGAGCCGCACATCGACGCCGTGGTCCCGGTGCAGGTCGGCCGCGATCGCGCCCATCTCTGGGCCGAGGCCGCGCTCGAGCGGGACGGCCAGCGCCTCGATGAGGGTGACGTCGATGCCTCGTTGGCGGCACGTCGCAGCGACCTCAGCGCCGATGAACCCGGCGCCGACGACCGCGACCCGGGAGGGGGATCGGTCGAGCGCGGAGCGGATCTCCAGGCAGTCGTCCACGCTGCGCAGCGTGTGGACGCCGTCGAGGTGGTCGGTGCCGGGCAACCGCCGCGGGGCTGCGCCGGTGGCGATGACGAGCCCGTCGTAGCGGAGGCGCTCGCCCCCGCCGAGCAGCACCTCGTTGGCCGAGAGGTCGAGACCGGTCGCGCTCGTGCCCAGCCGCCAGTCGAGCGCGAGGCCGTCATCGGATGCAGCCGGGAGCGTGAGCCGCTCCGGCTCCCAGTCCCCCGCCAGCACCTGCTTGGACAGGGGCGGCCGGTCGTAGGGCCGGTGGGGCTCCTCGCCGACGAGGGTGATCGTGCCGTCGAAGCCCTGGTCGCGCAGCTCTTCGGCGGCCCGCAGCCCGGCGAGGGACGCGCCGACGATGACGACGTCGCGCAGCGTCGGGCTCAATCCTCGGCGATCGAGATCGCTTGCTTGGGGCAGCGCCGGACGGCCTCCTCGACCTTGCCCCGCAGCGCCTCGGGGGGCGTCTCATCGAGGATGTAGAGGAAGTCGTCGTCGCGCACCTCGAAGACCTCCGGCGCAGCCGCCATGCAGAGCGCGTTGCTCTCGCAGAGATCGAAGTCGACGACCACCCGCATGTAAACCCTCCCGTCCCGGTGCCTTGGGCGGCGACCTTAGCCCGCGCTCTCACTACGTTGTCCGGGTGCCCCGCCTCGAGTCGCTGTCGTTGGACCAGGCCCGGCGCATCGCCCTGGCGGCACAGGGCTTCACCGACCGGCGACCCACGGGACCGGTCGACCGGCGTCACCTCCGACGGGCGATGGCGCGGATGGCGCTCGTCCAGATCGACTCCGTCAACGTGCTCGCCCGCAGCCACGAGCTGCCGTTCTTCGCCCGCTTGGGCCCGTACCCGCGGGAGACGCTGACCCGGTGGCTCTGGGGCAGCGGCGAGGTGTTCGAGTACAGCGCCCACGAGGCGTCGCTGCTGCCGGTGGGCCTCCACCCGCTGCTCCGCTGGCGCATGGCCGGGGGGCACCGCTGGCACGGCGTGCGCAAGATCGAGCAGGAGCACCGGGAGATGTTCGAGCGCCTCGCACGAGAGGTCGCCGAGCGGGGCCCGGTCACTGCCGCCGACCTCGAGGCCGGCAACATCCCCGGCGAGAGCTGGTGGGCGTGGAGCGTCGGGAAGATGGTCCTCGAGATCCTGTTCACCAAGGGCGTCATCGGCGCGACACGCATGCGGCAGTTCGAGCGCGCCTACGCCCGGCCCGACCAGCTCCTGCCGCCCGACGTGCTGGCAACACCAACCCCCGATGCCGTCGAGGCCCAGAAGCAGCTGCTGCTGCTCGGTGCCCGCGCCCACGGCGTCGGGACCGCGCGCGACATCGTCGACTACTTCCGCCTCCACAAGCCGACCGGCCGAAAGCTCGTCACCGAGCTAGCGGCCGAGGGACGGCTGCAGCCGGTGCAGGTGGAGGGGTGGCGGGAGCCCGCGTTCCTGCACCCCGAGGCGGTGCTGCCGCGGCGGGTCACCGCCCGCGCCCTCCTGTCCCCCTTCGACCCCGTCGTCTGGGAGCGCACGCGCACCGAGCTCCTCTTCGACTTCAGGTACCGGATCGAGATCTACGTGCCCGCGCCCAAGCGGGTGCACGGCTACTACGT
>CAYSAC010000414.1:0-3159 GCA_964428815.1 uncultured Acidimicrobiaceae bacterium | reverse complement strand
GGCGAGCGCAAGCTCCGCCACCGCTACCACGAGCTCGTCGACGGGCTGGATGCGATCGTCTGGGAAGCCGATCCGGTCACCTTCCAGTTCTCCTACGTCAGCCACGGCGCGGAGCAGACCCTCGGCTATCCGATCGACGACTGGACCACGCCCGGCTTCTGGGTCGACCACATCCATCCAGACGACCGGGAGGAAGCCGCCGCGCTGTGCCAGCGCGAGACGAGAGCCGGCCGCGACCATGAGGCGGAGTACCGGATGATCGCGGCCGACGGGCGGACGGTGTGGGTGCACGACCTTGTCCGCGTCGAGACCGACGGTCTGGGAGCCCCGCTCCTGCTGCGGGGCGTGATGGTCGACATCACCGACCGCAAGGAGGCCGAGGCGATCGTCCACACGTATGCGCGGATCGTGGAGGACATCCCCGTCGCGCTGTTCGTCGCGCGGCTGGACGGCGCCGATGGCGCGCTCCGCATCGCAGCCACCAACCCGCGGGCAGCCGAGCTGCTCAGTGTCGACGTGCAGCAGCTGGTGGGAAAAGACCTCGATGCCGCGCTACCCGGTATCGGGCAGGACCTCCTCGACCGACTCGTGCTCGTCGCACGGGGCGCCGAGCCATTCGATGTCGACCGCCTCAGTGGTGTGACGCCGGACGAGCAGCAGGTGTTCTCGCTGCACGCCTTCTCGCTCGAGGGCGACGCGGTCGGCGTGTCCCTCGACGATGTCACCGGCCCAGCGATGGCTGCGGCCGCGATGCGCCACCGCGCCCTGCACGACGACCTCACCGGCCTGCCGAACCGCACGCTGCTGCGTGACCGGTTGTTGCAGTCGCTCTTCGAGGCCCGCCGTTCTGGCGAGTCCGTCGCACTGCTGCTCCTGGACCTCGACCAGTTCAAGGAGGTCAACGACGCGCTCGGCCACCTCTGCGGTGACCAGCTGCTCGTGAAGATGGCGCACCGGCTGCAGGACATGGTGCGCGAGTGCGACACGATCGCCCGCCTCGGTGGCGATGAGTTCGCACTCCTGCTCACCACCAACGCCTCCGTCAAGGGCGCGATCACCGTCGCCGAGAAGGTCGCGAAGGCGTTGGCCGACCCGTTCGACATCGACGGGATGGCGCTGCACACCAGCGCGTCGGTCGGCATCGCGGTCTTCCCCGACCACGCCGACAGCGCCGACAGCCTGACCCAGCGCGCGGACGTCGCGATGTACGCCGCAAAGCGCGGCAACACGACCTACGCCGTCTACGTCCCGGAGGAGGACCGGTCGAGCGTCACCCGGCTCACGCTGCTCGGCGAGCTCCACCGCGCGCTCGAGCACGAGGAGCTCGTCCTGCACTATCAGCCGGTCGTCGACGCCGGCACCGGGATCACGGTGGCGAGCGAGGCTCTTGTCCGTTGGCAGCACCCGCAGCTCGGGCTGCTGCCGCCGTCCTCGTTCGTCGAGCTGAGCGAGGTCTCCGGACTCGTGCAACAGCTCACCCGCTGGGTGATCGAGCGTGCCGCCCGCACCGCGATGGGCTGGCGGGCCGACGGCTACGACATCGGCGTGTCGGCCAACCTGTCCGTTCGCAACCTCTACGACGCGCAGCTCGTGCCCTGGATCTGCGACCTGCTCGAGGAGATCCAGCTCCCACCGCACTTGCTCACGCTCGAGCTGACCGAGAGCGAGCTGATGGAAGACCCCGCGCTCGCCATCCAGGTGCTCGGCCGCCTTCGCGACTTCGGTGTGCACACGTGCATCGACGACTTCGGCACCGGCTACTCGTCGCTCTCCTACCTGCGCCGGCTACCGGTGTCGGCCATCAAGATCGACCAGTCGTTCGTGTCCGGCATCCTCGACGACGACAGCGACGCGACGATCGTGCGCACGATCATCCAGCTCGCCCACGATCTCGGGCTGTCCGTGCTCGCGGAGGGGGTCGAGGACGCCCCGACATTCGAGCTGCTGCGCTCCCTCGGCTGCGATCGCGTGCAGGGCTACTTCACGGGTGCGCCGATGATCTCCACCGCCCTCCTGACCCACGTCGACCACAATGTGAGGACCGCGCAAGCGCAAGCGCCCTAGCTCACTCGCAGCGCCTTAGCTCACTAACGTCGGGGCCATGAGTGCCCCGGATCTCAGCGCTGCCGCGTCCGTCGTCGAGCTGGCCCAATCGGTCGTGCAGAGCGCGACCGCCCACCTCGCCGCTACCGGTTCGGTCGACGAGGACCAAGTCCTCGCCTACGACCTCGCCCACGCCGCCGCGGCGGTACAGACCGCGCGAGCGCTGCTCGACTACGGCGCGAAGGGTGACGAGGAGGGCGCCATCACATGCGCGTTCGTGGCGGACTCGGTGCACGACCTCGCCAGCAAGGTGTTCGGCCGCGAGGAGGCGTGGGGCATCGAGCCCGGCGCACTCGACGAGGTCAGGGGCTTTCTCGCCGCCTACCGCGCGCCGTCGTTCCTCGCGTCGATCGAGACCGCCGGTCCCCGCCACCTCGACAGCGACTTCGAGATGGTGCAGGACACGTTCCGCCGGTTCGCCGACGAGAAGATCAAGCCGATCGCCGAGCACATCCACCGCACCAACGGCGACGTCCCAGAGGACCTCATCACCGGGCTGGCCGAGATGGGCGCGTTCGGCCTGTCGGTCCCCGAGGAGTACGGCGGGTTCGCGAGCGGCGGTGAGAGCGACTACATGGGCATGGTCGTCGCCACCGAGGAGCTGTCCCGCGGGTCGCTCGGCGTGGGCGGCTCGCTCATCACCCGACCGGAGATCCTCACGCGTGCCCTCGTGAAGGGCGGCACCGAGGAGCAGAAGCAGCACTGGCTCCCGAAGCTGGCGACTGCTGAGGTCATGGCCGCCGTCGCGGTCACCGAGCCGGATTTCGGGTCGGACGTCGCCGGCATCAAGGCGACGGCCACGCCGACCGACGGTGGCTACCTGATCAACGGCGTGAAGACGTGGTGCACGTTCGGTGCGCGCGCCGATGTGCTCATGCTGCTGGCGCGAACCGACCCCGACCGGTCCAAGGCGCACCGCGGCCTGTCCCTGTTCGTCGTGCCGAAGCCGCGCGGCGAGGGCCACGGCTTCGAGTTCACCGATGAGCGCGGCGGCAAGATGGAAGGTCGCCCGATCGACACGATCGGCTACCGGGGCATGCACTCCTACGAGATCGC
>CAYSAC010000413.1:0-3163 GCA_964428815.1 uncultured Acidimicrobiaceae bacterium | reverse complement strand
TCCGGCGCGCCCCCAATCGCCTCGAACATCGCCCTTGACAACAAAGAGGAATTCGTTCGGTGCCGACCGAAGATGATCGGCCGCGGTCGTTATGTCGCGTCCTTCAGTGCGCGTTCGCGTGCGCCGAACGCCGATTCGGCGCGAGTTACCGGGGCCTGGCCACCCGGTCAGATCAGGCAGTTCGGAGTAGCCGAACAGTCAGCCGCTTCTTACGGCAGCGTCATCCAACACACGCGCCGGCGCGGTGCTCGAAGTGAGCGCCGTGGCCGCTCGTCGCAGCGCCATTATCGCGGGACGTGAGGCGCCAATACGTCAACCAGGTTGGGATCACCGCGCCGTTCTTCGACGCGAAGCGAGGACACCTCCAGGTGCGAGTCCTCTCAGCTCGGGGCCACAACGACAGCTCGGCTGCAGGCCGCCTTGCTCTGCGCCTCGGGTGGCGGTGATCGCGGCTACTCGTCGAGAAGGACTTCGTCGCCTAGCGCGATCTCTCCGGGCGTGGTCACGTCGGCATAGACGCCGACGCATGGATATGGCGTGCCGACGGACATGAAGTCGACGCCGTTGTGTTTGGCGATCGTGCGCAATACGTTGCGGTCGGTCGGCAAGTCGCCCTGGGCGAGCGTCGTCATCACGCAGCGAGGCACAGGTATCCCGACCGTCAGCCGCACGTCGCCAATCGCCAGCGACCAACCCTGCCAGGCGTTCTCGATGAAGCCGCAATCCGGAGTGTCCACCACGATGTTGGGCCGGAACCTGTGGGGATCGAAGCGGCTTTCGGGGGCATATGCGCCGAGCTGCTTCGTCGATGCTGTCGTAATGACGTGCACCGCGCCGAAGTCGAAGAAGTTGCCCTGTGCCCGCATGAAGCCGCCGCCGTCGATGAACTGTTCCCCTTCGATCACTTCGGATGCCGCCCCGGGGTACGGCGGGGCACCCTCTTTGAGATCAGCGGCCCAAACCTCGTCGTAGCCGAAGTTCGGTGGCGGCGTCGTCGCGACCGACACCGACCGGCCGAAGAACTCGCGAAGGCCGGCGGTGAGGCGGGGGTCGTCTATGGCGAACGTGGTGCCGTCCGGGAACGAGACCCGCACACCGTCGTCCGCCGTCGACGCCGTCAGTTCGAAGATCCGACCCCACCGCCTTGGGCGCTTCACGCTGATGACCTTGGCGGTCTCGTCGTCAACGAGGGCATAGGTGCGGTCGCCGTCGATGCCCTTCTCCGTGAGCCGCGCCCGTTGAAGCTGCTCGCCGAGCATGGACTTCACGGGGTAACGCCGGAGGTCGGACACCGTACCGACGGTCGTGAGCATCTCACATGTTGGCATCGACGGCCGAAGCTGTTCCAGCAAATCGTGCACACCCAATCTGGAACGTTCCCCGGCGCAACGCCCGATCGCCCCAGAGCGCCAGATCGACGTTCGGGACGCGACCAAAGGCTCACGTCAGGGCACATAACGACGTCCTCCACCAGGATGCCCGGCAGCGCTTATCCGGCGATCGCGCGGTGCGCCGACCGTCCCATAACCACGACTCCGCCGAGCCGCGACAGCATCCCCGAGGTGCCGGTCGGGGACACGGTCCATCTGATCGAGGGCATCGTTGGTGGGGAGGAGCGGTGACGAGGCGCTGCCCGCAGATAGTTACCGACGGCGCGGAGCCCGCGACCAGGGCACATGCGCTGGACGGGCGGCCTGACTGACCCGGCTCACTCGCACATCCGGCATCGTTAGGTGTCGGACGCGCCTCCCAAGTCGGTGTAAGCCGTGATGGCGCGGTCGGCCCGCTCGCGCGCGACCTTCGGGTCGTTTCCCGCGGCGACGTCGGCCTTGTGCCAATGCTCGCCGCTATGGCGGTTGAAGCCGATGCCCTGCTCGGTCATCGACCAGGCCATCGCCTCCGCCGGGTCGTTGGCGGTGCCCGTCGCCAGGTGGAGGGACAGCCCCAGCACTGCGCCGTCCCAGCCGATGCCCGTGGCGCCGGGTCCGAACTGGTCCCACGTCTCGTCGTCGACCTGTGCGATGTGAGTGAGCATGAAGTGAGTGCCGTCGCCCTCCTCGGCGAGCCGGACCTCGATCCAGCTCACTCCGCCACCGAACTCCCATGTGGCGTCGAACGCGCGGGTCGGCTCGCACCGCTGGACGACACCGCCGGCGTTGCCCTCCAACTGGTAGCGGCCGCCGACGCGGAGCTCCCCGGTGATCGGCAGGAACCAGCGGGGGATGCGCTCGATGTTGGTCAGCGCGTCCCACACGTCCTCGATGGGCTCGTTGTAGGTCCGGCTGATCGTCACGACCCGGGCCTCGCCGGCCTCGAGCGTGCGCGCCCCGACCGTCCGGCTCGCGGCGTTGATGTGGTGGTCGACGTCGACATCCATCTCAGTGTTCCTCCTGATTGCGCTGGCGCCGGCCCCGGGCCAGCTCGGTGGCGAGCGCCGCGAGGGGCGGGGCCCAGAACGATCGGAACCGGGCGAGCCATTCGTCGACGTCACGCAGTGGCGTCGCGTTGACGGAGTAGAGGCGGCGGGTCCCCTCGGCCCGGACCGCGGTGAAGCCGCTCTCCCGCAGCACGCGCAGGTGCTGCGACACCGCCGGCTGCGAGATCCCGAACTCCGCTCGCACGACCTCGGTCAGCGCGCCCGCCGTCCGCTCCCCGTCGGCGAGCAGCTCCAGCAGCCGCCGGCGGACGGGATCGCCCAGGACGTCGAACGCGTGCATCGTCGAGATTCTAGAAGCTCCTACTTATAGAACGCAACGCTTATCCACCCCGACGTGGGACCTCGAGGTTCGACTCTCGTGAACTTCGCGACCTCACGACCCTGTTGTCGTTGAAACGGCTGCGACCCCGGCACGGCGTCAGGAGCACGCGTCGCGCCTTGGTGTTCCGAACCGTGGGCCTGCGTGGAGCGTCCGGGTCAGCTGGGCATGTCACCTAGATGCCCGTGGAGCGCGCGCTCCACCTACTGAGCATCGTTGGTCGGGAGGAGCGGTGACGAAGGGCTGCCCCGCGATGGTTACCGACGGTGTGAGCCAGTGAAGAGGGGCAAACGCGGCAGAAGGGGCTGCGTAAGGCGCTGCGCGGTGATGGGGGGAAGACGGCCTGTGGCCGACGGCGGCGTCCCTTAGGAGACGGTCGTCGTGGTTGCGCCGGGTCCGGTCATGCG
>CAYSAC010000412.1:0-3183 GCA_964428815.1 uncultured Acidimicrobiaceae bacterium | reverse complement strand
CGATCTTCGCGGTGCAGAGCAGCGCGCCCTGCTCGCCGTGCATGAACTGCGACAGCGTCCAGTTCTGCGACTCGACGCCGAGCTCGATCCACTGCTTCTCGTCCCACTTCTCGAAGGGGGTGCCCGTCAGGTCCATGCCTGCCTCGAGCCCGCCGCTGGCGGCGGCGTTGGCCATGACGACGGCCTCTTGGTCGACCTCGGTGTTCCACGGCAGGTCGGTCTCGCCGTTCCACTGCGAGGTCTTGGCCTTCTCATACAGGCGGTTGAGCGCGGGACGAGCGCCCTTCTCGTAGTCCCAGGTGAAGATGGCGTCGGCGTTGTCCTTGACCGCGTGGATGACTTCGTCGACGTCGGTGTTGGTGATCGCGAGGATCGCCTCGAGGTCGTTGACGTCGGTGCGGCCGAGCATCTCTTCGTTGGTGGCCATTGGGGGGTCAGCTCCTGGGAGTGAGGCCAGGAACCAGGAAGGTCCTGACGAGGTGGCGGACAGATGCCGGGTCACGGGGATCAACGGCACCGGAGGGGTTGAGGCTGTAGGACAAGACGACGCGCGCGACCCAGTCACCCGCCGCGGCTGCGTCGTCGGCCGGCATGAAGCGGGCGAGGTGCGGCGCCGCGAACCCAGCGGCGAGCGCGAGCACCTTGTCGAGGCGGTGGAACGCGAAGTTGGGCAGCACCAGCTCAGGCTCGTGCATGAGCAGGTAGCGCAGGGCTTCGTGCTCAGTGACGAAGCGGACCGCCTCGGTGATGCCCTGGGTCAGGAGGTCCTCGAGGGTCTCGGCCTCGTCCAGGCCTGCTCCGACGCTGGCGAAGAAGCGGAGGACCTCGTGGCGCGTGACGGCCTCGACGATGCGATCCTTGCCGCCAGGAAAGGTGCGGTAGACGGTCGCCCGGCTGCACCCGGCCTCGCGGGCGACGTCGTCGAGGGTCGTCTTGGCGATCCCCCACCGGCCGATGCAGGCGAGCATCCCCTCGACCACGCGCCCCTCCAGATCGACGGGGGCATCGGTGCGAGCGGCAGGGGCCATCGCATGCGACGATGACACGCTTTTTGTCTCAGGGTCAAGCCAGGATCCCTGCCAACAAGCGGGTGCGGACCAGGTCGTGGACCTGATCCGGGTCGGTGAGGTCCCACTGGCTCTGGCTGCCGATGAACGACAGCGCCATGCGAGCCAGGAAGTCGGCCGCCTCGTCGGGCTCGACGCCGGGTCGCAACGCCTCGCGCTCGATCCACGGCCGGAAGTAGTCCCGCAGCACGGCCTGGACGATCGGCATGACGGTCGCCAGCTGGGGCAGCAGCCGGTCGGCCTCGGTCTGCAGCACGTGCTGCAGCACCTCGTGGTGCTCGAGCGACGCGTGCGCCGCGATCAGGCCCCGCTCGACGAGGCTGGCGAGATCGGGCTGGCGTCCGACCTCGGCCGCGACGCGCGTGAAGAACCGGCCGACCTCCCATGTGATGACCTCGTCGATGAGCTGGTCTCGCCCGCCGGGGAAGTAGCGGTAGACGGTGGCGCGGGACAGGCCCGCCTCGTGTGCGGCGTCGTCCATCGTCGTCGCCGTCAGCCCCTTGCGCGCCACGCACGCGTAGGTCGCCTCGAGGATGCGCTCGCGCTGGCGCTCAGCCACCAGCTTCTAGGAGCCTGCTGATCTATCGGTGCGTGCATCCGCCGAGCCAGGTTCGCCGCTCGCAAGGACGCAGAACCGACGCGCATGCCTTGCCCATCCGCTAGGGCCGAGGACGCCGCGAGCGACGAACCTGGCCGGCGAGGTGCGCACAGGCATAGGTCAGCAGTCTCCTAGCAGCTCGGCCAGCTCGCGGTCGAGGTCGTCCGGACCGCCCGTCCCCTCCTCGTCCCTGCGCTGCCGCGCGACGCGGCGCAGGACGAGCGGGTAGCCGACGATCGCGATGGAGCCGAAGATGAACCACTGCATCGCGTACCCGAGGTGCGGGCCCTCGCCGAGCTCGGGCAGGTCGAGCGGGACGGGGAGGTCGCCCTGGGCCGGCTTCGAGCTGGACAACTGCAGGTACACGGGGAACAGGTCGTAGCCCACCTGCTGCTGGAGGCGACCGATGTCCGCCCGCGCCAGCTCGGTCAGCCGCCCGTCGGCCGCATCCCTCGGCCCGTAGCGACCGCGCGTCTGGCTCTCGAGCAGCAGGCCCTCGACGCGGACCTCGCCCTCCGGCGGGTCCGGCCCGACGAGGCTGCCGTCGCGGCCAAAGCCGACGAAGCCGCGGTTGACCACCAGCGCGGTGCCGTCGTCGAGGCGAAGCGGGGTGAGCACCCAGGCGCCGGGCAGACCACCGTGCGATCGGTTGGCGACGAGCACCTCGTCCTCCGCGACGTAGGTGCCAGCCGCGGTGGCGCGCCGGTAGGCGCTGTCGCTCGCTCCGCCATCGACCGCGTTGACGATGTCCGCGACGTCGTCTGGTGCGGCCGCGGACCGGCCGGCGATGAGCGCGTTGCGATCGCGGCGCTCGTCGAGCCTGCGCAGCTGCCAGAGACCGAGGTTGACCATCGCGACGACGAGGGCCACGACCAGGAGGTGGGAGATCACCCACCTCGGTCGCCACAGGAAGCGCCACATCCCGCCGAGCCTATTGGCCCCACCACTAGGGTCAGCCGCAGTGCCCGACGCCCGCGATGCGCTGCTCATCGTGTCCGCCGCCCACTCGCTCGAGGTCGAGTTGACCCTGCGGGGGCGGTGGCTCGACGAGACGTACATACCGACCGGGCGCAGCCGCGTGCGCGGCGTCCTCGTGCGCCTTGCCCCCGGCCCCGCCATCGGCGACGGGCCCGCGCCGGTCGAGTACCAGGTCGTCACGCCCGAGCGCACCTGGACGTTCTTCCCTGGCGATGTCGTCGACATGCGCGCGATCTGGACCAGCCCTCTAGAGCGACACCGGCTGCCGACCGAGGAAGGGCACGTCAGCCTGCGCTGCCCGAAGTGCGCGTGCATCGCGAGCTACCCGTCGCACGAGCCCACCGTCCACTGCACCAACTGCCGGACGACGCTGCGCGTACCGCAACGGGACTAGAGCGCGAAACTGTCCTCAGCTGGTTGGTAGTTGATACGAACCGAACTTGTCGCGCAGGTCCTTCTTGGAGAACTTGCCGACGCTGGTCTTGGGCACCTCGTCGATGAAGACGACGTCGTCGGGCAGCCACCACTTGGCCACCTTGC
>CAYSAC010000411.1:0-3207 GCA_964428815.1 uncultured Acidimicrobiaceae bacterium | reverse complement strand
AGTCCGTGGCCGCCTTCAGCACGATCGACTCCTCGGTGACCGGGACGACCCGAGCCACGCCGACATCGACGCCGATCGTGCGAGCCAGCTCGTCGCAGGCGGCTTGGAAGTCACCGAGCTCCTCCGTGAGCGCGAGCAGCAGCAGGTTCCCCAGTGCGTGGCCGCGCAGCTCGCCGACGTCGAAGCGGCGCTCGACCAGGCTGGTCCACACGCAGCTCTGGTCGGCGAGCGCGGCGAGGCACCGGCGGACGTCGCCCGGGGCGGGGATGTCCCAGTCCTCGCGGAGCCGCCCGCTCGACCCGCCGTCGTCGGCGGTCGCTACGACAGCCGTCGTGTGGGTCGCGTAGGAACGAACGGCGGTGATCGTGACGGCGAGGCCGTGGCCCCCGCCGATGGCAACGACCCGAGTCACTTTTCGATGTCGCGGTGGATGACCGACGGCTTGAAGCCGTGGCGGCGGAGCACCTTGCCGATCTCCTCTGCCATCACCACTGACCGGTGGCGGCCGCCCGTGCAGCCGAGCGCGATGGTCAGGTACGACTTCCCCTCGGCGACGTACGCGGGCAGGATCAGCGCGAGGAGGTCCTCCAGCTTGGCGATGAAGTCACGCGCGCCGGGCTGCTTGAGCACGTACCGGCGAACCTTGGCATCAGAGCCGGTCAGCGGGCGCAGCTCGTCGACCCAATGCGGGTTGGGCAGGAACCGGCAGTCGAGCACGAGGTCGACGTCGACGGGCAGGCCGTACTTGTAGCCGAACGACAAGACCGTCGTCTGCATGCCGGCATCCGCACCCTCGCTGCCGAACAGCGCGACCACCCGCTGGCGTAGCTCGTGCACGTTGAGGTCGCTCGTGTCGACCACGACGTCGGCTGCAGCCCGCACCGGTTCCAGCACGGCGCGCTCGCGGTCGATCGCCTCGGCCAGGCTGTCCGCCGCGCTGAGCGGGTGGCGGCGCCGGGTGCCCTCGTAGCGGCGCACGAGCACGTCGGTGCTGGCGTCGAGGAACAGCACGCGCACGCGCTCGCCGGTCGAGCGCAGCTCGTCGATCGCGTCGATCACCTCGCCCGTCGCGCTGGCCCCCACCGCAAGCGCGACGCGCTCAATGCTCGACCCGGGCGCCTGGACCAGCTCCGCGACCTTCGGGATCAGCGACGGCGGCAGGTTGTCGATGACGAACCAGCCGAGGTCCTCGAGGTCGTCGGCCGCCTGCGACCGCCCCGCACCCGACAACCCTGTGATGACGATGTAGTCGCCGCTCATTGCTCGCCATTCTCCCGCTTCTCGGCCCGCAGGTGGTTCCACTCGCGGCCCTCCCCGTGTGGCAGCATCGCCCATCGCAATCTCGCCGTCCGGTTCCCGGTCGCCGCGACGTCGCACGATCGGCGTTGTCGTGGTCGTGGTGGTGCTCATCCTGGGCTACGGCGTGGCCGTGGACGGAACGAACAGAGGGCACTACGACCACTTCCTGTTCCTCCAGACCGTCAGCTACATGGACCACGGGGCCAGCTACTACGACGCGTTCGAGGCTGCGTACCAAGACCTCGGTGTCACCATCGGGAGGGCAACGGCAATCAGACCGCCCGCTCCGTTTCTGCTGTGGTGGGCGCTGCCGGCGCAGCTCTTGTACGCAAGCTTCCTCGTGCTCGTC
The DNA here is from genome assembly GCA_964428815.1 of uncultured Acidimicrobiaceae bacterium. GTDB lineage: Bacteria > Actinomycetota > Acidimicrobiia > Acidimicrobiales > CAYSAC01 > CAYSAC01. Next base: position 1,559 of record CAYSAC010000411.1, on the reverse strand, counting down.
GTGTTCGGCTCGTCGGTGCTCGCCCTCGGCTTGACGCGACGTCCATGGATCGTGCTGGTCCTGACCGCCTTCCTCCTCCTCGCCGGGCGCCCGGCGCGGGGAACGGGCGGCGTCACGGAGTACTGGCTGCTGGTCGAGCTGTGGTGCGTGCCTCTGGTCCTCGGGTGCCTGCTGGCTTGGCGAACCAGACGCGATGGCATCGCGGCCGCTTGTGCTCTCGGTGCGACCGCATTCCGCGAGATCGCGGTCGTGTTGCTCATCGGCGGATTGCTGGCCGCCTGGAGAGCCGGCAGGCCGATCAAGCCGTGGGTGGTCGCGACCGCAGCAGCAACGACGTACTACGCCATCCACTTCGCCATCGCCACGACCTATGCGCGCGGGTCTGGCAACGAGGCTCAGCTCTTCGGAACGGCGGACCTGCCGTCATCGGTTCTCGACATGATCTGGACGCTCGCGCTGGCGTTCCCGGTGGGGGTGGCGCTGCTGGTGCTCGCGGTCATGCGGCTCCTTCGCAAGGGCGAGCTGATCCTCATGGGGCCCCTGTTCGCGTTGCCGCTGGCGGGCCTCGTCGTCGATCGGCCGTACTGGGGCTTCCTCTTCTCCCCGCTGATGCTGCTCCTCGCGAGCGATGAGCTCGGCGACCACGTCCACGCGGCTCGCTCCACAAGCAGCGCCACGGGATGATCGCCTAGCCGCCCTCCCGCTTCTCGGCCCGCAGGAAGAGGAGCCTCGGGATCGTGGCCGCGGCCACATACTCCGCAGCCCGCGCCAGGAACCCTGGCGGCGGCGCCGGCTCCTCCATGCGGGTCACCACGAGGCCGTGCTCGGCGAGCGCGTTGACGTAGCGGCTGAGCGGTCGGTGGATGAACGGGATGAACACGCCCTTCTCGACCTCCTCCACCGTCGTGTCCTCGACGAGATAGGGGCCGATGCGCCAGTACTGCTCGGGGGGCTCGAGCACCTGGTCGTCGATCCACCCGCTGTTCGGCGTCTGCAGGAGCGGATGGTTCAGGAAGAAGAGGAAGCGACCGCCGGGTGCCACGACGCGCGCCACCTCGGCGATGGCGTCGTCGACCGCCTCGATGTGCTCGAACACCAAGCACGCGACGACGGCGTCGAACGACGCTCTGGCGAACGGCAGCGCGGCGGCGCCGGCGCGCCCGTACGCCGGTCCCCCGCCTCGTGCCACGGCCTCGCGGACCTGAGCCCACGTCGGGTCGATGCCCACGACCGCCGTCGCCCCGACTGCGATCGCCAGCCGCGCGACCTGCCCCTCACCCGTGCCGACGTCGAGCACGCGGCGCGCACCCGCGAGGTGCGCGGACGCCAGCGGGAGGATCTGCTCCTCGTACTCCGGGTCGGCGCCGCCGGTGAAGCCGTCCTGCCACCAGCGAGCGTTGGACTCCCACAGGTCGTCGGGGTCGCTCAACGGCCGCCGCCGTGGATCTTGTGGTGCACCGATGCGGCGACGGCGCTCGGGAGCCAGGTCAGACCTCGCAGTTCCTCGAGGGTCGCCCGCTTGACGGCGGTGACACCGCCGAGCTCCTTCACGAGCCGCT
>CAYSAC010000410.1:0-3210 GCA_964428815.1 uncultured Acidimicrobiaceae bacterium | reverse complement strand
ACCGCGTGACCGAGGCCGAGCGGCTCGCTCTGCCGGACGTAGTGGATGTCGGCGAGGCTGGCCAGGTCCACGACCTCGGCCACGTCCTCGTGCTTGCCCCGCGATTTGAGGAAGTGCTCGAGCTCGAAGTTGCGGTCGAAGTGGTCCTCCACGCTGCGCTTGCCGCGCCCCGTGATGATGAGGATGTCATCGATGCCCGCCCGCACGGCCTCTTCGACGACGTACTGGATCGCGGGCTTGTCGACGACGGGCAGCATCTCCTTTGGCTGCGCCTTCGTCGCGGGCAGGAACCGCGTGCCGAGCCCCGCGGCCGGGATCACCGCCTTGCGCACCGTGGTGCTCATGGACCTTCCTGTGCTCGCTGTCTGGCGCCGACCATGACGGCCGGCGCGGCAGCGGCCCGTTCTACTCGATCCTTCCCGGCCCGCTTCGCGCGGTAGAGGGCCTCGTCGGCCCCCGCGATGAGCGCCTGCACGGTAACGGCGGACTCGGGGTAGGCGGCCACGCCGAACGATGCGCTGACCGGGACCGCGCGATCACCGTCAACCGTGAACGGACGGCCGGCGACGAGCCGTCGCAGCTTCCCCGCGACCTTCGCGGCGCCGACGATGTCGGTGCGGGGCAGCACGATCGCGAACTCCTCGCCGCCGAAGCGCGCGACCGTGTCGACGTCGCGCATCACGCCTTGGAGGCGGCGGCCGAGCTCGCGGAGCACCGCGTCGCCGGCCTGGTGGCCGTGCACGTCGTTGACGGCCTTGAAGTCGTCGAGGTCGACCATGACGACCGCGAAGTGCTCGCCGAACCGCAGCGATCGCTCGAGCTCGCGCTCGGCCCGCACGTCGAAGGTGCGCCGGTTGGCCAGCCCGGTGAGCGCGTCGGTGGCGGAGAGGCGCTGCGCCTCCTCGTGCAGGAAGGTGTTCTCGATGGCGGTCGCCGCCGGCTGCACCAGGGAGGTCAGCGTCCGAAGGTCGTCGCGCCCGAAGGGCCTCGTCGTGCGCGTGCCGTAGACGCCGACGACGCCGAACAAGCGGCCGGCGACGCGGACCGGCACGGCCATCGCGTGGGCGTGGTGTGGCTCGGCGACGGCGCGCTCCTCCGGCTCGCCAATGCGGGCTGCGCCCTCAGAGGCGACCCCGCCGGCGACACCGTCGCCCAGCCCGATCGAGCCGCGCACGCGGCCCTCACCCGCCGTCGCCTCGGGGCGCAGCACGGGACCGTCGGTCATCCAGAACACCGACGTGCGGGCGCCGACGACGACTCCCGCGGTCTCGGCGACCACCTGCAGGATCGTCGTGCGGTCGTGCGTCGACGAGAAGACGTCGCCGAGCCTGCTGATGGCGCCCTGGAACTCACCTTGGCTGCGCTCGAGCTGCTCGAGGTCGGCGCGCACGCGCTCGAACATCTCGTTGAACGCCCGCCCCAGCGCGGCGACCTCGCGCGTTCCCCGCTCTGGGACCGGCTCGTACTCGCCGACGTGGCCGACGGCGATGGCCCGCGCCCGCTGGGTCATGGCCTCCAGCGAGCCAGTCACGACCCGCAACCGCAAGCGAAGGCTGAGGTAGGTGCACAGCGCGGCGACGCCCGCGCCGAGGATCGCTAGGCGCGTGTACAAGCCCGTGTCGTCCACGTCGGCGAGCTGGAGGCCCACGACGGCGACCACGCACAGCGGCAGGAACACCGTGAGTCCGACGTAGACGGCGAGCCGCAGTCTGGCGTCCACGGGTCAGCCCGCTCGGAGCGAGCGCTCGCGCCCGGTGAGCAACCGGGCGATGTTGGCGCGGTGCCGCCACACGATGAGCGCGGCGCACGCGGCGAGCGCGGCCACCTCCGGCCAGCGGGCACCGCCGACGGCGGCCGCGATGGGCAGCCCGGCAGCGATCGTGAGGGACGCGACCGACGCAGTCCCGCTGACGCGCGCGATGACCAGCCACAGCACGCCCAGGACCGCGCTGGGGATGGGGTGGAGCACGGCGGCCATGCCCGCAGCTGTGGCCACGCCCTTGCCGCCGCGGCCGAGCCGGGTCAGCGGCAGCACGTGCCCGACGACGGCCGCCAGTCCGCACGCGACACCCAGTCCTCGCGGCCCGACGGCAAGGCCCGCGCCGGTGGCGGCGACGCCCTTGAGCAGGTCGCCGATCAGGACCAGCGCGCCGGCGCGCCGGCCGGCAGTGCGGTACACGTTGGAGGCGCCGGGGTTGCCAGAGCCCTCGCTGGTCGGGTCGTGACCCTCCCTGCGGGCAATGAGCGCGGCGGTGGGAAACGTCCCGAGGGCGTACGCGCCCACGACCAGCAACCACCCTCCCGCCATGGGTCAATGGTACGGACGGGGGCGACTCCCGTACACTGGCACTCGCTGTGTTCGAGTGCTAGTGCCCCTGGGAGAGCGACCGCATGCCCACCTATGAGTACCGCTGCAAGGACTGCGGCCAGCACCTCGAGGTCGTCCAGTCCTTCACCGACGACGCGCTGACGACCTGCCCCGCGTGCCAGGGCGTCCTGCGCAAGGTGTTCGGCTCGATCGGCATCTCCTTCAAGGGCGCCGGCTTCTACAAGACCGACAGCCGACCCGGCGCCGCCTCGTCCACCACGAGCTCTGGCAGCGAGTCGAGCACCTCCGACCGCGGATCGGCCGGGGGCGAGAAGAAGGCCGACGGCGAGAAGAAGACCGACGGTGCCAAGGCCACCAAGTTGGCGAAGACCGACAGCACCACGCCGAAGTCCGACGGCTCGTCGTCCAGCACCGCCAAGACCGCCTAACCTCCCCCTCGCGCTCCCCCGCAGATCCACCCACCGGGAGGAGCGCGCCCGTGCGCCGACGCCGTCCACTGCTGCTGCGCTTGCGGCGGCGACCCACGCCCTACTGGCTGGCCACCGGCCTGCTCGCGATCGCCACCGGCGTCGCCGTGTCCACCGTCGCCGGGCGCGCCGAAGCCGCCTTCGAGCGCTACGGCACGAGCCGGCGGGTGGCGGTGGCGCTGCACGACCTGGTCGCGGGCGAGGCCATCGGTCCTGGCGACGTCGAGCTGCACGACGTGCCCTCGGGGCTGGTGCCCGACGGTGCGCTCGAACAGGTCCCGGTGGGCCAGACCGTGCGCGCGCCGGTCTACGCGGGCGAGGTGGTGATGTCGGCGCGCCTCGCGCCGATCGGTCTCAGCGGCACCGCCGCGCTGCTGCCCCCCGGGGCGCGAGCGATCGCGGTGCCCGTCGACG
>CAYSAC010000409.1:0-3215 GCA_964428815.1 uncultured Acidimicrobiaceae bacterium | reverse complement strand
GCGACTACGTGCTCGTCGACTTCATCGAGCAGAAGAAGGCGATGCGCCGAGGCTCCCGCTCCGCCTGAGGGCCGCGCCAGGAGCTACGGGGACGAGAGCGCGACGGTGCAGTCGCGGTCGAATGCGGCGTCGACGAACGCGCCGTCGCCGTCGGTGAGACCGACATCCGGGCAGGCGGATATGACCTCGGAGCTGGTGTTGCCCTCGTCCTGGCGATCGGTGACCACCACGCGATACGTCCCCGGTGGCAGCTCGGCGAAGTCGAAGGTGCCGGAGCCACCGAGCTCGCGCGAGGCGGCCAGCACGCCCTCGCGGTAGAGGTCGACGGTCACGCTGGTCGCGTTCGGATGTGCCGCGTACTGGCCTGCGATGCGGTTGGGCCGCGGCGCGGGGATCGTGGTCGGCGCGACCGTGGTCGTCGTTGGGCGCGGCCGTGCGGTGGTGGTGGTGGTCGTCGACGGGGCCGTCATCGGGACCGCGACGGGCTCGGCCGGGACGGCCGGCGCGACGTCGCGCTCGAAGACGGCGCCGAGCACCGTCTCCTGCGTCGTCTCGCGCGTGCGCCCCTCGGTGGTGGAGGCCGATTCCTCGTCCCCGTCGCCGCCGTAGCTGCATGCCGCGATCGCGACCGCGAGGGCGCACAGGAGCGCGACAGCGGCGGCTCGAGCGCGAGCGCGGGGGGCGGGCATGGCCTGACCATTGTCGCCCGGTTCGTTCCCCTGGGCAATCACTCGGCGAGCACGGCCTCGTACGCGCGCCGTGCAGCTGCATCGAACGCCACGAGCAGCGCGACCTCGATGTCGCTGCTCGTTGCCTGGAGGGTCTGCACGGCGATCAACGCGGCGTCCTCCTTCGGGTAGCCGTACAGGCCCGTCGAGATGGCCGGGAAGGCGATGCTGCGGGCGCCGAGGCCGTCGGCGGCCTGGATGCAGCGGCGGTAGCACGACGCGAGCAGCTCGGCCTCGCCGGCGCCGCCACCTCGCCAGATGGGGCCGACGGTGTGGATGACCCAGCGCGCGGCCAGGCGATGGCCTTTGGTGACCTTCGCGTCGCCGGTCGCGCAGCCGCCGAGGGCGCGGCACTCCGCCAGCAGGGCAGGACCAGCCGCGCGGTGGATCGCGCCGTCCACGCCGCCGCCACCGAGCAGGGACCGGTTGGCGGCGTTCACGATCACGTCGACCGGCATGGTCGTGATGTCCCCTTCGGCCACCTCGATGTGCACCCCGCGATGGTGCCTGAGACATTGCCCCTTGCGCGAATCCCCAGGTTGGGCCAATATCACACCGTTGTAACTACAGATGTGGTATCCGAACCACACAACGAACGAGATGCGGGGAGCAGGCCCATGAACATCCCGGTGGCCGAAGAACCCGAAGACCGGTCCTGGCAGGACTACGCGAACTGCCTGGGCGTCGACCCCGACCTGTTCTTCCCGGAGCGGGGCGCGTCGACGCGCGAGGCCAAGGAGGTCTGCAGGGGATGCGTGGTGCGTGACGAGTGCCTCGAGTTCGCGCTCGAGAACGGCGAGAAGTTCGGCATCTGGGGCGGCATGAGTGAGCGCGAGCGCCGCCGGCTTCGGCGCCAGCGGGCCCTCGCCCGCCGCACGATCACCGCTTAGCGGCGCCGCGCCAGCCGGGCCTCGACGGTCCGGTCGGCCGCGAGGTCGAGTGCTGACCAACGTTGCTGGGGCACCGCGTCGAGCACGCGAGCTGGCAGCAGCCCGACGAGCTCGGCGCCGTCTACCTCGGCCATCGCTGCGACCCGGTCGAACGCGTTCGCCGGCCCAACGAGGTCGGGCGCCACCAGGTTCATCGACACCTGCACGCGCTCGCCGACCTTGAAGCCGACCGCGCGGACCTCGGCGCTGCGCACCGCCGACGCGATCTCTCTTGCCCGCTCGATGTCCGGTTCGGCGAGCCACACGTTGTACGCGACCAGCGCACCGCGCGCGCCCACCGCGGCGGCACCAGCAGTCGGATGCGGCGAGCGCGGGCCGGTGTCGGGGAGAAGGTCGGCGAAGGCGGTCCGCCGCACGGTGGGCAGCGTGCGCTCGGGTCCGTACAGGAAGCAGGGGAGCGCGAGCACGGTCCCGGCCCAGGCCGCGAACCGGTTTCGCGCCGCGATCGCTTCAGCCATCGTCGCCCCGTCGAGCGGCACGAACGGCACGACGTCCACCACTCCGATCCGCGGGTGCACGCCGTCGTGCGCGTTGAGGTCGATCAGCCGCACCGCCTCGACCGCGACGGCGCGCGGCGCGTCCTCACCGATGAGCGTCAGCACGCACCGGTGGTGGTGCGGATCGGTGTGCATGTCGAGCAGGTCAGAGCCCGCGGCCGTGGTCAGCGCCGCGAGCACGTTGGGGTCGCGCCCCTCACTCACGTTGACGACGCAGGCCAGCACCCCGCCACCCTCGCGCGTGCAGCCCCCCGCTACGATGGCACGGTGCCTCAAGGACCTGAGCTGCTCATCATCTTGGTCGTGGTCGTCCTGCTGTTCGGGAGCACCCAGCTCCCCAAGCTCGCTCGCTCGCTGGGCCAGGCCCAGAACGAGTTCAAGAAGGGCGTGAAGCAGGGCGCAGAGGACGAGACCGAGACCGAGACCGAGACCGAGACCGAGACCGAGACCGAAACCGAAACCGAAAAGCCCGGTACAGCGCCTTAGCTCCCCAGCGCCTTAGCTCCCCAGCCCCTGAGCGCGCTCAGACGGGTTGCCCGGCAGCGGCGAGCCGTCGCCGCTTGAGGATGCGCCGGCGCTCGCGCTCGGAGCACCCACCCCACACGCCGTGGTCGATGCGGTTGCGCAGCGCGTACTCGAGGCACTCCTGCTGGACGGGGCAGGACGCGCAGATGCGCCGAGCCACCTCGACACCGGCGCCGTCGCCCGGGAAGAACAGCGCGGGCGGTTCGTCTGCGCAGCGGCCCTTGGCCATCCAGTCCATTTGCACCGACCCTTCGATCGCGTCTGACCTGTACTACGGAGCAGAGGCCGTTTTGGTTCCCGCGTGCTGCTATCGGCATCGGAGAGGCGAAGATGGAGTCCGTGCTGCCCACTGACCCCGACATGTCCACAACCGAGCAGCCCCGACCGGACGACCTCCGGTGGCCGACCGAGCCGCCGGACCAGCCGCCGTGGGGCGCGCAGGTCGCCCCGACGCACGATCCATGGTCGCCGCTGCCCCCCCGACCGCCGGTCGAGCCGGGCGCGACGGTCCCGCC
>CAYSAC010000408.1:0-3215 GCA_964428815.1 uncultured Acidimicrobiaceae bacterium | reverse complement strand
GCGGTCTCGAGCGCGCTCCGCAGCTCGTTCTGGAAGCCGGCCGACATGCGCCGGAGGTCGCCCATCACCTTGCCGGCCTGGCGCGCCGCCTCGGGCAGGCGGTGCGGTCCGAGGACGATGAGCGCCACCAGGAGGATGACGAGGAGCTCGCCTCCGCCGACGTTGAACATGCGGGGAGTGTACGGCGGCAGCGCCTTACCTCCCGAGCGCCTCAGCTCCCGAGCGCCTTAGCTCCCGAGCGCAGATGACCGAGACGCGACCGCGCGGCCGCGGCATCGCTTCGCAGCTCGGCGACCGCGAGGCGCACTTCGCCAAACCGCTGGAGCTGGGCGCGCAGGTCGTCCGCAGCGCCGTCGACGGCGCGAAGGCCCAGGTAGAGGACCACGAATCCGGCAACCGCGACGAGCGCGGGGACCGTCCAGAGGAGGCTCACCCGATCGACGCTAGCGGTCGATGGATGCGGCGAGGACCTCGAACCAGCCGTCTTCCTGGAGGAGACGGTGGAAGTCGATGAGGTCGTCGTGGGTGAGCGGTACGGTCGGTCGGGCCTCGAACAGCTCGGCCGGCAAGTCCCAGGTGTCGACCGACACGCCGGAGGCGATGAGCAGGTCGACGATGCGAGGCTCGGCCGGCTTCACGACCGACATCTGGCAGCCGGGGCAGCGGAACACGTAGGAGCCCTGGTTGTCGTGGCTGCAGAGCCGCACGGTCAGGTCACCGGTCGACAGCTCGACGTCTCCGCACTCAGTGCAGCTCGCCCGAATCGTGGTAGCCATTCGCCCGGACCCCTCTGTGGTCGCCGTTGCCTTCAGTACGAGGTTTCGGCAACGGCATGATGCGGCTTGAGGCGCTTCTGGGACAATGGGCCGTCGTGCCTACGCGCCTCTCCTCCCTCCGGCCACCCATTACGTTTGCCCACCGCGGAGCGCGCGCTCATGCCCCCGAGAACACGATGGAAGCGTTCGAGCTTGCGCTCCGCCTCGGCGCGACGGGACTGGAGAGCGACGTGTGGCTGACCGCCGACGGCGAGGCCGTGCTCGACCACGACGGACAGGTCGGTGGCCGGTTGCGACGGCGCGCGATCGCCGACGTGAAGCGGGCGGATCTGCCCAATCACATCCCGACCCTCACGGAGCTGTACGCCGCGTGCGGCACCGATGTCGACCTGTCGCTCGATGTCAAGGACGAGGCCGCGTTCGACCGCGTGGTCGAGGTGGCGGGTGAGGCCGGCGCCCTCGAGCGGCTGTGGCTGTGCCACTGGGACTGGCAGCGCGTCGCGAGGTGGCGCGAGGCCTGCGCGGAGGTCCGCTTGGTCGACTCGACGCGGCTCAAGCGCATGAAGGACGGACCGGAGCGACGCGCTGCGCAGCTCCGCGACGCGGGCATCGACGCGGTCAACCTCCACCACAGCGACTGGTCAGGCGGGCTCACCACCTTGTTCCACCGGTTCGACGTCTTTGCCTTCGGGTGGGACGCGCAGTTCGAGCGGATTCTTTACGGACTCTTCGACATGGGGATCGACGGCGTCTACAGCGACCACGTCGACCGCATGGTCGACGCCCTCACGCACGCTCTGGCCTGACCAAGAACTAGGTGAGCTCACGCGGGAGAGGCGCGGTGTGGATGATCGTGAGGTGCTGCACCGCGCGGGTCATCGCCACGTACAGCGCCTGCGCGCCGCGCTCGGCTGACGTGACGATCTCTGCTGGCTCGACCACGACGACGGCGTCGAACTCGAGACCCTTCGACGCGACCGGCGCGAGCAGCGTGACCCGCTCCCCCAGGCCGACCCGCGCGCCGTCGGCCCACGCGAGGTGGTGGCGATCGAGCGCGACTTCGATCGCGGTCAGGTCACCGGGCACGATGACCGCGACAGAGCCGAAGAGGCCGGCGAGCCGCGCCGCCTCGTCGGCGACGGCCGCGGCCAGGTCGTCGGTGTGGATGACGAGCGGCGGGTCGCCCGTCTCGCGGACCGACCGGGCTGGACGCACGTGCGGCGCGGCGGAGGCCAGCAGCCGGTTGGCGAGGGCGAGGATCGGGCCCGGGACGCGGTAGCCGACGGAGAGCTCCTCGATCGCGGCTGGCACCCTCGGCGCGACGAGGTCGACGACGTCCTCCCATCGAACCTGTGACCACGGCTCGGTGGCCTGGGCGAGGTCGCCGACGATCGTCATGGACCCGCCGGGGCTGCGGCGCGCGGCCATGCGCACGGCCATCGCCGACAGGTCCTGCGCCTCGTCGACGACAACGTGACCATAGGTCGCGCGCACGCCGTTGAGCTGCGCGTCGGCCTCGTCGATGAGGGGGATGTCGGCTCTCGTCCAGCCCTCGCGCGCGGCCGCGCCGAGCAACACGGAGACCTCGTCCGCGTCGAGCACCCCGCGAGCAGCGCGGGTGAGCGCGGCTCGGCTGGTGAGCACCTGGCGAACGAGTTGCGCCGGGCTGACCGCCGGCCACGCCCTGTTGACGATCGCCTGGAAGCCCTTGTCCGCGCGCGTGTCAGCGGTGAAGCGAGCCTTGAGCGCGGGCACCATCGCGACCCGTTCGTGGATCTCGTAGGCGCGGTGCAGCAGCTGCGTGCGGAAGGCCTCACGGCCGACGGCGTGGGGGACGCCGCGCCGGCGCACGTCTTCGATGACGGCGGCGACGTCGTCGGGCTCGACGCGGACGCGCCCCCAGGGCGTGCTCAGCAGGATCTGTTCCGTTGGCGGCCGGATGCGCTGGGCGATCGCTGCCGCGAGGACGTCGGCCATGCGCCGATCGCCCTTCAGCCGCGCCACCGCGCCGATCTCATCGCGGGTGACGGGGTAGCGCACCTCGACCAGGCCCTCGAGCGTGGTCTGGCGCACCGCGGTCTCGCCCAGCGAGGGCAGGACGCCGCTGATGTAGCGGAGGAACACCGGGTTGGGCCCGACCACCAGGACCTGCTTGTCCTGCAGGGTGGCCCGGTGCTCGTAGAGCAAGAAGGCGGCGCGGTGGAGCGCAACCGCTGTCTTGCCCGTCCCCGGGCCTCCCTGCACGACGAGCAGGCTGTCCAGCGGCGAGCGGATCACGACGTCCTGTTCGCTGGCGATGGTCGCGACGATGTCGCGCATCTCGCCCGTACGGGACCGTTCGAGCTCGGCCAGCAGCGGGTCGGGGATGCCGCCGATCATCTGCGCCGCGTCGGGGTCGTCGAAGTCCTCCTCGAGGATGTCGACGAGGGTCCTGCCGTC
>CAYSAC010000407.1:0-3223 GCA_964428815.1 uncultured Acidimicrobiaceae bacterium | reverse complement strand
AGCGCGTCGGGGACCAGGTAGTCGAAGGTCTTGTCGATGGCAGGGACGTCCGGGAGCACCCGGACGACCCGGCTCACAGGTTGAGGGCGGACTTCAGCGCGTCGATGCGCGTCGTCTGCTCCCAGCTAAATTCCTTCTCCGGGCGACCGAAGTGCCCGTACGCGGCGGTCTTCTTGTAGATGGGCCGGCGCAGGTCGAGGTCGCGGATGATCGCCGCGGGGCGCAGGTCGAAGGTCTCCTGCACGGCGTCGGATATGCGCTGGGGGTCGACGGCCTCGGTGCCGAACGTCTCGACCAGCAGCGAGACCGGGCGGGCGACACCGATGGCGTAAGCGACCTGCACCTCGCAGCGGGTCGCGGCACCGGCCGCGACGACGTTTTTTGCGACCCAGCGCGCCGCGTACGCCCCGGACCGGTCGACCTTGGACGGGTCCTTGCCGGAGAAGGCGCCGCCGCCGTGGCGGGCCATGCCGCCGTAGGTGTCGACGATGATCTTTCGTCCGGTCAACCCGCAGTCCGCGTGGGGCCCGCCAAGCTCGAACGCACCGGTCGGGTTGACGAGCACCTCGTACTTGTCGTCGGCGAACTGCGCGGGAACGAGCGGGTGGATGACGTGCTCGACGAGGTCGGGCTTGATCAGCGTCTCGGCGTCGAGGCCCGGCTGGTGCTGCGTGGAGATCAGCACCGTCTTCAGCGCGACCGGCGCGCCGTCCTCGTAGTCGAAGGTGACCTGCGTCTTCCCGTCGGGACGGAGGTACGGCAGGATGCCGGCCTTGCGGACCTCCGCCAGGCGGTGGGCCAGCCGGTGCGCGAGCCAGATCGGCAGCGGCATGAGGTCGTCGGTCTCGTCACAGGCGTAGCCGAACATCATCCCCTGGTCGCCCGCGCCCTGCGCGTTGAGGATGTCCTCGCCGCTGACGCCGGTGCGCGTCTCGAACGCGGTGTCGACGCCCTGCGCGATGTCAGGCGACTGCGGGTCGATCGAGGTCATGACCCCGCAGGTGTTGCCGTCGAAGCCGAACGACTCGCGGTCGTAGCCGATGCCGGTGATCGTCTCGCGCACCAGCTTGGGGATCTCGACGTACGCGGTCGTGGTGATCTCGCCGGCGACGAACGCGAGACCCGTCGTGACCAACGTCTCGCACGCGACGCGCGCCATTGGGTCATCGGCAAGGATCGCGTCGAGGATCGAGTCAGAGATCTGGTCGGCCATCTTGTCGGGATGGCCCTCGGTGACGGACTCCGAGGTGAAGGTCCAGCGACGGGTCACTTGGTCGAGCTCCTGTGGTCGGCGATCTGGTCGAGGACAGCACGGGCGATCGCCCGCTTGCCCGAGAGGGGGACGTCGGTGGCGCTGCCATCGGCGGCGAGGATCACGACCTGGTTGGTGTCGTGTTCGAAGCCGGCGCCGGGCGCGGAGACGTCGTTGGCGACGATGAGGTCGGCGCCCTTGCGAGTCAGCTTGTCGGCGGCGTTGGCCCGCAGGTCGTCGGTCTCGGCCGCGAAACCGACGATCGTCTGCCCCGGGCGCTTGCGGGTGCCCAGGGTGGCGAGGATGTCCGGCGTGGGTTCGAGCACGACCTCGGGAACGCCCGCACCCTTCTTTATCTTGCGGTCGGCGGCGTGGACAGGCCGGAAGTCGGCCACCGCGGCCGCCATCACCACGATGTCAGCACCGTCGCTGCGGCTGAGCACGGCCTGCTCCATGTCCGCTGCCGTGTCGACCCGCACGACCTCGACGCCAGCCGGCGTGGCGAGACCGGTGGTCGTCACGAGCGTGACCTTGGCACCCCTGGCCGCGGCCTCCGCGGCGATGGCGTGGCCCTGCTTGCCAGAGGAGCGGTTGCCGATGAACCGGACGGGGTCGATGGGCTCACGGGTGCCGCCGGCGGTCACCAGCACGCGCAGCCCGGCCAGGTCTTCGGAGCGCCCGCTGAGCACCTGCTCCACGGCGGCGACGATGACCGACGGGTCGGCCAGGCGACCGGCGCCGATGTCACCGCCAGCCAGGCGGCCCTCCTCGGGCGGCACGATGTGGACGCCCCGGCCGGCCAGCACGCGCAGGTTGTCCTGCACCGCGGGGTGCTCCCACATCTCGGTGTGCATCGCGGGACACACGATGACGGGCGCGCGCGTCGCCAGCAGCGTCGCGGTCAGCAGGTCGTCGGAGATACCAGCGGCGTAGGCACCGATGAGCCGAGCCGTCGCCGGGCAGACGACGACGAGGTCGGCGGACTGGCCGAGGCGGGTGTGCGGGATGGGATCGTCCTCGTGCCAGAGCGAGGTCTGCACGGGTTCGGACGCCAGCGCGGAGAACGTGACCTCGCCGACGAAGTGGGTGGCGCCCTCGGTCATCACCGGGACGACGTGGGCGCCGGCGTCGACCAGGCGGCGGCACACCTCGATGGCCTTGTAGGCGGCGATGCCGCCGGAGACGCCGAGGACGATCCGCCGTCCCTCGAGCATCGACCGCTCCCCTGCCGTCGTCCTGCTACTCGGCGGGCTCGTCGCCCTCGGCCGCCTCGTCCTCGTCGACCGGCTCGGGGACGACGCCCACGATCTTGTCGGCGGCGATCTCCTCGAAGGCGATCGAGAGCGGCTTGCGGGCGACCGAGGTGACCTGGGGCGGCACGATGGCGCCGAGGCCGTCACCCAGCTGGCCGAAGTAGGAATTGATCTGGCGGGCCCGCTTGGCACCCAGGGTGACCAGCGTGAACTTCGACTCGGCCCGAGCGAGAAGCTCCTCGATCGGTGGGGTCATCATCGTGTCGTGGCGCGAGGCCATGGCGTTCCTCTTCTACGAGGGGTCGTCGACGGGACAGGAAATCGTACCAGCGACGCTGTCAGGAACCCGAATTGCGCGCCGCGGCGATGGCCTCCTCGACCTCGGCAAGAGCCCGCTCCAGGTCGTCGTTCACGATCCGCCGCATGTCCAGCTCAGCGGCTGCTTCCGCCTCGGCCTCGGCGATGGCCAGCCGCTGGGCGACGCGCTCGGGCGGATCGCCGCGACCGTCCAGGCGGCGCCGCTGCTCGTCGCGGGTGGGTGCGTCGATGAACAGGAGCAGCGCATCCGGGTGGCGCTGAACCACCTGCTGGGCGCCCTGCACGTCGATCTCGAGCACGACGTCTCGGCCTGGCGGGGGGTCGGGCAGGGGCGTGCCTTGGAGATAGTCGAGGAACGGCGCCCACTCGAGGAACCCGCCAGCCTCGATGCGGGCCTCGA
>CAYSAC010000406.1:0-3227 GCA_964428815.1 uncultured Acidimicrobiaceae bacterium | reverse complement strand
GTGGGCGGGCTCGGACGGCCAGGCCGCGCTGCCGTTCGACCGGGGTGACGAGCCCGACACCGGCGGGCCGGTGCCGCGCGACCTCGCTGACGAGCTCGCCTGCGTGGCCGGCTGGCTTGACGCCAACGCCGGCCGGGTCCGCATCGTCCACTGCGACGAGGGGCTGCGCTCCGCGCTCCCCGCGCTGCCGAGCTTCCCGGCGCGCTGATGGTTCTGGCGGAGGGGGTGGTAGCACCCCGCTTTGCCTCGATGCCCGCACCCTTGCCGATGCGCGGCGCCTGTCGTTTGCTGATGGTGTGAGGCGACTGCGCGTCGGAGGGGCGTTCCTCCCGATGTTCGCCCGCGCCGAGTGGCGGGCGCGCTGGCGATCGCAGCTGGTCATCGCAGGGCTTGTCGCGGCGACCGTCGCGATCGTCGTCGCCACGCTCACGGGCGCCGATCGCTCGCGAGCGGCCTTCGACCGCCTGCGCGCCGCGACCCATGCGACCGACCTGTCGGTCCCGTTCGACGGCGTCGCCGAGGACCCGGACGGCGCGACCGCACAGGTCCGCGACGTCGACGGCGTCGCTGACGCGGGCACGGAGGTCGAGCTCTTCACCTGGCCGAAGGACAGCGAGCTGATCCCCAGCTACACGCTGCGATCGCTCGCGCCGCTCTCTCCTGACGCGAACCGGGTCAACGCGCCGATCCTGCGACGGGGCAGGGCGATCGATCCCTCTCGCGCTGACGAGGTCGCGCTGAGCGACGACCTCTCGTCGCGACTGCACCTCGACGTCGGCGACTCGCTCACGCTGCAGTCCGCCACCGAGGCGTGGGTCGGTGACGCCTTCAGCGGCAAGGACCCCGGTCCGCCCGACGGCCCGGAGATCGAGGTCCGCGTGGTCGGGATCGTCCTGTCACCGGCCGACTTCGGCACCACCCCTGCGGTCCTTCACCTGAGTCCCGCCTTCCTCGAGCGGTACCGCGATCGCATGCGCGTCGACTTCATGATCCAGACCCAGCTCACCGCGGCGGCGTTGCGGCAGTACGAGCTGCGCGGCACGGAGCCGGCCTTCGGCGACGACGACGGCATGGAGGTGTTCCCGTCCGCCTACAGCTCGGAAGCGGCGCCCAGCGACGGACTCGAGGCTCTGGCCACGGCGCTGTGGCTGCTCGCCGTCGCGGCAGGGTTGGCCGGCCTCGTCGCCACCGCCCTCGCCGTCGCCCGCCAGAGCCGCGTCGTGCTCCGCGACCGCGCCACGCTCGCCGCCCTCGGATGGACGAGGCGCCAGCTCGTCGGGGCGGCCGTGCTCGTCTTCGCCCCGTGGCTCGCTCTGGGCATCGCCGCCGGGCTCGCACTCGGGGTCGTCGGCTCGCCCCTTGCGCTCATCGGCCTCGCCCGGCAGGCCGACCCCGACCCGTCCGAGGTCATCGTCGAGCGCACCGCGTTCGCGGTGACCGCCGCAGCGGCGATGATCATCGCTGCCCTCGTCCTCCTCGCGGCGGCGGCGCGAGCGACGAGCGCCGTCCGCTCCACGTCGTCCACCTCGGCAAAGGGGATGCCGCCGGCCGGTGCCCGGCGTGCTCGGTCTGCGTTGGGCGCTGTTCGGCGAGCCCGACCGCGGCGGGCGGACCAGCCGGGGCGCGCTGGCCGCGCTCGTGATGGGCGTGATCGCAGGCGTGGCCACCCTCACCGTCAGTGCATCGATCGGCCGCCTCCAGATCGATCCCCATCTCACGGGGCAGGGCTCCGGGCGCTACATCGACAGCGGCGAGGGCACCGACCTCTACGACCGGGCGCTGCCGCTGCTGGAAGACGACCCTCGCGTCACCATGCTCGTCGGCTTCCATGTGGCCGACATATCGCTCGCCGACGGCAGCGTGCTCACCGGCCGGATCCACGACATCAGGCGCGGCGACATCGGCAGCTCCGTCGTCCGAGGTCGCCAAGCCAGGCAGGCCGATGAGGTCGCGCTCGGACCGACGACGCTCGAGCACCTCGACAAGCACGTCGGCGACAGCATCGACCTGAAGGGCGACGCTGGCGCCGCCCGCTTCCGGATCGTCGGCGCCGTGCTGTTCCCCCAGGGCGACTTCAACTTCGACGACGCGATGGCGCTCACCGCCGACGGGGCCGCGCGGGTTGTCGGCGACGCCGAAGCGGCCGGTTACGTCCACGGGCTCGCCTTCGAGTGGGCGGACGGTGTCGACGCGCATGCGGCGGACAAGGCCCTCACTGACGCCGGCCTCCTCGTCACGGCATCACCGTCGGCCTTGCTGCCTGCTGCCGCCAGCAATCTCGGTCAGGTGGAGAGCTTGCCGCGCTTCCTCGCGCTGTTCGTCGGCCTGCTCGCGGTGGTGACCCTCGGCCACGCCCTCGCGGTCACCGTCCGCCTGCGGTCGCGCGAGCTCGGGACACTGCGCGCCCTTGGGCTGACGCCCCGCGCCAGCACCGCGGTCATCGGAACCCAGGCAATGACGCCCGTCGTGATCGCACTCCTCGCCGGCGTGCCGCTCGGGCTCGTCGCCGCGAAGGAGGTGTGGACACCAATCGCCGAGCGCGCCCATCTGGTCGTGCTGGCCGTGTCGCCGTGGACGTGGTTCGGGGTGCTGGTCGCCGCAATGTTCACCGCGACCCTCGCGGTGAGCGCGCTGCCGGCCTGGCGCGCGCTGCGGTTGCGCCCGGCGGAGACGCTTCGGGCCGAATAGCTAGGCGCTCTGGACCTCGCCCTCGGCGAGCTGGAACATCTCGTACTCCTCGCCGGTGTCCTGCCAGTCCTCGAACTGGATGACACCTATCTCCTCGAAGCGGCGGCGCAGCCACGCGTCGCCGGCGTCGAGCAGGCCGAGCTTCTTGCAGTTCGGGACGATCTTGGAGAACAGCATCTGCTGGAAGACGTTGTCCTCGACCGGGATCGCGAGCATGCCCTTGATGATCGGCTTGACGTCGACGCCCATGCGCTCCCACACCTCCTGCATGAGGAAGCGGTCACGCATGCGCAAGGCAGCCTCGAACGCGAACTCCTGGCGCTCGCGCAGCTCGGGGGTCGACAGCTCGCCGTAGTACTCCTTGAGCGACAGGACACCGAACGCGACGTGGCGAGCCTCGTCGGACATGACGTAGCGCAGCAGCTGCTTGAGCAGCGGCTCGTCGGTCATCTGGTGCATGAACCCGAACGCCGCGAGCGCGAGACCCTCGACCATGATCTGCATGCCCAGGTAGGTCATGTCCCAGCGGCTGTCCTGGA
>CAYSAC010000405.1:0-3232 GCA_964428815.1 uncultured Acidimicrobiaceae bacterium | reverse complement strand
CGATGCAATGGACGCCCGACCGCAACGCGGGCTTCAGCAAGGCCGAGTTCGCCCAGCTGTACCTGCCGCCGCTGATGGATTCGGTCTACGGCTACGCGGCGGTCAACGTCGAGGCCGAGCAACGCGACCCCTCGTCGTTCCTGCACTGGGTGCGGCGGCTGCTGCAGATCCGCAAACAGCATCCCGTCTTCGGGTCGGGCAGCTTCGAGGTGCTGCACGCGGAGAACCCGTCGGTGCTGGCCTATCTGCGTTCCAAGGGCGACGACCTCGTGCTGTGCGTCAACAACCTCAGCCGCTTTCCGCAGCCGTGCGAGCTGATGCTCGAGCAGCACGCGGGGAAGGTGCCCGTCGAGACGAGCGGCCGGGTTCCGTTCCCATCCATAGGGGAACTGCCGTACTTCGTGACCCTGGCGCCTTACGGGTTCTACTGGTTCAGCCTCACCGACCTGCCCGTAGAGGAGAGGGAACCGTGACTTCGACACGCCTCCGGCGTCGTCGTTGTCGGCTGCGGCCTGGCGGCCGCGACGCTGTGACTTCGACACGCCTCCGGCGTCGTCGTTGTCGGCTGCGGCCTGGCGGCCGCGACGCCGACGGTGCTGGACCGGGAGTCTCTTTATGATCGAACCGACGCACGTCACGCCATTGCTTGGCGACTACCTCGAGCGGCAGCGGTGGTACGGCGCGGCCGAGCGCGAACTCGTCGCCGCCGAGATCGTCACCTTCGAGCTCGTGCAGAAGGACTGGCCCGCGCTGGCGTGGGTGCTGTGCGAGGCCCGGTTCGCCGACGGCGGCAGCCAGGCCTACCAGCTGTTCGTCGGCGCCCGCCCGGTCGACCCGCCGATCGACTTCCTCCACGGCAAGGAGCGTCACACGCTCGGCACCGCGGAGCTCGACGGCGAGCACGTCGTGCTCTACGACGCGCTCGTCGACCCCGAGCTGGCGGTCGCGGTGCTGCACATGGTCGCCCCCGACGTGGACATCGCGGTGACTCGCCCGATCGTCCTCGAGCACTCGAACTCCTCGCTGGTCTTCGACGAGCGCCTCATCCTCAAGCTGTTCCGCAAGATCACGCCTGGTCCCAACCCCGACGCTGAGGTGACGAGGGTGCTGGCCGAGCACGGGTTCGCCCACGTGATGCCCCCGCTCGCCGAGCTGCAGCGCGACGGCACCGACCTCGCCGTGCTGCGCGAGTTCCTCGTCGGTGCCACGGAGGGCTGGAACCTCGCGCACACGTCGGTCCGCGACATGCTCGCCAGCCGCCTGCCGCCGGCGGAGTGCGGCGGCGACTTCCGGCCGATGGCCGAGCAGCTCGGCGAGCTCGTGGCCAGCCTGCACGTCCACCTGGCGCGGGCGTTCGGCACCGCTTCAGACGATGCCGGCGCGTGGGCCGACCGGATGGTCAGCCACCTCGACGAGGTGCAGGGCACGTTCGACCACGACGCCGTCCGCGCCCGCTATGAGCGGCTGCGGTCGGTGACCGACGCCGGCCCCGCCATCCGCGTGCACGGCGACCTCCACCTGAGCCAGGTGTTGCGGGCCGACGCGGGCTGGTACGTCCTCGACTTCGAGGGCGAGCCGGCGCGCGACCGCGCTCAGGCCACCGAACCGTCATCGGCCTTGCGCGACGTTGCCGGCATGCTCCGCTCGTTCCACTACGCCGCGGCCACGGGCCTCAAAGAGTGGGGCGAGGGCGAGATCGACGAAGAGCTCTCCGCCCTCGCAGAGGCATGGGAGGACCGCGCCGTCGAGGGGTTCCTCCGCGCGTACTACGCAGCCGAAGGCATCGACGAGGTGCTCCCGGCCAGCACCGAGGACCGTGCCGCCGTCCTCGAGGCCTTCGAGCTCGACAAGGCGGTCTACGAGGTCGGCTACGAGCTCGGGCACCGCGCCGAGTGGATCGACATCCCGGCGGGCGCGATCACGAGGTTGCTCCAGCGATGAGCGAGCGAAGCGCACCGGGCGAGCGAGCGCCAGCGAGCCGCACGGCGATGGGGTCCGGGGGCGCAGACCCCGAGGAGACGCGATGAAGGCGAGATCGACAGGTTCGTCCGACCAGCTGCGGGAGCTCATCGACGGCGAGCTGGCCGAACCCCACGGCTACCTCGGCGCGCACAAGACCGACGACGGCGCGGTCGTGCGAAGCCGCTGGCCCGACGCCGAGGAGGCGTTCATCATCATCGACGGCGACGAGCGGCCGATGCGTCGCATCCACGACGCCGGCGTGTTCAAGACGACCGTCGCCGAGATACCGCAGCCCGGCTACGAGATCCGGTACCAGTTTGCCGACGGCGGCACCCACACCATCGTCGACCCGTACACGTTCTGGCCGACGCTCGGCGAGATCGACCAGCACCTCATCGGCGAGGGTCGCCACGAGCGGCTGTGGGAGGTCCTCGGCGCGCACTGCCGCACCCATCAGGGTGTGCAGGGCACCGCGTTCGCGGTGTGGGCACCGTCGGCCCGCTCCGTGCGGGTCGTCGGCGAATGGAACTCCTGGGACGGGCGCATCCACCCGATGCGCTCGCTCGGCGCCTCGGGCGTCTGGGAGATCTTCGTGCCGCGCGTCGGCACCGGCGCTCGTTACAAGTTCGAGATCCTCACACCCGCCGGGACCCTCCGGCTCAAGGCCGATCCGATGGCGTTCGCGGCCGAGCGCCCGCCCGGCACGTCGAGCATCGTCTACACGCCTGCGCACGAGTGGAAGGACCAGGAGTGGATGGCGCACCGCGCCACCATCGACCCCGTCAACCAGCGCCTGTCGGCCTACGAGGTGCACCTCGGGTCGTGGCGGCGCGTGCCGGAGGAGGGCGACCGGGTCCTCACCTACACCGAGCTGGCCGAGCAGCTCGCCGACCACGTCGCCGACCTCGGCTTCACCCACGTCGAGCTGATGCCCGTCAGCGAGCACCCCTACGACCCGTCGTGGGGCTACCAGGTGTCGAGCTACTACGCGCCGACGTCGCGGTTCGGCACGCCTGATGACTTCCGAGCGTTCGTCGACCGGCTGCACCAGCGCGGCATCGGCGTGATCGTCGACTGGGTGCCGGCGCACTTCCCGAAGGACGATTGGGCGCTGGCCCGGTTCGACGGCACCGCGCTCTACGAGCACGCCGACGCCCGGCAGGGCGAGCACCCGGACTGGGGCACGCTCGTGTTCAACTTCGGCCGCAACGAGGTGCGCAACTTCCTCCTCGCCAACGCGCTCTACTGGATCGAGGAGCTGTACGTCGAC
>CAYSAC010000404.1:0-3249 GCA_964428815.1 uncultured Acidimicrobiaceae bacterium | reverse complement strand
CATCGAGCCCGGCACGATCCTCGGCGACCACCTGCTGGAGGCGATCGCGGCGCTCGACCCGCGCGACCACGAGCAGCTGCAGTCCGTGCCGGGGATGGGGCCGATCCTCGTGGCCCGGTTCGGCGATGCCATGCTGGCCGCCTTGAGCGACGCGAAGGGCGCGTGAGCCGCCTGTGGACTTCCACCTGGAGCAGGTGTTCGCCGCTGATCCAGACGACGTGGCGCGGGCGTTCGCCGACCCCGCCCTCTACGACCTGCTCGACGCGCTGCCCAAGCTCGGCCGGCCCGACGTGCTGTTCCGCGAGGTCGACGGCGACACGGTGAAGCTCCAGATCCGGTACCGCTTCGCCGGCGAGCTGTCATCGGCGGCGAGGGCGGTGCTCGAGCCGGCTCGCCTCACCTGGGTCGAGCACTCGACGCACGACCTCGCGGCCCGAATCGTCACCTACCGGCTCGTCGCGGACCACTACGCAGACCGCTTCGCGGCGTCCGGTGGCTACCGGTTCGTCCCGGAATCGGGCGGGACGCGCAGGATCGTCGACGGCACGCTCAACGTGCGGGCGCCGCTCGTCAACCGGGCGGTCGAGAGCGCGATCATCTCAGGAATGCACGAGAACAGCGACGACGAGGTCGCGCTGGTCGAGCGGTTCCTCGCATCCGCCCGTTGACGGCGGGCGCCGCAGGCGCGATGAAGGGTGCATGGTCGATCCCTTCCCCTGGGTGACGAGCGAGGATGGCTGGCCCTACCCCGACGAGGTCGACCCAGAGGACGCCGACCTCGACGCCGCGATCGACGACGATGTCGTCTCGCTCCACGCCCTCCCACCCCGCGTGCTCGCCGGCCTCGGCCCGCTCGAGCGCCAGGTGCTCGCCGCCATCTTCGGGCTCGAGGGAGCGCCGTTGCGCTCGATCGCACAGCTGCACGACGAGCTCGGCCGCCCAGCCGCCGAGTTGGAGGCCGCGCTCGGCGACGGCCTGGCCAAGCTGCGAAACGCGCTCGCCTGACCCGCGTCGTCGCTTCTAGTCCGCCTCCCGAAGGGCCTCTTGGCGGGCGTCGCGGCGGGCCTTCAGCTCCGCGAACCGGCGGAAGTCGATCGAGATGAACAGGCCCTGCGCCTCTGCGGTCAGCAGCTCGCCGGCGTAAAGGCGGCCGACCGTGTGGATCTTGCGGCCGTCCACCTCGACCAGCTCGCCTTCGAACCGCAGCTCGGTGTGCAGGGGCGTCGGCTTCCGGTAGTCGACCGACAGCCGCGCCGTCATCCCCGGGCTCCCGCTGAGCGACTGCGTCGAGCCGAGCACCTCATCGAACGCGGCGGCAACGAACCCGCCGTGCACGCATCCCGGCGGTCCCTCGTAGGCGGCGCCGAACGTCGCGCGACCGATCATCCGCCCGTCCTCGAGCCACATCTCGATCGGCGGGGCCAGCGGGTTGGCCCGTCCCAGCATCGGGCTGTGATCGAAGAACGCGTGCGGGTCACCGGCGTTGGCCGACTCGGCGAACCCCTCATAGATCGATCCCAGCTGCTCGTACTGGGCGAACCGGGCCGCGACCTCCTCGAGCTGATCGGCCGCCGCCGCCAACTCCTCGATGGGCGCGCCGCTCATGACGAGGCGGTGGAGCACCGAACGCATCGCGTCCGCAACCCGGCGCATCTCGGCCCGGCGGGGTGTGACCTCGGCGTCGGCGAGCCCGCGGATGCGGTGGGCCCAATCGGATGAGCCCGGCGTCACCGTGCCGAGCGGATCGTCATCGGTCGTGTCAGCCACGGACGGGCACCTCCACCTCGAAGTCGACGATGAGGGGCGCGTGGTCCGACGGCCCCTTCCCCTTCCGTGCGTTGCGGTCGATGCACGCCCACGTTGCCCGATCGGCGAGCGCGGGGTCGGTCAACACGAGGTCGATTCGCATGCCCAGGTGCTTGTGGAACATCCCGGCCCTGTAGTCCCACCACGTGAAGAGGCGCTCGGTGTCGGGGTAGCGGGCTCGGAAGACATCGACGAGCCCCCAGGTGAGCAACCGGTCAAGGGCCGCTCGCTCCTCAGCGCTGGTGTGGGTCGACTCGACGAACGCGCTGGGGTCGTATACGTCGCGGTCGTGCGGTGCGATGTTGAAGTCGCCGCACACCGCGACCGGGGCGCCGGGCTCGACGGTGGCGCCGAGGTGCGCGAGCAGGCGGTCCAGCCAGGAGAGCTTGTAGCGGTACTGCTCGTGCTCGAGCGCCCGGCCGTTCGGCACGTAGACGCTCGCGACGCGCACGCCCCCGCAGGTCGCGGAGATGAGCCGAGCCTCGGGATCGGGCTCGGCGTCGTCGGCGAAGCCGGCACGCACGTCGTCGATGCCGACCCGGCTGAGGATGGCGACCCCGTTCCACTGGCCCTGGCCGTGGTGCGCGCTGTCGTAGCCGAGCGCGGAGAACGCCATCGACGGGAAGGCCGTGTCCGCGACCTTCGTCTCCTGGAGGCAGACGATGTCCGGCGCGGTGTAGTCGAGCCACTCCTCGACGCGCTCGAGCCGCTGCTTGAGCGAGTTGACGTTCCACGTCGCGATCCGCACGGCCTCGAACCCTAGAAGACCGTGAGGCGCCTATAGGTTGCCGTCTGTGGAGGCGGTGCTGTGGAGCGACTACCTGTGCCCGTGGTGCTACCTCGGGCGTGACAGCACCGCGACGATGGAGGCGCTCGGCGTCGCCGTGACGCACCTCCCCTACGAGCTGCACCCCGATGTGCCGCCGTCAGGGCGCGCGGTGCGGCCCGATGGTCGGTTGGCCGGGCTACTCGCGCACATCGGCGCGCAGTGCGCGGAGGTGGGGCTGCCGTTCCGCACGCCAGCGAGGCTGCCCAACACCCGCCGTGCCCTCGAATCGGCGGAGGTCGTGCGCACGCGATGGCCCGAAAGGTTCGACGAGGTCGACGCCGCGCTGTTCGAGGCCGTCTTCGTGACGGGTGAGGACATCGGCGACGCGGTGGTGCTCGATGCCGTGGTGGGGCGCGCCGGAGCACCTGCGCTCGAGGTGGAAAGCGCCGTCGATGGTGGTGTGGGTCGTCAGCTGGTCGACGCCGCCATGGAGCTGGCTCGCTCGCATGGCGTTGCGTCAACGCCGACCTGGTTGCTCGACGGCGCGCTCTTGATCCCCGGCGCCCAGCCCCGGGACGTCCTCACCCGCTGGATCGAGTCGATCCGCCGACGGTCGGGTTGACCGCCGGCGGATCGGCTCTAGGCAGGTGACGACAAGACGACGAGCTGGCTAG
>CAYSAC010000403.1:0-3260 GCA_964428815.1 uncultured Acidimicrobiaceae bacterium | reverse complement strand
CCGCCGCCGCAGAGGCTCACCGTGACGAACTGGATGGCGAGCGGCTGGTTGAAGGTGTGCCACATCATCAACGGGTCGAGCACCTCGAGCGAGAAGTCGGGGCGCAGGTACGTCTGGCCGCCGCCGTGGAACGCGATCGGGACGTCGAGCCGCTGGATCTCGGCCCACAGCGGGTCGTAGGCCGGGTGGTGCCACGGCCGGCGGTTCACGCAGCCGGGAGCCAGGAACACCGCCTTGAAGCCGAGCTGCTCGACGCATCTGCGCGCCTCGGCCACCGCTCCCTCGACATCGTGGGGCGCGACCATGCCAGCGCCGAACATGCGGTCGGGCGCGTGCGCGCAGAAGTCGGCCAGCCAGTCGTTGTACGCGCGGGCGATGGCGGTTGCGTAGCCCGGCTCGAGGCCGTCGCTGCCGATCATGTCGACCGAGTCGAGGCCCAGGACGAACAGCCCGCGCGACGGGAAGAGCACCGCGAGGTCGAGGCCCTCCTTGTCCATCGCGTCGATCTGGGACGGCGCGTCCCATCCCCGAGACTCGGGCTCGGCGTAGACGGAGTCGTGCTCCTCCCGCCATCCGGTCTTGCGGCCGTCGACCCGCAGGGGCCGGACGCCGCCGAGGCGCAGCATCGTGTGGTTCTTGACCCGCACGCGCATGTCCCTCGGCATCTCGGCGAGGCCGATAGGCGCAGCGTGGGCGTACGCCGGGTCGATGTAGCGCTGCCACAGGTCCGGCGGCTCCATCACGTGGAGATCGCTATCGGCCACGACATGGTCCTTGAGCGCCACGGCCCGCAATCTAACATCGGTGTCATGCGTATCGGTGACGAGCTGCCGCCCTTCGTCCGCGAGACGGACCTCGCCAACTGGAACCGCTACGCCGGGGTCAACGACGAGTTCATCCCGATCCACATGGACCCGGAAGCGGCGCGCGCGGTGGGCATGCCGGACGCGTTCGGCATGGGCAACCTCCGCATCGCGTACCTACACAACCTGCTCCACGACTGGCTCGCCGGGCGGGGCGACATCGCCGACTTTCGATGCGAGTTCCGCGGGCTCAACATGCGCGGCGACACGCTGCGCTGCACGGGCACCGTCACCGCGACGTCGGGAGACGCCGTGTCCCTCGACCTGCACGTGGTCAACCAGGACGGCGTGGACACGACGCCGGGGTCGGCGACGGTGGTGCTGTTCGACGGCGCGCCCTCGATGCCGCCAGAGCCGCCGCCCGCAGAGCCATCCGGCGACGCCGTGCCCGGGACCTACCTCGACGCCGCGACCATCGAGAAGATCGGACGGACGCTCGACCCCGTCAGCGCGCCGCCCGTCGACGCCAACGACATCCGGCGGTGGGCCATCGCGACGTACTGGCCCGAGCGGCCGCCCGCGGTGTTCCTCGACGCGGAGGTCGCGCCGCGCGACCTCGACCCGTTCGCGTGGATGCCCGACCGGCCATGGGCGGGCGACTGGCTGTGGGGCATGGGCACCGAGCCAGGACGCCGCCTGCTCAACGGCGGGCAGCACAACCGGTACTTCGCGCCGATCCGGCCCGGCGATGTGATCTCGGTGACGCGGCGCTTCGTCGACGTCGTGGAGCGAGAGACCAAGCGCGGCCCGATGGTCTTCTTCACCAGCGAGTTCCGCTGGACCAACCAACTCAACGAGCCGGTGAGGCTCGGCCACCAGACGACGATCTACTACTGACCCGAGGCAATACCTGTCGGATCCGCGACTTGAGGCAATAGCTTGCGCATGCGCAAGCTATTGCCTCGAGAGCGCGCCGCTTGTGGCGTCGAACAGCGCACGGCGGACCGCGAGCGTCTCGGCGAGATCGGCGCACATCTGATCAGGCTCCTGGTCGATCTGCTCCCAACCGACTCGCAACGTCTGGTAGCCGACCCTCGCCGCCTGCATGTCACGGTCCTGGTCGCGCTTCCTGTCCTGGATCCGCGTATGCCAGCGCCGGCTGTCGATCTCAATGATGAGCTTCTCGTACGCGTAGCAGGTGTCCACGATGCCATCGACCGGACCGCGCCCCGGCAGTGCGACCTGTCGCGCCGGCGGTGGCACTCCCCTCGCGGCGAGCGCTTCGATGAACCGCTTCTCTGCGATGCTGCCGGGCGGCGGCTGACCGTCCATGAACTGGTTGAGGACGTCGGCCATCCTGGCGATGCCAGGCTTCCCAGGTCGCGAGACCTGCAGCAACACCGCGGAGACCCGCTCGTAGGTCGTGAGCTGGTGCACGATCACGGCGTCCTCAAGGACGTCGGAGAGGTGCTTCTTGCCGAGCGTCGCAGCGCACTCGACGAGCGCGCGAGCGGGTGTGCTGATCGGGATGCCGAACGGGCTGGTGATCACGTGGCCGAGTCGCAGGTCATCGATCTGGTGCACGAAGGCGCCCGGGATGCGCGGGTGACCGCCGTGGGCGACGGTGAAGGTCAGCGGCCGTCGAGGCACGCGGTCGACCCGTGCACGTACAGCGCGCTCTCGTGGGTGATCGTCGCGTGGCTTCCGATGGCGAGGAAGGCCGCCCACATCTGGCGCTCGTATGAGTCGGGCGCGCCAGCGATGCAGTACACGCCCGGATGGATCCTCATCCAGGCTCCCGTTCGCATGCGGCGACGGATCAGCGCGTCATCGCCCCCGCACCCGATGACTTGAGCTCGGGAGAACACGCTGTGCTGGAGGGCCGCGATGGCGGCGATGCGTGAGTCCGTGGTGGTCGTCATGGCGAACCAGGATGCCGAGGGGGTGTGACAGCCGAGCTCCTGAGGCAATGACTTGCGCATGCGCAAGTCATTGCCTCGAGTCCGCGATACGACAGGTATTGCCTCGGGTCAGTCCTCGCCGAGGACCTCGGCTGCTACGCGTAGGGCTTCGACCGCGGCGGGGACACCGGCGTAGATCGAGGTCTGCATCAGCACCTCGACGAGCTCGTCGCGGCTGATCCCGACGTTGCGGGCGCCGGCCAGGTGCGCGCGCAGCTCGTCGGTTCGGCCAAGGGCGGCGAGCTGGGCGACCGTCACCAAGCTCCGATCGCGGATGGCCAGCCCCGGGCGGGACCAGATCTGGCCGAACGCGGTCTCGGCGACGTAGCGGAAGAAGTCCGGGGCCAGCCGCGCGGCCGGGAAGTCCCCGGTGCCCTCGCGCACCTGCGGCCACAGCTGCGCCTGCACCTCACGGCCTCTCGCCAGCAGCTCGTCATCCATGTCACTCCTCCATCACCCATCGGCTTCGAACAGGTTGACCGTGCACACGCTGCCG
>CAYSAC010000402.1:0-3274 GCA_964428815.1 uncultured Acidimicrobiaceae bacterium | reverse complement strand
AGGAGCAGGCGAGGCGGATGACGGTGGAGGAGCGGCTCGCCGTCCTCAAGGCCTATGTCGGCGATCGCGAGAACCGGCGCCACAAGCCGGGCCGGGCGCTCGAGCGACCGACATACCGGTTCGACGTGCTCGCCGACTACGGCGCCTTCCGCGACCTGCAGCGCCACCGGATGCTGTCGATCGAGTGGCAGCAGCTCAGCCCCCGCCACGGGTTCACCCGCCCAGACGCCGTCGACCTCGCGGGCCACGCGGCCCGGTTCGACGAGTCGATGGACCGGTCGGCCGCGCTGCACGACGCGCTCGTCAACCGGTTCCCATCGCAGGCGCCCTACGCCGTGTCCCTCGCCTACAAGGTGCGCTTCTACCTCCACCTCAACGCCCGTGAGGCGATGCACCTGATCGAGCTGCGCACGACCCCGCAGGGGCACCCCGCCTACCGGGTCGTCGGCCAGGAGATGCACCGCCTCATCGCCGAGCAGGCCGGCCACGCCGCCATCGCCGAGTGCATGAGCTTCGTCGACCACTCGCCCGAGCCCAGCCTCGAGCGCCTCGACGCCGAGCGCCGTGCCGAGCAGCGCCGCCAATCCCTCTAGCCCAACCGCCGCGCATCCCCATCTGGCGGTGGAATTGGACCACCGGTGGCGCGGTTCCACCGCCAGAACGTGTTGCTCGTGTGGACATTGGGGGTTGTGAGGCTGGTGTGACCTTCGGTACGGTGCCCGCACTGCTGGCGGGCGGAGCACCCGAGGAGGAGCGGTCATCCGCGCCCACACCCAGCTCCGAGCGATCGCCGCCATCGCCCTGCTCGCCGCGGCTGGCGTGCTGAGCACCTCCGGGCACCCGGTGGCGCGAGGGGAGACGCTGTCGTCGATCGCGCAGCGCTATGGCGTCAGCCCGGCCGCCCTCGCCGCCGCCAACGGCATCACCGACCCGAACCGGATCGTCGCTGGCCGGACGCTCGTGATCCCGACCGGACCGGCAGCCGCCCGCACCGCCGTGGCGAGCACCCACGTCGTCACGAGCGGCGAGACGCTCGCGTCGATCGCCAAGAAGTACGGCTCGACGACTGCTGCGATCGCCTCCGCCAACGGCATCAAGAACCCGAACCTCGTGGTGATAGGCACCAAGTTGACCATCCCGGCGGGCGCCGCGCCCGTGGCCGCGCCCAGCACGGCCGCCGTCGGCACCCACGTCGTCAAGGCGGGGGAGACGCTCGGCTCGATCGCGGCTAGGTACGGCACGACGGTGGCGCAACTGCGGCTCGCGAACGGCATCGTCGGCGACCGCATCTACGTCGGGACGCGCCTCCTGCTGGCCCCGCGCAACGACGGCGTGCCGGCGGCGCCCGCGGTCGGCGGCATCCACGTGGTCCAGGCCGGCGAGACGCTCTCCAAGATCGCCACCCGCTACGGCACCACCGCAGGGGCGCTGGCCGCGGCGAACGGCATCGCCAACCCCAACAACGTGATCATCGGCACGAAGCTCCAGGTGCCCGCGGGCGGCTCGGCCGCTCCGTTCCTCTGCCCGGTCCCAGGAGCGACGTTCTTCAACGACTGGGGCTTCCCCCGTTCCGGCGGCCGGTTCCACGAGGGCAACGACCTGTTCGCGCCGCGCGGCACCCCGGTGCTGTCGCCGATGGCCGGCAGCGTGACCCAGGCGACCGGGACCGTCGGGGGCCACCAGTTCAAGCTGGTCGGCTCCAACGGCACGGTCTTGTTCGGGAGCCACCTCGACCGTTTCGGCAAGGGCGGCACGGTCGCGGCGGGCGACGTCGTCGGCTACGTGGGCGACAGCGGCAACGCGAAGGGCAGCCGCCCCCACCTGCACTTCGAGGTCCACCCCCACGGCGGACCGGCGGTCAACCCCTATCCGTCCATCGTCGGACACTGCTGACCGACCGCGTCCGCGGGACGAAGCGCGCGGTGTTCGCACATCGGGCGTGGCGATGAGTAGCGTGCCTGTGCCCGGCGTCACGCCGAGGATGAGCCGGATCGTCGCACCTACCAGCGCACTTGTGGAAAGGGGGCCCTGCTGGACGCCGTCATCTCCCTGCGGGGCGTCACGAAGTCCTTCGGAGCGCACACGGTGCTGCAGGACATCTCCTTCGACGTCCCGCGCGGCAAGATCAGCGCCGTCATGGGCCCGTCGGGCACGGGCAAGTCCGTCCTCCTGAAGAACATCATCGGCCTGCTCCGACCCGACGCCGGGGAGATCTGGGTCGAGGGCGAGGAGACGGTCCGGATGGGGGAGAAGGACCTCTACCGGGTCCGGCGCAAGTTCGGCGTGCTCTTCCAGGATGGCGCCCTGTTCGGGTCGATGAACATCTTCGACAACATCGCCTTCCCGCTGCGCGAGCACACGAAGAAGTCGGAGAAGGAGATCAAGGAGATCTCGCTCGAGAAGGCAAGCCTCGTCGGCCTCCTGGACCACCTGAAGAAGTACCCCGGCGAGGTGTCGGGCGGGATGAAGAAGCGCGCCGGCCTCGCCCGCGCGCTCTCCATGGACCCCGAGATCGTGCTGTTCGACGAGCCCGACTCCGGCCTCGATCCCGTCCGTGTGTCCTACCTCGACGAGCTGGTCAAGAAGATCCAGGAGGAGACCGGCGCGACGTTCCTCATCATCACCCACAACATCGCGTCGGTGATGCGCGTCGCCGACTACATCGCGCTTCTCTACAAGTCGGAGCTCGTGAAGTTCGCCTCGAAGGAGGAGATGCGCTCCAGCAGCGACCCGATCATCCGCCAGTTCCTCGCCGGCCGCGCCCTCGGCCCCATCGGCATGGACGAGCTCGCGACTGAGGAGACCGACGTCGAGCGCCAGCTCGTCGAGCGCGAGATCCAGCGCATGAAGGCCGAGGGCCACGATGTCGACGACTACGAGATCATGACGACGTGATCGGCAAGGTCCAGTTCGTCCTCCGTGAGACGGGCAACCTCTTCGCCATCACGCTGGAGGGGCTGCGCCGGACGTGGGACATCCGGTCGTGGTGGAAGGAGTACCTCCGCCAGTGCTGGTTCATCGCGAAGGTGACCACGCTGCCGGTGATCCTCATCTCGATCCCGTTCGGCGCGGTGATCGCGTTGCACGTCGGTACGTTCTCCCGCCAGCTCGGTGCAGAGTCGACGACCGGCGCGGCGATGGTGCTCGCCATCGTGCGCGAGGCCTCACCGGTCGCGACCGCGCTCTTGATCGCAGGCGCCGGCGGTTCGGCCATGACGGCCGACCTCGGCGCTCGCAAGATCCGTGACGAGCTCGCGGCGATGGAGGTCATGTC
>CAYSAC010000401.1:0-3278 GCA_964428815.1 uncultured Acidimicrobiaceae bacterium | reverse complement strand
CTGGCAGTCGACGCCGAGGACGAACACGTCGTCGCCGGACTCGATCCCGCCGGACCCGTCGCGCTCGAGCGTCGCGACGGCGCGGATCATGGGCACCGCGGCAGCGACCCCGTCGACACCGCGCACGGCATCGAGCGTGGTGGGGGAGAGCCCACCGGCGGAGGTGACGCCGACGACGCGCAGCGGCGCCGGGCCCGCGAGCGCGCTGGACTGGTTCTCGAAGCTCGCCGTCGTCGACCGCACCACGACGACCACCGACAGGATCATGGCGACGCCCGCGGCCACCGAGATGATCGACACCAGCGTCCGCAACGGGTGCAACCGCAGCTCGCGCAGGTGCAGCAGCCGGATCGCCCGCAGCCCGATGCGTGCTCGCGTCAGCACGAGCGCCTCACTCGAACTTGCCGTCGCGCAGCCGCACGATCCGGTCGGCGCGCGCGGCCACGCCCTCGTCGTGGGTGACGAGGAGCATCCCCGCGCCGGCGTCGCGGACCGCGGCCTCGAGCACGTCGAGGACGGCCTTGCCGTTGGTGGAGTCGAGGTTGCCGGTGGGCTCGTCGGCGAGGATCAGTGACGGCTCGGTGACCAGCGCTCGGGCGATGGCTGCCCGCTGCAGCTGGCCGCCGGAGAGCTCGCCGGGCAGGTGCTCGGCCCGGTCGCTCAGGCCGACCTTGTCGAGCAGGGCCGCGGTCGCGCCGTTCGCGCTGCGGCCATCGAGGGTCAGCGGCAGCTCGACGTTCTCCGCCACGGTCAGCGCGGGCAGCAGGTGGAAGAACTGGAACACCAGCCCGATCCGCTGGCGGCGCAGCCGGGCCCGCTCCCGCTTCGAGCAGTCGGCGAAGTCGCGGCCGTCGAGGCTGATGGTGCCCTCGTCGGGATCGTCGAGCCCGGCGCCCAGGTGGATGAGCGTCGACTTGCCCGAGCCCGACGGCCCAAGGAGGGCGACGAGCTCGCCGGCGGCGACGTCGAGGTTGACCCCGTCGAGCGCGGCGATCACCTCGGCCCCGCGGTGGAACCGCTTGACGACACCCCTCAGCTCCAGCAGCACGGCGATCTCCCCAGTCGCGTCGGGTGGACGCTAACCGTGCGCCGCGCCGCCGGCCCACGGAGTTTTCAGGGTCATGCGTCACACCGTCCACGTCGTCACGAGGTCGAGGAGCTCGGGTGCATTGGAGTGATCGCGTCGCTAGCGGCCGCCCTGGCCGTCGTCGACGCGGACGACGGTGCCGGTGACGCACTCCGACGACGGCGCCACGAGGTACAGCAGGGTGCTGTCGAGCTGGGCCGGTTCGCCGATCCGCTTGCGCGGCAGCGTGGGCGTGAAGTCGCCGATGCGCGACATCATCCCGTCCATCATCTCGGAGCGGAACGCGCCTGGGGCGATGGCGTTCACGTTGATGCCGAAGCGGGCCCACTCGACCGACAGCGCCTCGGTCATGCGGTTCACCGCCGCCTTGGACACCGAGTAGAGCGCCGCCCCGCCGCCGGCGTAGTGGAACGAGCCGGTGGAGGAGATGTTGACGATCCGCCCGCCCCGCTCGGCCGCGATGAGCCGGCGGGCGATCTCACACGACAGCACCCAGGGTGCGCGCACGTTGGTGTCGAGCACCCGGTCGATCAGCTCGAGCGACATCTTGTGGGCGTGCTGGGCGTCGGGGATGCCGGCGTTGTTGACGAGGATGGTCACGAGCCCGAAGGCAGCCTCTGCCTGGTCCACCGCCCCCGGAATCGCCGACGCGTCGCTCACGTCGAGCGGCACGGCTGCGGCCTGTCCACCGGCCGCGGTGATCTCGGCCACCACCTCGTCGAGGCGGTCGACGCGCCGACCGCAGGCCACCACCGACGCGCCCGCGGCGGCGAGGGTGACGGCGAAGCGGCGACCGAGCCCGGAGGTGGCGCCGGTGACGAGCGCGACCTCGCCGGTGAGGTCGGTCGAGGCGTAGGGGAGGGGGAAGCTGTCGCTCATCGACGACGTGCTACTTGATCAGCGGGTCGCGGGGGAGGCCGAGGATCCGTTCGCCGATCTGGTTGCGCTTGATCTCTGACGTGCCGCCGGCGATCGACAGGCCCCGGTGCATCAGCACGAGCATGTTGCTCATGAACCCGGGGCCGTCCATGAAGGCGGCGTCGGGGCCGTTGAGCTCGGTGAGGATCGCGGCAGCGTCGTGGCCGATCTCGGAGAGGACGAGCTTGGTCATCGCGCCCTCGGGGCCGGGCCCGGCGCCGGAGACGGCCCGGTTGGCGGCGCGCAGGTTGAGCAGGCCCATGGCGTGGTGGTCGGCGATGTAGCGGCCGATGCGGGCGGCGCCCCCGGCGAGGCGCTCGGGGTGGGCGTCGAAGGTTGGGAGCAACGCGGCGCCGGGCATCGACATGCCGCCCTCGCCTCCGCCGATGCTCACGCTCTCGTTGCCGAGGGTGGCGCGGGCGACGGTCCAGCCGCCGTCGACCGGTCCGACGACGTCGTCGTCTGGCACGAGGACGTCGTTGAAGAAGACCTCGTTGAACTCCGAGTTGCCGGTCGTCATCTTGAGCGGCCGCACCTCGACGCCATCGGCGTGCATGTCGATGACCATCATCGTGATGCCGTCGTGCTTGGGGACGTCCGGGTTGGTGCGCACGGTCGCGAACCCCATCCCGGAGACGTGGGCGCCGGAGGTCCACACCTTCTGCCCGTTGACGAGCCAGCCACCGTCGACGCGTGTGGCCTTGGTCTTGATGCCCGCGGCATCCGAGCCGGCGTCGGGCTCGCTGAAGAGCTGGCACCACACGACGTCCTGGTTGAGCGCCGGGCCCACCCAGCGGTCGAGCTGGTCCTGGTTGCCGTACTGGATCAGCGTCAAGATGTTCCACGCCGTGATGCTGTAGGCGGGACGCAAGATGGCGGCCTTGTCGAACTCCTGCTCGATGACGAGCTGCTCGACGGCGGTCGCCTCACGGCCGTAGGGCTTCGGCCAGTGGGCCATGACGTAGCCGGTCTCGATCAGCTTGGTCCGCTGGTCCTCGGCGGAGAGGCCTTTGATGCTCTCGGCGAAGGCGCGGACCTCGTCGCGGATGGCGTCGGCCTCGGGCGGCAGCTCGATCGCCTTGCCCCGCGTGATGCCGCGGCGGGTGAGGTCGGTGAGCTCGGCCGCCGCCTTGTCGGCCTGGAGGTAGCCGAGCAGCGTCGTGGCCCGACGCATGTAGAGGTGGGCGTCGTGCTCCCAGGTGATGGCGATGCCGCCGTGCACCTGGGTGTTGAGGTTGGCGCACAGGTCGGCGGCCGGCGCGGCGAGGGTGGC
>CAYSAC010000400.1:0-3314 GCA_964428815.1 uncultured Acidimicrobiaceae bacterium | reverse complement strand
CCGCCCATC
The DNA here is from genome assembly GCA_964428815.1 of uncultured Acidimicrobiaceae bacterium. Taxonomy (GTDB): domain Bacteria; phylum Actinomycetota; class Acidimicrobiia; order Acidimicrobiales; family CAYSAC01; genus CAYSAC01. The sequence goes on along the minus strand of CAYSAC010000400.1, from coordinate 3,305 downwards.
GAGTGGCCGGCGAGCATCGCGCGGCGGATGCCGAGCTCGTCGATGGACCGCGCGAGCAGGCGCGTGTAGCTGTCGAGGTTGGCGCCGCCGGTGGGCAGACCTTGGGTGCCACCGTGGCCGGCGGTGTCGATGGCGATCACCTTGAAGCCCATCGACACGAGGCGCGACAGCGTCTGCGCGTACAGCACGCCCTCGGCCGAGAACCCGTGCACGACGACGAGAGGCACGCCCTTGCCGCTGACCGACACGCCGACGCGGTGGCCGTCGGAGAGGGTGACGAGGTGGCGTGCGAGGCGGGGGGCGGCGATGCTGCCGCGCTCCTCCTCCGTGTGGACCGGCCCGATGATCGGCTCGGAGCTGATGGGCTCGACGGACGCGACAGGCTCGGCGCCGGTGCCGCCGTCCCCGCCGTCGATCCTGACGGGGATGCGCTCGTAGTCGTCAGCCGCGTCCACGATCACCAGTCTGACCTGGGTGTCAGCCGGCACCGAGGATGTGCCGGGCATCCTCGCAGTCGATCCTGATCTGGGCGACGAGGGCGTCGACGTCGTCGAAGCGCTCCTCACCCCGGAGCCTGGCCACGAACCGCACCCGCGCGGGCTCGTCGTACAGGTCGCCCGACCAGTCGAGCAGGTGGGCCTCGAGCAGCGACGCGTGCGCTTCGGCGTAGAACGTCGGGCGCCGCCCCAGCGACAGCGCCGCCGGCAGCGGCTCGCCGCCCGGTCGCACGTACCAGCCCGCGTAGATGCCGTCGGCTGGCAGCAGGATCTCGCCTGGCACCGAGACGTTGGCAGTCGGGAAGCCCAGCTCGCGGCCGCGCTGGTCGCCGTGGGCGACGATGCCGCGCACCTCGTAGGGCCGGCCGAGCATGCCGTTGGCCAGCGCGACGTCGCCGGCGACGAGCGCGTGGCGGATCGCGGTCGAGGACACGCGGCCCTCCTCCCCCGTCGGTCGCCCGTCGGCGCCGACGAGGTCGATGCCCTCGACGTCGAAGCCCAGCGTGGCGCCCATCTCCCGCAGCAGCCCGACGTTGCCGCCGCGGCCGTGGCCGAAGTGGAAGTCCTCGCCCACCACGACCGACCGAGCGTTGAAACAGCCGGCGAGCACCTCGTGGACGAAGTCTTCTGCCTTCTCCTCGCTGCGCGCGTCGTCGAAGGTGATCACGAGGCAGTGGTCCAGGCCGGTGTCGGCCAGCAGCTCGAGCTTCTGCTCGAGGTCGGTGAGCAGCCGCGGCGCGCTCTCGGGCCGCACGACCGACGCCGGGTGGCGGTCGAAGGTCACGACCGCGCTCTCCAGACCGCGCTGCGCGGCGCGGCGGCGCACCTCGGCGATGACGGCCCGGTGCCCCAGGTGGACGCCGTCGTACGCGCCGATCGTCACCGCGCAGCCCGCCACGGGGTGCGGGCAGCGCTCGAGATCGCGCAGGATCTGCATCAGGAAAGGCTAACTCCCCGTGTTCTTGCGTCGTTCTGTAGGGCGGGTTCTAGGCGTCAACGCAACAACTCGGCGGAGCTCAGTGGTTGGGGGCATCTCGGTGCCGATTCGGGCACGTGGTGCCCCGAACCCGGTTCCGCGCCGCGGTGCGGGGCACCAGCGATCTGCGCCGACCGATTGAATCCGCCTAGCGAAGACCACGACGAAAAGACGCAAGAACGTCAGGAGAGGACGACGCCGGGTTTGACCGTGCCGTCGCGGTGGAGCTCGTAGACCGCGAGGAGCGCGCCGTCCTCCCCGAGCACAGCCCACGGGCCGTCGCCGGTGACCCCGAGGACGTCCGCGGGCAGCACCTTGCCGTGGCCGACGACGGTGGCGACCTCGGCGTCAACGGTGACGCTGGCGTGGTCGCGCAGCGCCGCCGCGGGAGGCAGCACGACCACCTGGTCGAGCGGCCGGGCCTCGGCCTCGGTGAAGGAGCCGATGGCGGTGCGGCGCAGGTTGCGCAGGTGGGCCCCGCCACCGAGCGCGGTGCCGAGATCGGCGGCGAGCGAGCGCACGTAGGTGCCAGAAGAGCACTCGACCTCGACGCGCAGGACGCCGGACTCGCCGCCTGCGGTCACATCGAAGCGGTGGACGGTGACCGGCCGGGCCTCGCGCTCGACCTCGATCCCCTGGCGAGCGAGATCGTGGAGCCGCTTGCCGCCGATCTGGATGGCCGACACCATCGGCGGCACTTGAAGGATGTCGCCGGTGAGCCCGGCGGCCGCGGCCCTGGCCTCCTCGACGCTCACGCCGGCCATGTCCCACTCCCCGACCACGTCACCGGACGCGTCGAGCGACGAGGTCGCGACGCCGAGCACGACATCGGCGGTGTAGGTCTTGCGCAGGTCGCCGATGTAGCGCAGCAGCCGGGTCGCCCGTCCGACGCCGAGCAGCAGGACGCCGGTCGCATCGGGGTCGAGGGTCCCGGCGTGGCCGATCTTGCGGGTGCCGAGGATGCCGCGGGCCTTGGCAACCACGTCGTGGGATGTCCAGCCCGGCTCCTTGTCGACGACCGCGATGCCGTCAGTCGTCGTCATGGAGCTCGCGCAGGATGCCCTCGACCCGCTCGGCGGTGCGCGTCACCTCGTCAGCCTTGAACTTGAGCTCGGGCGTGCGCTTGAGCCGCGCCTGGCGGGCAACCGCGGCTTGCAGCCGGACGCGGTACTCGGCCAATGCCTCCGTCAACGCCTCCTCGTCCTCGATCGAGAGGACCGAGTAGTAGACGGTCGCGTGCCGCAGGTCGGCGTCGACCACCACCGACACGATGGTGAGGAACCCGAGCCGATCGTCGTCGAACCGCTCGACCTCCTCGGCGACGATCTCCTGGAGCAGCCGGTTGAGCCGAGCCGTGCGGGGGAAGTCGCGGGCGGTCGTGTGGCGGCGAGTCACTAGGTGCGGGGGATCTCCCGCTCGTCGAAGGTCTCGATGATGTCGCCCTGCTTGAGGTCCTGGAAGTCGCTCAGGCCGATGCCGCACTCGAAGCCGGCCTGCACCTCGCGCGCGTCGTCCTTGAACCGCTTGAGCGAGTGGATCGTGCCCTTCCAGATGATCGTGCCCTCGCGCAGGAACCGGACCTTGGAGTTGCGGGTGATCGTGCCGTTCGTGACATAACAGCCGGCGATCTTGCCGACGCGCGGCACGCTGAAGATCTCGCGGACCTCGGCCTCGCCCGTCACGATCTCCTCATAGACGGGGGCGAGCATTCCGATCATCGCGTTCTCGATGTCCTCGAGCACCTGGTAGATGATCTCGTAGGTCCGGATCTCCACGTCCTCAGCCATCGCGAGGTCGCGCGCCTTGCGATCGGGCCGCACGTTGAAGCCGAT
>CAYSAC010000399.1:0-3316 GCA_964428815.1 uncultured Acidimicrobiaceae bacterium | reverse complement strand
AGATCGCCCGTCGCCTGGACGAGGCCGGCTTCCCGTACATCGAGGGCGGCTGGCCGGGCTCGAACCCGAAGGACGAGGAGTTCTTCGCTGCCGCCCGCTCCATGACCTTCCGCCACGCGAAGCTCGCCGCCTTCGGCTCGACCCGCCATCGGTCGCACACCGCCGAGACCGATCCGAACCTGCGCGCGCTCCTCGAGGCGGCCACCCCGGTCACCACCATCTTCGGCAAGAGCTGGCTCCTCCACGTCACCGACGTCCTCGGCGCCACCCCCGAGGAGAACCTCGCGATGATCGGCGACTCGGTGGCCCACCTGCGCGCGGCGGGGCGCGAGGTGATCTACGACGCCGAGCACTTCTTCGACGGCTACAAGGCCGATGCGGCCTACGCCCTCGCCACCCTTCGCACCGCTGTTGCGGCCGGTGCGACGACGGTGGTGCTGTGCGACACGAACGGCGGCTGCCTGACCGACGAGGTGGCAGCCATGACACGCGCCGTGGCCGTTGAGCTCGAAGGGGGGACGACGCTCGGCATCCACGTCCACGACGACGCCGGCCTGGCGGTGGCCAACTCCCTCGCCGCGGTCCAGGCCGGCGTCCGTCACGTGCAGGGCACGATCAACGGCTATGGCGAGCGCTGCGGCAACGCCAACCTCATCACCATCTGGGCTAATTTGGGGCTGAAGCTGGACCACCCGACCGTGCCCGACGCGAGCGACCTGACCCGGCTGCCGGAGCTGTCGCGCTTCGTGGCCGAGGTGGCGAACATCGCGCCGGACGCGCATGCCCCGTACGTCGGGACCAGCGCCTTCGCCCACAAGGGCGGCGTTCACGGCGCGGCGACGGAGCGTGTCGAGCACGCCTACCAGCACGTCGATCCGGCGCTGGTCGGTGGCCAATCCCGGCTGGTGGTAAGCGAGCTGGGTGGCAAGGCCAACGCCGCCTGGCGCGTGCGGCAGCTCGGACAGCTCACGACCGATGGGCTGGATCCCGCGGAGCTCTCGCGGCTCGTCAAGCAGCTGGAGTCGGAGGGCGCCAGCTTCGAGGGGGCCGATGCCTCTTTCGAGCTCCTCGTCCGGCGCGGCCGCCACGACTATCGCCCGCCGTTCCGCATCGTCGACTTCACGGTCGTGGTCGAGCGACGCAACGGCGCCGAGGCGCGGGCGGAGGCGAGCGTCAAGGTCGAGGTCGATGGCGAGGTGCTGCACACCGCGGCCGACGGCAACGGACCGGTGAACGCGCTCGACCTCGCCCTGCGCAAGGCGCTCGGCGCCTTCTACCCCGCGCTCGACGGCGTGCACCTGGTCGACTACAAGGTGCGCATCCTCGACGGCGAGGCGGCCACTGGCGCCCGCACCCGGGTGATCATCGAGACCGGTCACGAGACCGGGACGTGGATCACGGCTGGGGCCGACGCGAACATCATCGCCGCCTCGCTGGCCGCCCTCCACGACTCGCTGGAGTACGCCATCTGGCACCTCGACGCCCAGCCGGAGCGCCGGGACGAGCGCACCTCGTCACGCATGGCCATCGCGCGGCGCGACGAGCGCCAGCCTGCGGGAGAGCCGTCATGACCGCCATCGAGCCAACCGTCGCAACGGCGGACCTGAACGGCCGGCGGCCGGAGCTCGGCGCGTGGGCCTACTTCGAGGGTGCCGTGGTGCCCATCGCTGAGGCGAGGGTGAGCATCGCGACCCATGCCTTCAACTACGGGACATCGGTCTTCGAGGGGATCCGCGCCTACCGCCAACACGACGAGACGACCGCGCTGTTGTTCGGGCTCGAGCACTACGAGCGGCTGCTGCGCAACGCGCGGCTGCTGCGCGCATCGGTGCCGGAGATGGCGGACGAGCTGGTCGAGGTGACCCGTGACCTCCTGCGGCGCAACGCCCACGTCGGCGACGCGTACATCCGACCGCTCGTCTACAAGTCGGCGCCGTCGATCCGGGTGCAGCTCAGCGACCTCGCCGACCGCATCGGCATCTTCACCATGCCGCTGGGCGACTACCTGCCCACGGGCGGCATCCGTGTGACCGTCTCGAGCTGGCAGCGCGTCAGCGACAACGCCATCCCGGCGCGCGGCAAGATCGCCGGCTCGTATGTCAATGCCGCGTTCGCCAGCGAGGACGCCCACGCCGCCGGCTACGACGACTCCATCCTGCTCACCGCCGATGGCCACGTGGCGGAGGCGTCGGCGGCCAACGTCTTCGTGGTCAGCGGCCGCGAGGTGGCGACGCCGCCGCTCGTCGACGACGTGCTCCCCGGCATCACGCGCAGCGCGGTGATGGAGATTGCCCGCGACGCCGGCTACGAGGTCGTCCAGCGACGCATCGACCGCTCCGAGCTGTACCTGGCCGATGAGGTCTTCCTGACCGGCACCGGCGTCCAGGTCGCGCCGATCGCGTCGATCGACGACCGTCCCGTCGGCTCATCCGAATTCCCCATCTCGCTCGAGATCCAGCGCCGCTACTTCGCCGCGGTGCGCGGCAACGATCGGCGCTATGCCCATTGGCTCACCCCGGCTTGAAGACGCCCACATGGCGACACAGGAGACCCAACGCATGACCCTTTCCACCGAAGAGACCTTCCCGGCCACGGGTGGGAGCCTCAGCATCGAGCGCTGGTCCGCCACGAGCGGCAATGATCGGCCGAGCCGCGCCAACCTCATCCTCCGCGGCGGCGGGCACCGATGGCGTGCGCACGCCAATGGCAACGGCGCCATCGACGCGCTCATGCGTGCGGCCGACCGAGCCCTCGAGCCGCTCCTGGGCGCCGGTGTCGAGCTGGCGACCTACGATGTCCACGCCACCGGGCCGGGCCACGAGACGAAGGCGTCCATCGCCGTCAGCGTGCGCAGCAGGGATGATGCCGATGGACCGCTCTATCCCGGCCGAGCCGTGCACGAGAATATCCTGGAAGCGAGCCTGGCGGCCTATATCGACGCGCTCAACACGCTGCTGGCTGACCGCGGCGTCGACATCGCCGCAGGCGTGCCGACCCCCGGCACGACCAGCCGCCACGAGACCGACCCGGATCACCGCTCGGGCGCCAAGGATCGGATCATGTCGGCCTACAACACCTGATGAGGCGTGCCTGACGCGTCGACCGTCGTCCGTCAGGCTGCCGTTGTGCCGGTCGCAGTCCGCTGTGCGCGCTCGAGGATCAGGTCGACCAGGTTGGCGTAGGGGTTGAAGCCGATGACGTTGGGGACATCGGCCAAGAAGTTCGACAGGGCGTTGACGTCGTAGAAGTAGTGCCTGAAGAGTTCATTTTCCCCGATTCGGGGGTCTGCGGCACCGGTAGCATGCGCTCTCCTCCA
>CAYSAC010000398.1:0-3317 GCA_964428815.1 uncultured Acidimicrobiaceae bacterium | reverse complement strand
GGTCACCCCGAGCGGCGCAGCGAGCGCGGGAGCTGTCCACGCAACACGACCAGCCGGCTCGGTGACTCGTCGACCCGTCCGCTGGTCGCCCGACGCCCTTGAACGAGCTCAGGAGTACTTCCCGATCGCGGGTGCGGCCGACGGCCGTCCGTCGTGGGAGCTGTTCGAGCGCACCTTGCTACGGGCCGCCGAGGAGGCGTTCGGGCGCGACTTCGAGGGTCTGGCGACCGAGGAGCCGGGCTACCCGGTGAGGTACTTGATCATGGCGGCGACGCCGCTCTTCCCGTCGCCGGTCCTGTTCTTCGGCATGCTCGTAGACGACGCGGTCGAGGTCGTCGACATCGACGTGGACGAGGGCTACACCGACCTTGTCGGTGACGACCCGGACGACTAAGCCTCCCTCAACAACCCGAGGCTCAGGCCGGTGCAACTCCCTGCTAGGAGCGCGGAGAATGCTGGAGGCCACCAGCGGAGGGTGCCAGCACCCCTGGATCAGACGTCGAAGGGGTCGTGCACCGGGGTGGGCTTGCCCAGGCCGGCTGCGTCCATGAGCTCGGCGAGCGCGTCCTTGATGCCGTCGGCGATCGCCCACGGGTCCTCGAGGAGATCGGGGTCGGAGGTCAGCCCGAAGTCGAGCCGGTCGATGTAGCTCATCAGCGTGATGTTCAGGCCGGCGAACGCCAGCAGCACGCTGGAGGCGTAGATGCCGGAGACCTTGGCCCCGGCCGCGTAGATCGGGAACGGCGGACCTGGCACGTTGGACACCACGACGTTGGCCACGCGGGGCATCCGGTCGGTGATGTTGGTCGCCCAGACCGCCCGGGACGCGAGGTTGATGAGCAGCGGCGGCGCCACCTCGCCGACCGACTGGATCTTGCGGGCCCGGATGGCCTGGGTGAGCTCCTTGGCCGACTGGGTGCTGGCGTAGATGGCCTGCAGCCGCTCGAGCGGATCGTCGATGTCGGTGGCGAGGGTGGCCGACATGGTGGCGACCTTGTTGGTCTGGTCGTTGTCGTCGGCGAGTCGGGTGGAGACGGGCACCTGGGCGGCCAGCGAGCCCTGCGCCGGCTTGTCGCCGTGGGCTTCCATGTGGGCCCGGAGCGCACCGGAGACCAGGGCCAGCACCACGTCGTTGACCTTGACCCCGAGCGCGTTCTTCACGGCCCGGACGTCGTCGAGGCTCACCGAGGAGAACGAGCTCTGGCGGTGCGGCCCGACGATCCCGTTGAAGCACGGGCCGGCCACGCCGAGCGCCATCGGGTTCTCGTTGCGCTGCTGGAAGATCGTGGCCCCGCGCCCCGCCGTGCGGTACAGGTACTGGGCCAGCTTGCGCGGCGTCTGCAGCGTCGGGATCAGCGCCCGGGCGACCAGCTCGAGGTCGGACGGCACGTAGAGGCCGGCATCCTCGTCCGCCGCCGCCGGTGCGATCACCTCGGTGGGGTTGGGCTCGAGGTCGAAGAGCTGCTCGGCCAGGCCGGCGCCAGACGCTCCGTCCATCAGGCAGTGGTGGAACTTGGTGATGAGCGCGACCTGCTCACCGGCGACACCGTCGACGTACCACATCTCCCACAGCGGGCGGCGGCGGTCGAGCTGGTAGCCCATGAGCATCCCGAGCATGTCGCCGACCTCGCGCCGGCCGCCGGGCGGGGGCACGGCGATGCGCCGGAAGTGCTTGTCGACGTCGAAGTCCTTGTCCTCGATCCACACCGCACGGTCGAGGTGGAGGGGGACCTCCTTGAGCTTCCACCGGAACTTCGGCACCCGCGGGATCCGGTCGAGCAGGGTCTGGCGGACCTCACCGAAGCTGAACCGCTCGGACTCCGCCGGATCGACGATCGTGAGGCCGCCGATGTGCTGGTGCCACGCCGGCGTCTCCGTCGACAGGAACAGCGCGTCGGTTCCCGACAGCCGCTTCATGGCCCACCCCTTCTCACGGCCAGGCCGAACTGCTCGAGGCTGGCGTCGATCGCTGCCTTGGCCCGCGCCGACCAGAACAGGGAGACGTGGCCGCCGTGGTACCAGTGCACCGGCGGCTGGTCCCAGTGGCGCCACAGGGCGACCGCCTGGGTGGACGGCCGGGCGAACTTGTCGAGCGTGCCGGCGACGATCGCCCGGCGCTCGAGCGGCACGCGCGGCGAGAGCGCCAACGGCGACACCGGCGCCATCAGCACCCGTGACCGTTCGATGAGGCCCTCGACCGCTTCACCCCCGACCTTGGTGGCGGCATCGGCCATGAGGGTGGGCAGGTCGACCGCCGGCACCAGGAGCAGCACGGCGTGTGGCTCGTCGATCGACGCCACCGAGGCGGCGATGCCACCACCGAGGGAGAGCCCCATGAGGCCGATCGGCTGGTCGGTGCGCGACCGGAGGAGGGCGAGGGTCTGGCGGACGTCCCAGATCGCCTGCTCGAAGGCGTGCAGCGTGTCGAGGAGGTCGACCCCCGGCACCTTCGGCAGCAGCGAGCGGTCGGGCTTGCGCTTCCCGTGGAACGGCAGCGTGACGAACGCGACGTTGAGGCCGAGGTCGCGGTGCAGGTGCAGCCCGCGGAAGAGTCGCACGTCGAGCCCCGACGAGCCCATGCCGAAGCCGTGCACGCAGATCAGCCAGGGTCGGTCGTCGTGGTGCTCGAGCATCGTGAGGTGGGCGATGCGGTTCGACCGGTACCCCAGGTAGCGCTCGCGACCGGGCTCACCGGCACGGACCTGGTAGCGATCGGGCCAGGTGAGCTTCGTGTAGCGGACGCCACCGGAGCGGGCCCGCCGCTCCCGGATGTCCTCGACCGGGGGCGGCTGGCGGTGGTAGGTCGCCGGCGCCGTCGCCCATCCCCGCTCCTCGAAGAGGGCGACCGCCTCGGTGGCCTCCGCCTCGGTGCGGGCGAGGAGCGCGGGGTCGGGCGCGCCCCGGAACATCACCGCGCGGAGCATCGCCTGATCGACGAGCACGTCGCGCCGGACGCGCGCGGTGAGGCGCGACCGTGGCGTGGGATTCGGGACCGCCTCCGACGTCGTCTCCCTCGTCGCCTCGATGCGCCGCACCCTAGGTCGAGGGCGGTTGTCACACTTCGTTCGTAGGGCCAGACGCCGGGCTCGAGCCCGCTTGGCCACTGGCCCCCGAGCTGACTTCCCGGTGTGGTTGACCGGTACGGGCACGGAGAGGACGATGGCCATCGATGAGTCCGCTCGCCTGCACCTCTACGAGAGAGCCCGCGATGCGTGGGGTCTCGAGGCGGCAGACACGCTGATGTCTGCCCTGCCTCGAGATCCGGATCGCTTCGCCACCAAGGACGACCTCGTCGTGCTGGAGGCGACCCTGCGTGC
>CAYSAC010000397.1:0-3318 GCA_964428815.1 uncultured Acidimicrobiaceae bacterium | reverse complement strand
GCACCTCGGTCGGCGCCATGAACGCGCCTTGGTGGCCGCCTTGCACCGCGGTCAGGAGCGCGCAGATCGCGACCACCGTCTTGCCCGAGCCGACGTCGCCTTGCAGCAGCCGGTGCATTGGATGGCCCTGCGAGAGGTCTCCCCTGATCTCCTCGATCGCGCCGCGCTGGTGGCCGGTCAGCTCGAACGGCAGCCGCTCGAGGAATCGGGCGACGAGAGCGCCCGAGGTGTCGTGGCGGATGCCCTTCGACGTCCGCTCGATGGCCCGCTTGCGAAGGACGAGCGCGAGCTGCACCCGCAGCAGCTCGTCGAAAACGAGCCGCTTGCGGGCCGCGCGCACCTCCTCCATCGACTCCGGCGCGTGGAAGCCACGGAACGCGGCGGTGCGGTCGACGAAGTCGAAGCGGTCGAGCACGTGTGCCGGCAGCGGCTCCGCGAAGTCGCCGGCGCGGTCGAGCGCCTCCTTCACCCACCGGCGGAGGTCCTTGGAGTAGAGGCGCTGCTTGTCGGACTGGGGGTAGAGCGGCCGGATGCCGACCTCCCCCTCGCCGAGGAGGTCGATCTCCGGGTTGGCCATCTGGCGCTGACCGCGGAACACGTCGACCTTGCCGAAGAACATCGCCTCGGTGCCCGGCGGTAGCTGTCGCTCGCGCCAGGCTTGGTTGAAGAACGTGATGCGCAGGTGGCCCGACCCGTCCGTGACCCGCACCTCGAGCCGCGCTCGCGCCTTGCCGCGCCCGCGCACGACGTTGGTGGCGACGACGCGCGCGTAAATCCACGCTTGCTCGCCGATCTGCAGGCTGGCGATGTCGGCCTGCTTGGTCAGGTCGAGGTGGCGGCGCGGATAGTGGGTGATGAGGTCGAGCACGTTCTCGATGCCGACCGCGGCCAGCGCCTTGGCCCGCTCGGGTCCGACCCCCTCAAGCGCGGTGACCGGCGTGCGCGCCAGCTGGGCCAGGGTGCGGGGCAACTACTCGACGCCGAAGAGGTACGGGTAGAGCGGCTGTCCGCCGTGGTGGACCTCTGCCGCGGCGTCAGGTCGGTGCTCGGCGAGCCACTCGGTGATGCGGCGGGTGTCTGCGGCCGAGGAGCCCTCGCCCTCGATGATCGTGACGATCTCGTGGTCGTCGTCGACCAGCGCGTCGAGCAGCACCGTGGCGGCGCCGGACACGGTCGACTCCACCGCGCGGATGCCGTCGCGTGCGATGCCAAGGAAGTCGCCTTCTGCGATCGGCCCGACCTCGCACGACGATGCCCGCACCGCGACCGTGACCTCGCCGGCCACAACGCGCTCCGCGGCCTCCGTCATCTCCGTCGCGTTCTCGGCGACGTCGGCCTCGGGGTCGTACGCCATGAGCGCGGCGAAGCCCTCGGTGATGCCACGGGTCGGCACGACGCGCACCGACTTCGACGTCTGCTCGTCGACCTGCTCGGCCACCGCGATGATGTTCTTGTTGTTGGGCAGGATGACGACCTCGTCGGCCGGCACCTTCTCGACCGCCTCGAGCAACTGCGCAGTCGACGGGTTCATCGACTGGCCGCCGGTGACGATGCCCTGCACGCCGAGCGAGTGAAAGATCCGGCGGATGCCGTCACCGGTCGCCACCGCGACGACGGCGGTGGGCACCGGCGTGAGGTCGGGCTCGGACGCGGGCACGGCTTCGCGCACCCAGCGCTCCTCCTCGACCTGCTCCATGAGGTCGGTGACGCGGATCTTGCCCGGGCGGCCGCAGTCGAGCGCAGCCTCGATCGCGGCGCCGATGTCGTCGGTGTGGATGTGGCAGTTCCAGATGCCGTCGCCGCCGACGACGACGATCGAGTCGCCGATGCCGGCCCACACGTCCTTGAACGCGGGGATCGTCTCGTCTGGCGCCTCGAGGAAGTACATGACCTCGTAGCGGAGGTCGCCGATACCACCCTCGCCCGCGGTCTCGGCGTGCACCATCGCGAGCCAGAGCTCGGGCCCGACCTCTGGCTCGGGGATGGCGCGCCCGTCGACCACGTTGAGGAGCACGTCCAGCAGCAGCAGGAAGCCGGCGCCGCCGGCGTCGACCACACCCGCCTCCTTGAGCACGGACAGCATGTCGGGCGTGCGCTCGAGCGCGTCGGCGCCCTGTGCCCTGGCGGCGTCGAGGACGGCGACGAGCGACGCGCCGCCGCCCGACGCCGCGACCGCCGCCTCCGAGCTCTCGCGGACGACGGTCAGGATCGTGCCCTCGACCGGCTTCATGACCGCCTGGTAGGCGGCGTCCGAGGCCACCGCCAGCGCCCTCGCGAGCAGCGGGCCGTCGATGCCAGCCTCGGCGTCCTTCACGACATCGGCGACGCCCCGCAGGATCTGGGAGAGGATCACCCCCGAGTTGCCCCGCGCGCCCATGAGCGAGCCGTGGCTGATCGCCTTGCACGTCGACCCGAGGTCGTCAGGCGCGCCGTAGACCTCCTCGCACACCGAACGCAGGGTGAGCGCCATGTTGGTGCCGGTGTCGCCGTCGGGGACGGGATAGACGTTGAGGCGGTTGATCGCCTCCGTGTGGGCCGCCAGCGCGTCCCGGTAGCCGGTGACCACGGCACGCAGCTCCGGTGCGCGGAGCCGGTCCAGGGTCGCCATCGGGCGCACGTTATCGAACCGCTCGCGGCGGTCGGGTTGTCGCTCCGGGGCCCCGACGACTACCGTTTCCCGGTCCGCAGAGGTGTCGTCCCACGGTGAGGTCTCAGGTCATGGCTGCTGTTTGCGAGGTGTGCGGGAAGCACCCGTCGTTCGGCATGGCCGTGAGCCACTCCCACCGTCGCACGAAGCGCCGCTGGAACCCGAACATCCAGCGGGTGCGCGCCCTCGTCAACGGGTCGCCCAAGCGCCTGCACGTCTGCACCTCCTGCCTCAAGGCCGGCAAGGTCACCAAGCTCGTCCACTAGAGGCGGCGGGTGCGCCGGGGAAGCTGCCCGAGGCAATACCTAACCCGGCGCTCTCGAGGCAATACCGAACGCATGCGTTAGTCATTGCCTCAGGAGTGCGATCCGACAGGTATTGCCTCAGGTGTGGTCGTCTGGCCCGTTGATGAACGGCCCGGGTAGCGTTTCAGGACCCACCGCAGACCTCTGACCCCAGGAGCGGCGTCCGGTGCAAGGCGTGATCAAGTCGTACGACCCCGGGACACGGGACGGCGTGATCATGCGCGACACCGACTTCTCCGAGGTCGACCTCGCCGGCGACGCGCTCGTCGGGTCGGTCTTCCGGATGCTCCGCCAGGGTCAAAGGGTCATCTTCGACCTGGACGACGACGGCCGGGCCACCCATCTGCGGTTGGGCTCCGAGGTCGA
>CAYSAC010000396.1:0-3318 GCA_964428815.1 uncultured Acidimicrobiaceae bacterium | reverse complement strand
TGTGCCACTCGGCGGGCGACCCCTTCCACGAGGGCATGGCGTTCCTCCAGCAGCGCGGCTGGGTCGAACCGAACGACACCGAGCTGGCGGCGAGGTTCCGGGTCGCCGGGTTCGTGGTGGTCGGGCGCACGAACACTCCGGAGCTGGCTCTGCTCCCGACCACTGAACCTGCCGCCTACGGACCGACGCGCAACCCGTGGGATACCGATCGCAGCACGGGCGGGTCGAGCGGCGGCTCCGCCGCGGCGGTCGCGTCGGGCATGGTGCCCGTCGGCCACGGCAACGACGCTGGCGGTTCGATCCGCATCCCGGCCAGCGAGTGCGGGCTCGTCGGTCTGAAGCCGAGCCGAGGGCGCGTCTCCAACGGACCGGAGTTCGGTGACGTGATGGGCGGCCTGGTCGTCGAGCACGTCCTCACCCGCAGCGTGCGCGACACCGCCGCCGTGCTGGACGCCGTGCATGGAATGGCGCCAGGCGATCCGTTCACTGCCCCCGCACCCGTGCGCCCCTACCTCACCGAGGTGGGGTGGGAGCCCGGCCGATTGAAGATCGGGATGATGAGCACGGCCCCAGGCGGCGACGTCGCGGTCCACCCGTCGTGCGTGGCCGCGGTGGAGGCAGCCGGCAAGCTGCTCGAGTCACTCGGCCACACCGTCGAGGCGTCACACCCGACCGCGCTCGACGACGGAAGCCACGTGACGCACTACATCACCGTGTACGCGGCGGGCGCGGCGTGGGCGCTCGACCACTGGGCCCGCAAGACCGGCGATGCCATCGGGCCGAACGACGTCGAACCGCTGACGTGGGCGATGGCCGAGCTGGGCCGGGCCGCGACTGCTGCCGATCTACTCAGCGCGCGGGAGTGGCTGCAGAGCTACGCGCGCGCGATCGCGTCGTGGTACGACGCCGGCTTCGACCTGCTGCTGACGCCGACGCTCGCTGAGCCACCGCCCTTACTGGGCGAGCTGGCCAGCCCACCGGACAACCCGTTGGACGCCCTCTTCCGCGCCGCCGCGCTCGTGCCGTTCACGCCACCGTTCAACTCCACCGGGCAACCGGCGGTCTCGCTGCCGCTGCACTGGGACGAGATGGGGCTGCCGATCGGCGTGCAGCTGGTCGCGCCGTACGGGCGCGAGGACGAGCTGCTGCGCGTCGCCGCGCAGCTCGAGAGCGCGCAGCCCTGGGCGGGCGCGCTCCCGCCAGTGCACGCGTCAAGCCCGTAGTGTCGCTCGGGTGATGGAGCGCATCCGGCGGGCTGGGCAGGTCGCCTGGGCTGTGTGCGGCCTCGCCGCGCTGCTCGCGCTGCTGCTGCTGCTCGGCTGGGTCGTCCGGGTCATCTGGCCGCCGCTGATCCTCGCCGGCGCGATCGTCTTCCTGCTCAACCCCGTCGTCACGCGGCTCCAGCATCGGCACATCCCACGCGCCGCCGGCACCGCCTTGTCCTACCTGGCGGTCGTCGGCGTCGTGACGCTGGCGGGGTTCCTCATCGCGCCGCAGGCCAACAGGCAGTACGACGACCTCGCTGCGGAGTACCCGAAGCTGCGGGAGAAGGTCGAGAACTGGGTCGATGACGTCGCGGAGCGCTCCGAGGCGAACGGCTGGCCGATCAAGGTTCCGACTTTTAAGGAGATCGAGGACCAGCTCTCGAACGACACTGCCCCCGACGCAAACGGTGACGGCCGCATCAGCGATGACGAGCGCCAAGAGCGGTTCGCCGCCACGCTCGCGACTGCGCGGGAGGTCGGGCTCAAGATCTTCCACGTCGGGCTGATCTTCATCCTGGCGCCGATCATCGCCTTCTACCTCCTCGTCGATCTGCCCCACCTTCGTAAGGTCGCCGACGAGCTGGTCCCCGAGCGAGCGCGCCCCGACGTCGAGGTGCTCGCGCGCCGGCTCAACCGCGCGATCGGGGGCTACTTCCGCGGCCAGCTGGCGATCGCGACCATCGTCGGCACGATGGTGTCGATCGGGCTCGCGATCCTCGACCTGCCGTTCTGGCTGATCGTCGGGCTCATCGCCGGGATGTTCAACATGATCCCGCTCATCGGCCCCTACATCGGTGCGGTGCCGGGCGTGATCATCGCGCTCACGACCCGCGACTTCGGCACCGCGCTCTGGGTCGTGGCGATCATGACCGGGGCTCAGCAGATCGACAACCACTTCATCAGCCCGCTGGTGATGCAGCGCGCCGTGAAGCTGCACCCGGCGGTCGTCATGCTGGCGCTGCTCGCGGGTGGCACGCTCGGCGGGTTCTTCGGCCTGCTGCTCGCGGTGCCAACCACCGCGGTGCTCAAGATCCTCGTGAGCCACCTGTGGCGCACCTACGTCCTCGGTGAGCCCATCGAGGTCCTCGCCGCGGAGTGGGAGGCCGACGACGCCACGCCTGTGCCGGGCGGCGTGGTCGAGCCCGTTACCGGCGCGGCGGATGAGGAAGAGGCCGGGTCCTAGATGTCGGACGGTGACGGCATCGAGGAGATCGAAGCGGACGGGACCCGCTGGCGTTTCGATCGAGCGTTCCTGACCTCGCGCTGGACCTGCATCTGGGGTCGGGGTTGCCTCGGCATCCTTTCGGAGCCCGCTCCGCACCTCGGGCATGGCTGCTGCTCCATCGGGGCCGACCTCGACGGCGAAGACGAGGCCCGCCTGATAGACGCCTTGGCCGCCACGCTTGGTCCCGACACGCTCGAGCACCATGCCGCGGTCCGAGACGGCGGGATCTTCGGCGATGCCGAGCGCACCAGCACTCGCGTCGTCGATGGCGCGTGCATCTTCCTGAACCGGCCGGGCTTCGCCGGCGGGGCCGGCTGCGCGTTGCACCTGGCGGCCGAGGCGGCGGGGGAGTCGCCGCTCGACTGGAAGCCATCGGTGTGCTGGCAGCTGCCGATCAAGGTGGATTGGGAGCAGGCGAGCGACGGCACCGAGACAGCGACCGTTCGGGCATGGACCCGCGGCGACTGGGGTGCCGAGGGCAAGACGATGGCGTGGTGCTGCACCGAAGGCGAGCTGGCTTACGTCGGCGATCAGCCGGTGGTCGAGTCGTTGGGTGCTGAGCTCCAGGAGATCGTCGGCGCGGCCGTCTACGTGGAGCTTCGCCGCCGGCTCAGCTGACCAGCCTCATCTGCTCACGCAGCGAGCTGGTCGATCCCCATTAGTGAGGGCGGTGGCGGCCGTCCTGTAAACGCGCCCTTGGGGCTAGGCGAGGACGCGGACACCACGGCTGACCCGCACGATGGCCTCGGCGGTGATGCGCAGCGCCTGGTCGTCGTCGACGCCCCGGCCGGGCCGGCCGGCGGCTCGGCTCGCGCTGGCCGCGACGCC
>CAYSAC010000395.1:0-3324 GCA_964428815.1 uncultured Acidimicrobiaceae bacterium | reverse complement strand
GCCCGCGGCCTCCTCGATGATCAGCCGCCGGTCCTCGGGCCGGGCGTTGAGCACCGCGTCGATCTGGCCCTGGCTCACGATGACGTGCTGCTGGCGGCCGACCCCCGTGTCGGACAGCAGGTCCTGGATGTCGAGGAGGCGGCACGGCACGCCGTTGATCGAGTACTCGCTGTCGCCTGTGCGGAACAGCGTGCGGGTGATCGTCACCTCGGTGAACTCGATCGGCAGCAAGTGTGCTGAGTTGTCGATGGTGAGGCTGACCTCGGCCCGACCAAGGGCGGCGCGCTTGGCGGTGCCGGCGAAGATGACGTCGTCCATCTTCTGGCTGCGGACCGCGCTCGGTGCCTGGGCGCCGAGCACCCACCCGATCGCGTCGACGACGTTGGACTTGCCGCTGCCGTTGGGCCCGACCACGACGGTCACGCCGGGCTCGAGCTCGAGGGTTGTGGCGTCGGCGAAAGACTTGAAGCCCTTCAGGGTCAGCGACTTGAGGAACATCGGATCCCGACGTTAGGCGCGCGCGGCGAGCCATCCGCGCACCCCTACCCCGCGTTCTTGCGGCAGTTGTCGACGGTCTTCGTCGGTGGCTGCCGCAAGAACGCTCGGGCTGGGTTCAGCCCGCTCGGGATGCCCTCCCGGCGGCCAGCACGGCGATCGCTCCGGCGACCGCCAGCGTGGCGATCGAGCACCCCAAAGCGACCGGCAGGCCCCACTGGACCTCCGTCCCCCGCAAGGTCGTCGCCTGGATCAGGAGGTTGCCGCCGAGCAGCAGCACCGTGCTCGCCGCGCACGCCCACGAGGACCACACCACCACCGCGACGAGCAGCACGACGATCATCGCCACGCTGATCGCGTCGAGCCCCGACCACGACGTGAGGACGATCCGATCCCCCGTCGCCGCCTCGATGCCGCGGATGGCGGGCAGGAACAGCGCGCCAAGGGTGGCGGCCGCGGGCACCGCGACGAGCAGCGAGCGCGGCGTGCGCCGGTCGCCGACGACCGCGAGGTAGACCGCGATCAGCCCCGCGCCGAAGCCGATCCAGACGATCGTGAACCCGAGCGCGGTCTCCTGGGTCAGACCTGGCACTGGGGGCAGTAGTAGACCGCCCGGTTCGAGAACCGCGCCTTGGCGATGGGACTCCGGCACCGGCGGCAGGGCTCGCCTTCCCTCGCGAACACCTTGAGCTCGATCTGGTAATCGCCCGGCTTGCCGTACAGGTCGACGAAGGGGTGCTCGTCGTGGGTCGTGCCACGGTGCTTGACCGCTTCGTGGAGCGTTTCGACGAGGCCGCGGTAGAGCCGTCGGATCTCCTGCGAGCTGAGCGAGCCCGAGGTGCGGTCGTACCGCAGGCCGGCGGCGAAGAGGATCTCGTCGCTGTAGAGCGGGCCGATGGCGGCGACCACGGTCGGGTCCATCAGCAGCGCCTTGAGCTTGGCCGACTTGCTCAGCAGCACGTGCGCGAACGCGGTCCACGACACCGGCTCGGCGACCGGATCGAGCCCGCCCAGCGCCATCTCGGGCACCTCGTCGAGCAGCGAGTCGGCGGCGGCGACGAAGACCTCGCCCAAACCCTTCGGGTCGGCGAAGCGGAGCTGGCCACCCTGGGTGAAGGAGATGACGACAGAGGTGTGCTTGATCGGCGGGTCCTTCGGGGCGGCCTTCGTCAGCTGGCCGGTCTCGCCGACGTCGATGACGAGCACGTCGCCGGTGTCGAGCGGCGCGATCAGGTGCTTGCCGCGCCGATCGATGCCCTTGATCTTCGCCCCCTCGAGCCGGGTGATGAGCTGCTTCTTGTTCGACAGCCGACGAGTGACCTTGGCGCCGGTGACCTCGACGGTCTTCACCCGCTTGCCGACCACCTCCTTCTCGAGCTCGCGGCGGAACGTCTCGAGCTCGGGGAGCTCAGGCATCAACGGCCTCCATCTCGGCCGTGATGGCCACGCACGCGTTGCGCGCTGCGACCTGCTCGGCTTGCTTCTTCGATCTCCCGTGACCCTCGCCGCGCGCGACGTCGCCCACGTAGACCGTGACGTCGAAGGCGCGGGCGTGATCCGGGCCGGTGGCGACCACCTCGTAGCGCGGC
Organism: uncultured Acidimicrobiaceae bacterium; assembly: GCA_964428815.1. Classification (GTDB taxonomy): domain Bacteria; phylum Actinomycetota; class Acidimicrobiia; order Acidimicrobiales; family CAYSAC01; genus CAYSAC01. Next base: position 1,240 of record CAYSAC010000395.1, on the reverse strand, counting down.
GCGCTCGCGTACTGGCGGGCGACGAGCTCTTGCAGGCGGCTCTTGTGGTCCTGCCCGCCTGGTCCCTCGGCGACCGCGGCTGCGATGCGATCAGCGAGGAGCGAGACGACGACCTCTGCGGCGTGGTCGGCACCGGCCTCGATGTAGATGGCGCCGATGAGTGCCTCGAGGGCGTCCGCGAGGATCGACGGCTTGTCCCGCCCGCCTGATGCCTCCTCGCCCTTGCCCAGCGAGATGTGGGCGCCGAGGTCGAGCTCGAGCGCGACCTCGGCGAGCGTCACCGAGTTCACGACGGCCTTGCGGACATCGGTGAGCTCGCCCTCCGACATGGTCGGGTTGGCGCGGTAGACGTGGTCAGAGACGATGAGGCCGAGCACGCTGTCACCGAGGAACTCGAGCCGTTCGTTGGACTCGTGGCCCGCGTGCTCCGCGCACCACGAGCGGTGCCGCAGGGCGGTGGCAAGGACGAGGGGATCGTCGAGGCGCGCGCCCAAGCGGGAGACGAGGGCGTCGAGGCCCGAGACCGGCGGCGAGATAGCGCGTCCCTTACAGCCGGGCGACGACGTAGTCGACCGCGTCGCGGACCGTCTTCAGGTCCTCAAGGTCCTCGTCGTCGATGCGGAAGCCGACGCTGCGCTCGCCGAGCTCCTCCTCGAGGGCCTCGACCAGCTCGATCAGGGCGAGGGAGTCCGCCTCGAGGTCGTCCGCGAAGGAGTCGCCCTCCTTGATGGCCGACGGCTCGACCTCGAGGATGTCCGCGAGTCGGTCGCGGATGAGCTCGAACACCTGCTGGCGGTCCATCGGGCCTCGTTCGACATGGGTTTCGGCGGGCATGACGGCAGCGAGCATACCGGCCAGCGCGCTTGTGCGCTTGTGAACAACGGTCAGGACAGCGGTGCGACAGCCGTTCGGAGGTGGTCCACGATGCCCGATTCGACCATGTCGCGGGCCACGCGCACGGCGTTGACCACGGCGGTCGCGCCAGAGGAGCCGTGGCTGATGATGCAGACGCCGTCGACCCCGAGCAGCAGGGCGCCGCCGGTGTTGTCCGGGTCGAGCGACGCGTAGAGCCCCAGCAGCTGCGGCATGAGGACGTCGGTGGCGGCCCGGCTCTCCTCGGTGGCGCCGAACGCCTCGAACAGGGCGCCGACCAGCGCCTTCATCCCACCCTCGAGGCTCTTGAGGGCGACGTTGCCGGTGAAGCCGTCGGTCACGACGACGTCGACGTCGGCGGTCATGA
>CAYSAC010000394.1:0-3337 GCA_964428815.1 uncultured Acidimicrobiaceae bacterium | reverse complement strand
TCCCGCAGCAGGTTGGCCATGATCCGCAGCACCCACTCCATGAGCGTGCGCGACTGCATGCCGACGCGGGTCAGCTGGATCATCAGCGCGGGTTGGCCGATCACGTGCGCGAAGGCGCGGGCGACCTTGAAGTAGAGCCCGTACTCGGCGTCGAGCATCGCCGGGTAGCGCTGGAGCGGCATGCCGGACCCGGTCTTCAGCGCCTCACCCAGCAGCTCGGCCGCCATGCGGCCGGTCTCGTACGCGTAGTCGATGCCCTCGCCGTTGAACGGGTTGATCGAGGCTGCGGCATCGCCGACCACCAGCCAGCTCGGCCCGACCTTGGGGTTCACCGAGCCGGCCATCGGCAGCCGCCCCCCGGTCGCCGGACCGACCATCGCGTCGGGGTCGATGCCCCAGTAGGACGGCAGGGTCGCGGCGAACTCGGCCAGCAGGTGCGAGGTGTTGACGCTCTTGAAGTCGCGGAACGTGGACAGCAGGCCGACGCCGACGTTGATGGTCCCGTCCCCGACCGGGAATATCCACCCGTAGCCGGGCAGCGACCGCCCTTCCCGGTCGCGCACGTCGAGCGCGGACTCGATCCACGGGTCGGCGTGCAGCGGGCTCTCGAAGTAGCCGCGGATGGCCATGCCCTGGGGGAACGAGCGGTTGCGGGCGGTGCCGAGCGCGCGGCCGAACCGCGAGTTCGCGCCGTCGGCGATGACGACGTAGCGCGCGTGAATCTCATCGGTCGCGCCCGTGTCCTTGTCCTTGACGACCGCGCCGGCGAGCAGGCCGTCGCGCAACACCGGGCTGACGGCCTCGGTGCCTTGGCGCAGCACCGCACCTGCGGCCACGGCGTGCTCGGCGACCATCATGTCGAGGTCGCGGCGGCGCACGACGTAGCCGTAGGGCGGGTAGTCCGGGTGCTCCGGCCACTGCAGCTCGAGGGTGATGCCGTGGGCGACGGCGCGGAGTCCGTCGTACTTGTGGTGGCTGGCGGCGAGGCGCGCCTCCAGGCCCATGTCCTGGATCTGGCGGACCGCTCGGGGCGTCAGCCCGTCACCGCAGGTCTTCTCCCGCGGGAACGTCTTGCGCTCGACGAAGGTGACCGCGTGGCCTGCCCTGGCCAGCCAGTAGGAGGTGGCGGCGCCGGCAGGACCGCCGCCGATGACGAGGACGTCAGTCCGGTCGGCTGGACCTGGCACTAATGGCCGCCGCCTCCGCCACCGCCGCCGGCGGACGCCGCGGCCTCCTCGGAGAGGGTCACCAGCTCCGGCTCGGGCTCGCCGCCGCCAAGCTCTTCGCGCTCGTAGCGGACGATGAGCGCGATCTCCTCCTCGGAGAGCACGCCCTCGAACGACGGCATGCCGCCCTTCTTGGGCTTGCCCTGGGCGCCGTAGGTGTCCCCCGGCCATCCCGCGGAGCCGAGGTGGACCCACTCGATGTGGTCGTTGAAGTCGGGCCAGGTCTCGATGACGGCACCGTCGTTGAAGCTGGGGCCGACGCCGCCGCCGCCCTGGCCGCCGTGGCAGGACGCGCAGTTGGCGCTGAACAGCTCCTCGCCGAGGACCAGCGGGTCGGACTCGCCCGCGGGCGGTGGCTCGAGGGTGCCCTGGAACACGTAGGCCCACAGCGGCAGCGCCGCCAGCACCGGCAACGCCCAGTAGGGGATGCGCCGGCGGCGGTGGTAGGCCTCGATGTAGGGCGGCAGCGGCTCGGGCGGCTTCGGGAGCTCGACCTCGGCCGGCGCGCTGGCGGCGACAGCCGGGACCGGCGCTGCAGGCTCGGAGGACCCCGTGTCGGCGTCGGCAGCGTCCTCGCTGGCAGGCTCGCTCGCGGCGTCGGCTTCACCACCACCGAGTCCGGCGGCGGCCCGGCGCTCACGGGAGCGCTTCAAGAGGTGTTCGGGGATCTCGGTCATCGGCCCTCTCGCGTGACGGACTCATGCCTCAGTGGGGCTGCGCCCCACACCCATCACCGCCGGGCGAGCTGGCGCTCGCACCGTCGGCCTGAAGCACTCGCTGCGCTCGCACTTCAGCCGCGACTCTAGGCACGTCGCCGGAGGGCGAGCGAACCGGCCCGCCGGGGCGCGATGCTGCCGGTGACCAGCGCAACGACCCGCCCGGCTGATGTGTGCGGGCCTCCGGCACCGTGCTAGACCGTCCCTTATCCGCCGAGCCGCCGGTCGGTGTTCCACAGCAAGTGAGCGATTTCACGAGGGAGTCGCGAGCGCACGTGATCGCATTCGCAACAACGACCATCATCGGGGTCGCTCTCTGCGCGCTCATCGTCGTCTACGGCAAGCGGCGCGACGCCGCCCTCCGGGCGACGTGGGGCGAGGCGATGGCGGCGGCCGCGTTCGTCTTCTTCATCATGTTCTGGTTCTACGGCGTGGTTCCCCACCAGTGGCTGGCCTGGGCCGACAACGAGCTCAACTGGCGTGCCGACGAGATCCTCGTCAAGCCCAACGCGTTCTTCCCGATCACGGTCACCAAGGCCGCGGTCAAGGACACGATCGCGGTCGTCATCTACGGCGGTGGCCTCGTCGCCCACGTCGCGTTGTTCATGTGGTGGCAGAACCGTGGCCGCGCCCGTCCCGCCGAGCTGCCGACGTCGCGCTACGGCCGGCCCCTGGTGAAGAAGGCCTGAGGCACAGGGACGTGGCGCGCACCGATGCCAACCCGCCGATGCCGGAGTTCCGGGACGACTATGTCCTGCAGGAGGTCGACGCCGCCTGGCTGTCCAAGGCGGTCAAGCCCAAGCAGTTCATCCACATCGACCAGTCCGAGTGCATCATGTGCGAGGGCTGCGTGGACATCTGCCCGTGGAAGTGCATCTTCATGGTCAGCCCCGACGCGATCGACGACGCGATCGGCACCGAGCAGCCGGGGCTCGACCCGACCGACCACGTGATCTTCACCATCGACGACGACGTGTGCACGCGCTGCGCGCTGTGCGTCGACCGGTGTCCCACCGGTGTCATCATCCTCGGCAAGGTCAGCGACCCTGACCCCGACGGTGACTCGCACCAGCGCACCAACGCGCACGGCTACGCCTACGGCATGCGACTCGGGTAGGAGGAGACACCCCTTGGCCACATCCATGGACGGCAAGCCGGGTCTCGGGCAGCGGCTCCAACAGACCATGAAGGACATGCCCGACCGCGTGCAGGGCTCGCAGGCCTGGAGCGCGATCTTCCGTCCGGGCTCGATCTTCCGGAAGGGCTACACCGACAGCCCCCGCAACCGCTCCTACGTGATCATGAACTCGGTGCTGTACCACTTGCACCCGGTCAAGGTGAAGCGCCACGCAGTCAAGGTCTCCTACACGCTCTGCCTCGGCGGCCTCAGCTTCT
>CAYSAC010000393.1:0-3381 GCA_964428815.1 uncultured Acidimicrobiaceae bacterium | reverse complement strand
CGGCTTCGATGTCGATGGCGTGGATGTTGTTGCCGCCGCGGATGATGACGTCCTTCTGGCGACCGACGATGTAGAGGAAGCCGTCCTCGTCGAGGTAGGCGAGGTCACCGGAGTGCAACCAGCCGTCGCGCCACGTGCTCGCCGTCGCCTCCGGGTCGTTGAAGTACTCGCGCTCACGTCCGGGATTGCTGACGATCAGCTCGCCGATCTCTCGTGCGGGCAGCGCGTGCCCGTCCTCGTCGACGATGCGGAACTCCGTCGGCGCCATCGGCTTGCCCACCGAGCCGATGCGGTCGGCCTGCTCTTCCGGGGGCATGAAGCAGAACGCGGGGCCGGCCTCGGTCATGCCCCACGCGTTGGACACCATGGCGTGCGGCAGCTTGTCCTGCAGTCGCTTCAATGTCGCGGGCGAGACCGGCGCGCTCCCGAGTGGGCAGATGGTGATGCTCGACAAGTCAGCGTCGTCGAAGCGCGGGCTCGCGATGAGCAGCTCGGCCATAGCCGGCACGAGGAAGGTGGCGGAGGGCCGGCGCTGCTCGACGACGTCGAACCAGCGGTCGACGTCGAAGCGGGGAAGGTACAGCAGCTCCATCCCGAGCTTCATCGGGTTGTAGGTCGAGGCGATGCCGGCGAAGGTGAACATCGGCGACGCGTGCAGCCATCCGTTCCCCGACCACTGCGGCAAGCCGTTCGGGAACATGGCGACAGTGCGATGGCGGACGACCACACCCTTCGGACGACCGGTGGTGCCCGAGGTGTACATGATGTCGGCGATGTCGTCGTCGTCGAGCGGCACCTGGATCTCGCTGTCGTCGACGTCAACGGCGTCGTCCCATGCGGTCATCCCATCGCCCGTCGCGCGCGCCGTCGTCACGATCGTGCGCAGCGCGGGCAGGTCGGACCGCGCGTCCGCGAGGACGGGCGTCGTGGCCGTGCCACTCACAGCCACGACCGCGCCTGCGTGGCCGAGGACGTAGCCGAGCTCGCGAGCGACGAGCCGGGTGCTCGTCGGTACCGCTACCGCGCCGGCCTTGTGGACCGCCGAGTAGCTGACGAGGAAGACCATCCCCTCCTCCGGCGGGACGTGGATGGCGACCCGGTCACCCTTGGTCACGCCGTGGCCGACGAGCCACCGCGCGAACTGGTTCGACCACAGCTCCCACGCCGCGAAGGTGAGCTCGTCTCCGGTCGCGACATCGGTGCACGCCACCTCGTCCGGGTAGGCGCCCGCCATCATCCGCAGCTGGTCGGTGAGCAGCTCCGCCATGTCTAACGATCATGTCACGTTCGTGGCGGAGGCGATCTACCCTACGACCGCATGCCGATCCACTACGAGCAGGTGGGCGCCCACGTCGCTCGCATCACCATCGACCGGCCCGAGGCGCGCAACGCGCTCGACCTCTACCACTTCCGCGACCTGGCCAACGCGTGGCGCCGGTTCCGCGACGATCCCGACGACTGGGTGGCCATCATCACCGGCGTCGAGCGAGCGTTCATGAGCGGCGCCGACCTCAAGACCTACATCCCGCAGATCACCGAGCTGCAGCAGCAGATCGGCTCGGGCGAGGTCGACGAGATCGACGGCTGCAAGCTGCGCGACGGCACCGACGCCGTGCTGCGCAGCCTCAAGATCTACAAGCCGATCATCGCCGCGGTGAACGGGCCGTGCGTGGCCGGCGGCATGGAGATGCTCGGCGGCATCGACATCCGCATCGCGACCGAGCACGCCAAGTTCGGGGTGATGGAGCCGAAGCGGGGACTGTTCGCGGGTGGCGGCACCACGGTGCGCCTCCCCCGGCAGCTCGCGTTCCCCGCGGCGATGGAGTTCCTGCTCACCGCCGAGGCGTTCCCCCCGTCACGGGCGCTGGAGCTGGGGCTGCTCAACGAGATCGTCGACGAGGACGCGCTGGCCGAGCGGGCGCTCTGGTGGGCCGGCCGAATCAACGCCAACGCGCCACTGGCCGTGCAAGCGACCAAGGAGAGCGTGCTGCGCGGTCTCGCCGTCGACCAGCGCGAGGCGTACGCGATCGAGAGCGAGCTGGCCGGGAAGATCTTCTCGAGCGAGGACGCCAAGGAGGGCCCGAAGGCGTTCGCCGAGAAGCGCGACCCGGTGTGGAAGGGCCGATGACGGTCATCGACCCGCGGACACCGTGCCTGATCGGCGTCGCCCAGCGCACCGTTCGACCGGCAGACGGGCCGGCACCGGAGCCGCTCATGCTGTGGGAGGAGACGTGCCGCGCCGCCGCCGAGGATGCGTTGCCGGGCGCAGGCCGCGGCGTGCTTGACGCTGCCGGAAGCCTCCAGATCGTCTACTGCATGAGCTGGCCCTACGACCGACCGGTCGACCGGCTCGCCGATGCGCTCGGCATCGACCCGCGGCACCGTCTCTACTCCGGGATCGGCGGCACGACGCCGCAGGTGCTCGTGCAGGATGCCGCCGCCGCGATCCTCGACGGCGACCTCGATCTGGCCGTGATCACCGGCGCGGAGGCGCTCGACACGGTGCGGCGAGCCAAGAAGGCGGGCGAGCGGCTGGCGTGGAGCCACCGCGCGGCCGAGCCGGCGCCGTTCCCGTTCGAGGCGCCGTTCCACCCGGCCGAGATCGCCCACAACGTCTTCCAGGCCTGGCTGACCTTTCCCGTCTTCGACATCGCCCGGCGCGCACGCCTCGGCATCGGGCCCGACGACTACCTCGCCGGCCTCGGGCGGCTCATGGCGCCCCTCAGCGAGGTGGCCGAGACCAACCCGTACGCCTGGTTCCCCCAGCGCCGAGGAGCGGAGGAACTGTCGACGCCCACGGCCGACAACCGCCTGGTTGGCTACCCGTACACGAAGTACATGGTGTCGATCATGGACGTCGACATGGCGGCCACGGTCATCGTCGCCAGCCATGCCAAGGCCGACGAGCTGGGCGTGCCCCAGGATCGCCGCGTGTACCTGCGGGGCTGGTGCTACGCCACCGACCCCGTGTACCTGGCCGAGCACCCCGACCTCTCAGCCTCGCCGGCGATGGCCGCGGCCAGCGCCGAGGCCCTGCGCGCCGCTGGTAGCGGGATCGACGATGTCGCGCACCTCGACCTCTACAGCTGTTTCGCCAGCTCGGTGCACCTCGCGTGCGACGCCCTTGGCATAGCGCCGGATGATCCCCGCGGTCTCACCGTCACCGGCGGCCTCCCCTTCTCCGGAGGCGCGGGCAGCAACTACATGCTGCACAGCATCGCGACCCTCGCCGAGGTGCTGCGCGCCGACGCCGGCTCGCTCGGACTGGTGAGCGGCGTCGGCATGCACATGACCAAGCACGTGTTCGGCCTCTACTCGTCGGCGCCGCCCCCGAGCGGCCGGGTCGAGCGGCCCGACGGCGCCGGCGTGCAGCAGCGGCTC
>CAYSAC010000392.1:0-3385 GCA_964428815.1 uncultured Acidimicrobiaceae bacterium | reverse complement strand
CAGCGCCTTAGCTCACCAGCGCCTTAGCTCACCAGCGCCTTAGCTCGCTAGGCGCGGAGGGCGCGGCGGAGGCGGACGAGCCCGGCGACGGTGCGCAGCGCCCGGCGGACGATGGAGGTGCGGGCCGGACGCAGCTCCTCGACCCGGACGCCGACCTCAGCGACCTCTAGCCCGGCCCGCTCCGCCCGCAGGACGAGCTCGGTGTCGAACAGGTCGGTGCCGAGCTGGCAGCGCTCGGCCAGCGGCCGCACCGCCAGCCGGTCCATCACTTTCATGCCGTGGGTATCCGACGCCTTCAGCCCGTACCAGACGCGCAGCACGGTGCTGAACATGGCGGTGACGAGGCGGCGGGGCCACGGGCGGGCATCCTCCGACCCCTCGCCCCGCTTCGTGCCGACCACGATGGCGGCGCCGGCGCGGAGCCGCTCGACGGCCAGGTCGACGAACGCGAGGTCGTACAGGTCGACGTCGAAGTTCACGACGTAGGTGCCCGTGGCCTCGAGCAACCCGCGGCGCAGTGCCCGCCCGTAGTCGGCGCGCGGCTCGGTGAGCGAACGCACCTCCGGATGCGCTGCAGCGAGGCCGTCGGCGATCAGTCGCGTGTCGTCGGACGAGCCGTTCTCGACGATCAACACCTCGAACGAGTGCTCGCGCTCTCGCAGCCCGGCGGTCAGATCGGCGACGGTCCCAGGGAGCATCTGTTCCTCGTTGTGGGCCGGCAGCACCACCGAGAGCAACGGCGCGGCCTCGTCCATCGGGTCATGTTGGCAGACCGGGCCGCGCCGCCCCCGCCGACTACGTTGAGCGTGCTCATGGCTGACATCGACGCCGTCTTCAAGGCCTACGACATCCGCGGGACGACGCCCGACCAGCTCGACGCCGAGCTCTGCGGCCGCATCGGCGCCGCCTTCGCCCGGTTCGTGGCCGAGGGCGACCCGAGCGTCCGACGGGTCCTCATCGCACGCGACATGCGGCCCTCCGGGGTCGAGCTCGCCGCCGCGTTCGCCGAGGGCGTGCAGCACCAGGGCCTCGACGTCTTCGACCTCGGGCTGGCGTCGACCGACATGGTGTACTTCGCCGCCGGTTCGCTCGACGCGCCCGGAGCGATGTTCACGGCGTCGCACAACCCGGCCCAGTACAACGGCATCAAGCTCTGTCTCGCCGGCGCCAAGCCGGTCGGCGAGGACACGGGCCTCCGCCAGATCAAGGCCATGGCCTCGGCCGGGGTGCCCGACGCCCCGACGCCCCCGGGCTCGATGACGACGCACGCGCTGCTGCCCGAGTTCGGCGCGCACGTCCGGTCCTTCGTCGACGTCTCGGCGCTGAAGCCGATGAAGGTCGTGGCCGACACCGCCAACGGCATGGGCGGCCTCGTGGTGCCGGTCGTGTTCGAGCGCCTGCCCTTCGAGCTCGACATCCTCTACGGCGAGCTCGACGGGACGTTTCCGAACCACCCCGCCGACCCGATCCAGGTCGAGAACCTCCGCGACCTCCAGGCCCGCGTGCTCGAGACCGGCGCCGACATCGGCCTGGCCTTCGACGGTGATGCCGACCGCGTCTTCCTCGTCGACGACAAGGGCGAGGCGGTGTCGGGGTCGACGACCACCGCCATCGTCGCCAAGGGGATGCTCGCCAAGCACCCAGGCTCGACGATCCTTTACAACCTGATCTGCTCCAAGGCCGTCCCCGAGGTCATCGCCGAGAACGGTGGCACCCCGGTCCGCACCAAGGTCGGCCACTCGTTCATCAAGTCAGTGATGGCCGAGACTGGGGCCGCGTTCGGCGGCGAGCACTCCGCGCACTACTACTTCCGCGACAACTACCGAGCCGACTCTGGCTCGATCGCCGCGCTCGTCGTCCTCGAGCAGCTGAGCCTCGAGGGCGTGCCGCTCTCCGAGCTGCGCAAGCCGTTCGAACGCTACGCGATGAGCGGGGAGATCAACTTCGAGGTGCCCGATCCGCGGGCCATCATCGAGCAGGTCGCGGCAGCGTTCCCCGGCATCGAGCACGACCGCCTCGACGGGCTCACCCTCGACTTCGGCTCGTGGTGGTGCAACCTTCGGCCATCCAACACCGAGCCCCTCCTTCGCCTCAACCTCGAGGCACCCGACAAGACCGCCGTCGACCAGTACGTCGCCGAGCTCCGCAAACTCATCAAAAAGGAGTCCTGATGGCACTCGACCCCCAGCTGCTCGAGATCCTCGCCTGCCCGGAGGACAAGGGGCCGCTGCTCTACTTCCAGGACGAGGACGCGCTGTACAACCCGCGCCTCAAGCGGCGCTACGCGATCCGCGACGACATCCCGATCATGCTGATCGACGAGGCCGAGACCGTCGACGACGCGGAGCACGAGCGGCTGCTGGCCAAGGCCGCCGCCGACGGCATAGAGCCGACCTGGTCCGAGGACTCGTGAGGTGACGCCGGTGCTCGACACGCTCGGCATGTTCGATGCCGCGGCCGCGCTGCCAGAGCAGGTCGAGACCGCGGTCGCGCTGTCCGACGGCATCACCGGGCTGCCAGAGCGCGAGGAGATCGAGAACGTCGTCGTGCTCGGCATGGGCGGCAGCGGCATCGCCGGCGACATCCTGACCGCGGTCGCGGGGCCGTTCATGCCGGTGCCGGTCGTCGTCGTCAAGGGCTACACGCCGCCGTCGTTCGTCAGCGACACGACCCTGTGCTTCGCGGTCTCGTTCTCCGGCGACACGGAGGAGACGTTGGAGGCCGCGCAGGAGGCAGCCGTCAACGGCGCCCGCATGGTCGTCATCACGAGGGGCGGGCGGCTGGCCAAGCTGGCCGAGTCCTGGGGGGCGCCCTGGATCCCGCTGCCCGACGGCATCCCGATGCCGCGCGCCGGCATCGGCGCGGTCAGCATCCCGCCGCTCGTCGTGCTCGAGCGGATCGGTCTGTTCCCCGGCGCCGGTGGATGGGTGAACGAGGCCGTCGCCCAGCTGAAGCGCCGGCGCGACGAGCTCATCAAGGACGGCAGCATCGCCCAGCAGCTGGCGCGGCGCATCGGGCGCACCATGCCGATCTTCTTCGGCGGTGGCAGCGTCGGCGCCGCCGCGGCGGCGCGGTGGAAGGGGCAGTGCAACGAGAACGCCAAGGTGCCGGCGTTCGCAGCATCGATGCCAGAGCTGTGCCACAACGAGATCTGCGGCTGGGGCCAGCACGGCGACATGACCCGACAGGTGTTCAGCCTCATCCAGCTGCGCCACGACCACGAGCACCCGCAGGTGATGCGTCGCTTCGACCTCGTGCGCGAGATCCTCGACGAGGTCGTCGCTGGCGTCGAGGAGGTCACGGCCGCAGGCGAGGGCGCGCTGGCGCAGCTGTTCGACCTCGTCATCCAGGCCGACTTCACCTCGCTGCACCTCGCCGCCAACGA
>CAYSAC010000391.1:0-3402 GCA_964428815.1 uncultured Acidimicrobiaceae bacterium | reverse complement strand
CGCCCGGCCGCCCGGCCGCCCGGCCGCCTGGCTGGCGTAGGCGGGACCGCCGGGCTGCCGCGGCGATGAGCTGACGTTCGAGGTCGTCGGGGTTCGACATCGCGTGTAAATGTATTTCAGCACATCACCGTGTCAACGGCTGTAGCGTGCGCAGGATGAGCGAGCTGGTGATGCTCCAGCTCGAGGAGGGGCGCCGCCTCGCCGCCGCCTTCGGCACCGCCGGCGTGCTGGCCGAGTACCACGCCAGCCACGCCTCCGAGCTGGGCGCCGGACTCGGGCCCAGCACGATCGTCAACCGACTGACCGCGATAGGCGAGTGGGGGGCGCTCGAGTCCGCCGACCTGTCCTGGCGGATCGCCGAGATCGAGCGGCTCGAGGCCCAGCCGATGTCGCCCGGCGGGATGGTATCCGCGCTGCTCGACTACACGAGCTAGGACCACTGGCTCCGGCGCGTGCGCGCCGGCCACGACCTCGCCGACGAGGTGGAGCGGGGGCTGGAGGACGGCGACCTCGACCGAGTGCGCGAGCTCGTCGCCCGCTTCGACACCGAGCACGACCCCGCGTTCGCGGCATCGTTCTTCAACTGGCTGGGCGCGACGCACGCCGTCGAGCTGCTCACCGCCCTCGTGCCCGTCGAGGTCGCGCTCGCGTCGGGCATCGAGGCCGACTGGCCCGATCGGGTCGACGCCGACGACCTCGCCGAGTTCGACGACCTCGTGCGCGCGCTGTCGACTGCCATGGCGCGCGGACCGATGCGCTCTGGCTACGGCGAAGAGCTCGTCGACGCCACGCGCTACGGACGGCCAGAGCCGATTGCCGCCGACCTCCCGTTGCTCGCGCTCATCAGCCGGCTCGGCGCCGACGCACCGCTCGACACCGACTACCGCACCGCCGCCGACCGCGCCGCGCTCGAGCGGCGCGCGGCGACCACCTCCATCGTCGGACCGCCGTTCCTCGGTCCGGTCGACGCGATCCTGCTCGACCCGGCGACCTTGCGGGACGCGGACGAGCGCGGTCTCGACGCCATCCTGCGTGCCGCCACGCTCGGCCCGACGGCGCGCGATCGCCTCGCTGCTGACGCGGCCGCGCTCCGCGTCGCGAACGAGCTCGTCGCCGCCGTCGCCGACCACGGGCACGTTGGCGAGGCGCTGCGCCCGTACCTCGCCGACTTCGCGGTCACGCACATGGAGGATCTCTCCTACGCCGCGGTCCACCTCACCGAGTCCGCCAACGAGGCGCCAGGACGCCGCCAGCTCCTCGCGCTGGGCGCCGGCGACGCGTTCACGCTGCTCGCCGCCGCGCTCGAGGGCGATCAGCCCGCCGTGGACACGACGATCGTCCTCGGCACGCAGGGATACATCGCGGAGGTTCTCACCGACCGGCTCTCCTTCCAGCACACGGGGGCGGCAGGGAACCGGTCGGCGGCGACGTTGGAGATCGGCTCGCTCACCGGCCTCGTCACCGACGCGATGTTCCGCACCGACACGAACGATGCCGAGCGCGACCAAGCGCGCACCGACTTCGCGTTCGGGCTCCTCTCTGGCGCGACCGACATCCTGCTCAAGCCGCTGCCGGGCGGCCCGGTCGTCGGGCTGGCGGCGCGCACCTTCCGCGACGCGGTGCTCGCGGACCTGACCCCCGACCACATCCGCATGACGCGCGACGAGCTCGCTGGAACCGAGCTCACGACCAGCTTCGCCCTGCAGCGCGCCATCGCCGCCGCGTACTACGAAGCCGCGGTCCACGCGCTCGAGGCACCCGTGGGGATCGCGCCGGCCGCGCTGGCCGAGGCCGACCGGATCGTCGCTGCCGTCAGCGCCTTTGACGCGCGGCAAGCGCCAGCGGATCGGTTCCTCGACCCCGACACCTTCCACCTGCTGCCCGCAGTGGGCGACGCCGACGGCGGGCGTCCGGCTGAGGCCTTCGACCAGATCGCGCGCACCCCGCCGCCCGACCTCACGGACCTCGCGGCCGTCGTCCTGCCGCTCGGCGCTGACGCCGTCGCCTTCGAGGCCGCCGCCACAACGGCCTACCGCCGCTGAAACTTGACCATGCGGTCAAGTTCTGGTGCGATGAGCGGATGGCCCGCATCGTCGTCGCGGGTGCAGGCGTGGCCGGTCTCGGCGCCGCGCTGGTCCTGGGGAGGGCCGGGCACGAGGTCGTCATCCTTGAGCGCGACGCCACCCCGCTGCCGGCTGACCCCGATGAAGCGTTCGCGTGGGACCGGCGCGGCGCGCCCCAGGTCCGCCACAGCCACGCGCTGCTGGCGTTGCTGAGGAACCTGCTCCGCGACCGTCACCCTGACGTCCTCGCCGCCCTCCTCGATGCTGGCGCGACCGAGCTGCGCTTCACGGACCACCTGCCGCCAACGATGCAGGACCGCAGCGCCCATCCCGGAGACGACGACCTCGTCGCCCTCGCGTGCCGGCGCACGACCTTCGAGTGGGTCCTGCGCCGGACCGTGCTCGCCGAACCGCACGTGACGCTGCGCGACGGCGTCGTCGTCGAGGGCCTCGACGCGCACGGGGGATCGGACGGCGTGCCGGTGATCACCGGGGTGCGGCTTGCAGGCGGCGAGACCGTCACCGGTGACCTCGTCGTCGCAGCCAACGGTCGCCGGTCACCGATCCCCGGGTGGCTCGCGACCACGGGCGCGCGCCCAGTCCCCGAGGTCGAGGAGGACACGGGGATCGTCTACTACTCGCGCTTCTACCGGTTGATGCCCGGCGTCGACGAGCCCGCGCAGGACGGCCCGATCGGCGCCGACCTCGGCTACCTCAAGTTCGCCGTCTTCAAGGGCGACAACCGCACGTTCTCGGTGACGCTGGCGATCAGCACCGACGACCACGAGCTGATGCGCGCCTTCGGCCACCCCGAGCGGTTCGAGCGCGCCGCGTCCGCGCTGCAGCCAGTCGCGCCGTGGCTCGGGCCCGGGATGAGCGAGCCGATCACCCCCGTGAACCCGATGGCGAAGCTCCTCAACCGGCACCGCCGTTTCGTCGTCGACGGCGAGCCGGTCGCGCTCGGCTTCGCGGCCGTGGGTGATGCCAGCATCTGCACCAACCCGCTCTATGGGCGGGGCTGCTCGCTCGCGATGCTCCACGCCGAGCTGCTCGCCGACGCGCTCGCGACGACCGATGACCAGCGCGCGCTGGCTGTGGCCTTCGACGACGCGACCGAGCGCGAGATCGCGCCGTGGTACGAGGCCTCGATCCGGCAGGACCGTCTCAACCGGGTGCCAGAGGACAGCGGAGACGAGGCATCGCTGATGGCGCGCTCGTTGATCCGCGAGGGATTGCTGCCGGCGACGCGCGTCGATCCTGTCGTCTTCCGCGCGTTCCTGCGCAGCTTCAACCTGCTGAGCCAGCCCGACGAGCTGATGTCGGACCCCGACCTCATGGC
>CAYSAC010000390.1:0-3408 GCA_964428815.1 uncultured Acidimicrobiaceae bacterium | reverse complement strand
AGTCTGGGATCGGCACCGGCTCGACCGGCGGCTCGTCGAGGAACAGGAACCCGACGGGCGTGTGGGTCTTACGGGCGAAGTCCTCGAGCTGTTTCAGCGTCGGAGCGGTCTCACCCTCGAGCCAGGCCTCGTAGCGCGGGAACCGCGTCACCCAGGTCTCGTCGTCGATACCCGAGCGCGTGCGGGCCCACTCGAGCACGCTCGGCTGCACCTCGACCCTGACCCTCATGAACCGGCACCTTCCCGACGCGCCCCAACCCGACGCCCTGTCGACCGTACCCGGGGGCTGTGACGGTCTCTCACGCCGTTCTCCTCGACCGACGAGGCGCGTTCGGCGCGGCCGCCCGCTCGGCCCGGACCCGCTCCAGCAACACCGACGCTGGCTCGTCACTCGGATCCTGCGGCACGAGCTTGCCCTCGAATGCCGCCTTCGACACCGACCGCCGAAGCGCAGCCGAGCGAGCCAGGCCTGCCTCCACCGCCCGCTCGCACGCCTCCAAGAACGAGAACTGCCTCTCGATCTCCGTCACGATCCTGGTCTGCTCCTCCGTCGGCGGGAGCGCGATCAGGATGCTCCGGAGCTTCGCCTGCGAGATGTTGTGCATCGACTGCTTCGTCCCCGTGGCCAGGGCCTCGATCTGCGAGCGCGCTGGGGCCGATCGGAGGTAGTGGAGCAACCAGCCGCTAGAGACGCCCCGTTCGGGGACGAGCCGCAGGCTCTTGTCGCTCAGGATGAGGTTCGGATGGTCCTCGCCGACCAGCACGCACGCCCCGACGTACTCGCTCGTGTTCGCCCGAGAGAAAAGGAGGTCCCCTGCCCGGACCACCCAGTTGGGATCGATCGTCGAACCAGAGGGAACAGCCTTGTTCTCGCCGCTCCGGAACTCGCCCCAAGTCATCGCGCTCACCTTGATCACACCGATTTCGTCCGCCTCGGCAGGACGGCCGAGCGTGGCAAACGACTTGCCCGCCTCGATCCTCGCCACCAGAGCTCCGACCTCGGTCCAGGCCCAGCCGTCCGGGAGCGGTGCCCCGGGATGTGTCTCGACACCGAGGTCGGTGAGGAGCTTGGTCGCGGGCACGTCGGTGGGGTCTTGCGCGACGAGGCGGCCAGTGACCGCGGCGGCGAGGACGGCGTCCCGCATGCGCTTGAGGAGTTGGCGGACGGTACGGAGTCCGGCCTCACCGGCGTCGAGCTTGGAGAACACTTCCTCGATCGCCATCGCGATCCGGTCCTGCTCGGCCGAGGGAGCGATGCGAACCGGGATTTCGTCCATCGACGACCGAGTGAGCTTGAGGCGCGTCGTGCCGTTGGCATAGCCGTGGTAGTCGAACTGGTTCAGGTAGTGCATCAGGTAGCGCAGGTCGGCGCCGACGCACTCGCCGAGAACGTGTGCGTGGTTGTTGACCCACGACGGTCCGCTGATCATGTACGCCTTGGTCTTGTCAGCATCGAAGAACTGAACGCCGTCCTCGCCGAGCAAGAGCAACGTCTCGTCGAACAGGGGTCTGTCGATCCAGCCCACCTGTCCCGCTGCTCCGTAGTACGGGACATCGCCCCCGCGAGTCGAACGTTCCTTGGCATTCACAGGAACGCGGTCCCGGTCCCTGTTGACTGCCAGCTCCCCAAGCGACGCCTCGATCCAGCCCCGCGGTAGCTCGGTCATGCGACGAGTTCCTGGGTGAGCTCGTCGAGAAGCGGGGCGAGCTGGCCCGAGAATGCACCGTTGGCGCGGCCGTAGCCGCCGTGCCCGACGAAGGGTTCGAGCTCGAAGTCGTCGGGGGCGATGGCGAGGCTGGTGGCGAGGTGGTCCTTGATCCTCGTGAGCCAGGCGAGCTGCTCGTCAGTGAACGTGGTGCCGGCCTGCTCCTGCTGGGCGCGCCAGCTCTGGAAACGTTCGTCGACCGTGAGCGGGTAGGCGACGAGGTCGCGCTCCGGGTCGAGCGCCTTGCGCACGAGGGAGATGAGATTGGTGAACTGCTTGCCAGCCGAGCCCCGCACCCGTGACGCTTCGAGGGCTTCGTAGGCGGCCCAGAGTCGCTCGGGGGTCCAGTTGTGCGGCGGTCGGCTGATGGTGGCGGCCAGCTCCTTGATGGACTTGAGGGTGAGCCGCTTCCCGTAGGGCCGGGAGTAGAGGATCTGGAGGGCGTCGATGTCGTCGCGGTGCTCGGCCACGAACGCCTGCCACGACTCGATGGTCTGGCGGGCCCGGTCGGTGGCGTCGCGGGAGAACCCGGCGTCGATCACCTCGTCCTTGGAGGTCTCGTCGAGCACCTGGGTGTAGCTGCGGCGGACCTCGACCAGCTTGGTGCGCAGCGTGGGACGCTCGGCCAGGATGCGGCACGCCCGCTCGATCAACTCGGCGCGGTTCTCCTGCAGCTGCTCGTCAGTTGGGTCGGCGCCGCCGTTGGCAGCCGCGGCCTGTTCCCAGGCCTTGTCGATGTCGACGGCATCGGTCAGCACCCGGACGAGGTCGGTCAGTCCCGCACCGTCGGCAGCCTCCGCGAGCACGGCGCGATCCTCGCTGGAGATGACGCGGTCGAGGCGGGCGAGACGGCCGGCGATCGTCGACACGACGTCGGGGTCGCGCACACCGGCGGCGACCTGGTCGAGGAGCTTCTTGAGCGACTCGGTCTTGCGGCGCTCCAGCGGGCTGGTGTCGTTGAACTCGGCCTCGGTGACGCCGACGGCGTCCACGATCACGAAGTGCGTCTTGGCGGTGGCGTCGGCGGAGACGGCCTGCAGGTCGTTGGGGTCGATGACCCGCACACCGCGGCCTTTCATCTGCTCGAAGAAGTTCCGTGACCGCACCTGGCGCATGAACATCACGCACTCCAGGGGTCGCACGTCGGTGCCGGTGGCGATCATGTCGACGGTCACGGCGATGCGCGGGTTGAAGCTGTTGCGGAACTGGTTGAGCAGGTCTTCGGGCTTCACGCCGGTGGTGCGGTAGGTGATCTTCACGGCGAAGTCGTTGCCGCGGCCGAACTCCTCCCGGCAGATGCGCACGATGTCGTCGGCGTGGCTGTCGTCCTTGGCGAAGATCAGGGTCTTGGGGACCTCGCTGCGACCGGGGAAGATCCCGCCGTCGTCGAGCGGCTTGAACAGGTTGTCGCGGAAGGTGCGGATCACCGTCCGGATCTGGTCGAGGGCGACGACGTCGCGGTCGAGCTGCGTGGCCTCGTACACGACGTCCTCGTCGAGCTTCTCGAGCCTGACCTTGCGGGTCTCGCGCTCGCGGAACTTGGTGACCAGCCCGGCTTCGACAGTGGAGCCCTGCTCGCTGATCTTGGTGCGAATCCGGTACACGTCAAAGTCGACGTTCACCCCGTCGGCGACGGCCTCGGCGTGCCCGTACTCGACGACGAGGTTCTGGTTGAAGAACCCGAAGGTCTGCTTGGCCGGGG
>CAYSAC010000389.1:0-3414 GCA_964428815.1 uncultured Acidimicrobiaceae bacterium | reverse complement strand
CGTTCGGCGCGCTGCGAACGGTCGTGACCGCCGCCGCCTCGGCGCGGGTGGAGCACGGCATGGTCGAGCGCATGGCGCGGCTCCGCGAGCGTGAGAGCCGGACGCGCGCCGCGCTCACCGCGGTGGCGCTACTTGGCGTCCTCGCGATGCTCGCCGGCGGCTGGGACGACGCGCCGGACGACCGGGCTGCCGAGACGACCACGACCACCGCCGCGCGGTCTACAACGGCGTCCTCGACTGTCGCGCCCGTGCCGCTGGACGCGCAGCTCGCAGCCGTCCTCCTCGACGAGCCCCTCGCCGGCTTCGCGCTGCTCGACGGCACCGAGCCACTCGACCTCGCGGCCGCGGCCGGGAAGGAGCCCGACGACCAGGCCGAGCGGGCGCTGCTCGAGACCCGCGGGTTCCAGCGCGGTTACCAGCGCGCCTGGCAGCGCGGCGAACAGATCGCGGTCGCGACCGTGTACCAGTTCGAGACTCCGGCGTCGGCCGCTGCGTACGTCGAGGACGGGCTCATCACGCTCGAGGGCTTCGGCGCAGAGCGCTTCGCGGTGCCCGAGGTCGAGGGCGCGTCCGGCTTCAGCCAGGTGGGCGAGGACGCGAGCGGCCCGACGGTCTCCCATGGCGTGGTCTTCGCGCGTGGCAGCCGGTTCTTCCTCGTGTTCGTGACCGGGCCGGCGTCAGGGCTCACGCCAGACGACGCCCGCCTGTTCGCCGCGGCCCAGAGCGCGAGGGTCGACGCGGTCAGCCCGGGAGGCTGATGCGGAACCTGCTGCCGCCCCCTGGGTTGTCCTCGACCCAGATGCGGCCGCCGTGGCTGTGCACGACCTTGAGGCACGTCGCCAGACCGATGCCGCTGCCAGGCTGCGTGTCGTTGGGGTCGAGGCGGGTGAACATGGCGAACACCTCTTGGCGCTTGTCCACCGCGATGCCTCGCCCGTTGTCGGCCACCGAGAGGATCCACCCGTGGGGCGAGCGCTCGGCCTCGACGCGCACGGTCGGCGCGATCCCCGGGCGAACGAACTTCAGCGCGTTCGCCAGGAGGTTCTGGAACAGCTGCCCGAGCAGGCTGCGGTGGCCCTGGACGGTCGGCAGCTCGTCGATCTCCACGGTCGCGCCTACCGCCGCGATGGTCCCCGAAAGGTCGGCGGCGACGGCCCGCACGACCGCGTCGAGGTTGACCGGCTCGGGCTGCCCAAGGCCGCTACCGACCGTCCCGTAGATCAGGAGGTCCTCGATCAGCTGCCGCATGCGGAGACCGCCGCGGCGGGCGACGTCCAGCATCTGCCGCTGATCTGCGCCGAGGTCGGCTGCACCCAGCACCTGCAGCGCCATCTCGATCCGGCTCAGCGGCGCCTTCAGGTCGTGGGCGGCCGCGAACGCGAACCGCTCGAGCTCCTCGTTTGACCGCTCGAGCTCGTCGTTGCGCCGCTCGAGCTCGTTGGAGGCGTCGGTTAGCGCGGCATCGGCGTCGGCACGGTCGAAGCTGTTCATGAACGACTCGCCCGCGAGCCGCAGGAGCGCGACGGCGTCTTCGGAGAACGTCCGGGCATCGTCGACGCTGACGAGGCCGATGAAGCCGGAGAACCGGCGGCGGGTGCGCAGCGGCACGACCAGCAGCGAGCGGATGCCGCGGGCCTCGAGCACGCTCCGAGCCAGCCCGCCGCCAGGGTTGTCCGCGACGTCGGCGCTCGACAGCTGGACGACCTCGCCGCGGAGCAACAGCTCGTCCCATGCTTCGCCCATCGTCGAGGGCAGCGCGTCGAGGTCGCGGGCCGGCACCTCGGCCCCGGGGCGTGACCACTCCACCAGCTGACGCTCGTCGGGGTGGCGGTTGTGGCGCAGGACGTAGGCGCGGTCCGCGCCGAGACGGGTCCCGAGCCGGCCCAATGCGTCGCGGATCTCGTGCTCGAGCGAAGCGGCGTCGACACAGATCATGCGCGTCGAGATCTCCGCGATGGCCTCTTCCAGCTCCGCGCGTAGCTGCAGCTCGGCGTTGACCTTGCGCCGCTCGGTCACATCGATGAGCTGGGCGAGGAAGCTGCGCGGCGCACCCTGCGCGTCGTGGGCCAGGCTGATGCTCAGGTCGACCCAGAGCCGCTCGCCGTCGGCGCGGCGCATCGGGAACTCGCCGCGGAACAGGTCGCGCTCGCCGTCCAGCAGCTCGATGCTCGGTCCGGTGAGGATCAGTGGGTCGTCGGCCAGCTCGAGCAGGTCGACGTGGCTGCCTATGAGCTCCTTCTCCGAGTAGCCCATGATGCGGCACACGGCGGTGTTGGCCTGCTCGAAGATGCCCTCGAGGTTGACGATCGCCATGCCGACGGGCGCGTGCTCGAACGCGAGGCGGAAGTGCTCCTCAGCCTCGCGCAGAGCCTCCTCCACCACGCGGCGCTCATCGATGTCCTTGGCGGTGACGTACACCACCTGCTGCTCGAGGTCGGGCCGGGCGCTGCCGCGCACCCAGCGGTAGGTGCCGTCCTTGCAGCGCAGTCGGATCTCGAACGCGGCGGTGGGCTCGCCGGTCGTCCGCATCCGGTCCAGCACCTCGTCGATCGCGCCGAGCGCGTCGGAGTCGAAGAGCGTCTTGTACGAGACGCCGGCGAGCTCGTCGACCTCGTAGCCGAGCAGGTGCGCGAGCGCGCCGTTGACCCGCCGCAGCTGACCGTCGAATCCCGCCACTGCGAGGAGATCGACTGCGGTGGAGAAGAAGGGACCCTCCTCCTGCGATGCGCTCGTCACCGACTGGAGGTTACGTGCCCGGTGCTGATCCACAGTGGGCCTGACAGTCTTGTCCGCCATGGACACCCTCGACCTCACCCCCGACGAGCTGCTCACAACGACCCGATCCGTGCGAAAGCGACTCGACCTCGAACGGCCGGTCCCGCGCGAGGTGATCGAGGAGTGCATCGACATCGCGATCCAGGCGCCGACGGGCTCCAACACGCAGGGCTGGCAATGGATCGTCGTCGGTGATCCCGAGCTGAAGAAGCGCCTCGCCGAGCTGTACGCGCGGAGCTTTGACCCGTACATCACGATGCCTGGCCCGGAGTATGCAGAGGGCGACCCGCGGGCCGCGCACCTCGCGCCGGTCAGGAGCTCCGCGCAGTACCTGCGCGACCACTTCCACGAGGTGCCGTACATGGTCATCCCGTGCATCGAGGGCCGCGTCCCCGAGGGAGGGGCGAGCTGGATGCACGCCGGCCTGTGGGGATCGATCCTCCCGGCGGCGTGGAGCTTCATGCTCGCGCTGCGGGCCCGCGGCCTCGGCAGCGCGTGGACGACATTGCACCTGCCGAGCGAGCAAGAGGCGGCCGAGCTGCTAGGCGTCCCCTACGAGCGTTACACCCAGGCCGGCCTGTTCCCCGTCGCGTACACCAAGGGCACCGACTTCAAGCCCGCGTCACGCGTCCCCGCGAG
>CAYSAC010000388.1:0-3420 GCA_964428815.1 uncultured Acidimicrobiaceae bacterium | reverse complement strand
CGCACCCCAAGGACCTGCGCCCCGAGACGATCGCGGCGATGGCCGAGGTCGACGCCGTCTGCCCGCACCTGCACCTGCCGCTGCAGTCCGGCAGCGACCGGGTGCTGGCGGCGATGCACCGCGGCTACACCGCCGAGCGCTACCTCGACCGCCTCGCCCTCGCACGCCAGTCGGTGCCCGATCTCGCCGTCACCACCGATCTGATCGTCGGCTTCCCCGGCGAGACCGAGGACGACTTCGAGCGCACGCTCGAGGTCGTGGCCGCGGCCGAGTACGACAGCGCCTACACGTTCATCTACAGCCCTCGCCCAGGCACCGAGGCCGCGGCGCTCGTCGACAGCTTCGTGGGGCCCGAGGTCGTGGCGGACCGGTTCGAGCGGCTCCGCGTCGTCGTGGAGCGCTCGGCGCTGGCCAAGCACCGCGCCCGCATCGGCAGGGTCGAGGAGGTCCTCGTGGAGGGCCCGAGCAAGAAGGACGCGGAGGTCACGAGCGGCCGCACGGCTCAGAGCAAGCTCGTGCACTTCCGCGCCGGCGACACCCTCCGGCCCGGCTCGTACGCAACCGTCGCCATCACGGGCGCCGCGCCGCACCACCTCGTTGGTGACCTCGTCGAGGTCACCCGTCTCGCCCGACACAGGACGCGCATCCCCGTCGCCGCGGGATGATCGAGATCCGGCCAGAGCCCTACGGCAGTGCCGCGTCCGTCCAGCTGGTCGAGGCGCTCCAGGCCGAGGTCAAGGTGCGGTACGACGGCGACGACGAGGACATCCCCGAGCCCGAGCCGTTCGCGCTCGAGATCGGCGAGCGCGATCTCGTCGCACCCAACGGCGCGTACCTCGTGGCATGGCTCGATGGCGACGCGGTCGCGTGCGGAGCGCTCCGGCGCGTGGAAGGCACCCTCGGCGAGGTCAAGCGCATGTACACCGTCCCGCGTGCACGCCGGCAGGGGATCAGCCGGGCGATGCTGGCCGAGCTAGAGACGGAGGCGGCGCGACTGGGCTACGAGCGACTGCACCTCGAGACCGGTCTGCGCCAGCCAGAGGCGATGGCGCTCTATGAGTCGGCCGGGTGGGAGCGCATCGCCAACTACGGCTGGTACAAGGACTCATACCTGTCGGCTTGCTACGGCAAGGACCTCCCCTGACGGGGCACGTCGCGATCGTCGGCACGACCGCGAGCGGGAAGTCGGCGGTCGCGCTCGAGCTGGCGCGGCGGGACCCGACCATCGAGCTGGTCTCCATCGATTCCATGCAGGTCTACCGAGAGATGGACATCGGCACCGCCAAGCCATCGGCGGCAGAGCGGGCGGAGGTGCCGCACCACCTCATCGACCTCGTCGACCCGGCGGAGGACTTCACCGTCGCCGCGTTCCAGGCCGAGTTCGGCGCCGCGCTCGAAGGCATCGAAGCGCGCGGCAAACGCGCCCTGCTCGTGGGCGGCACCGGCCTCTATCTGCGTGCCGTCATCGACGACCTCACGATCCCCGGTCAGCACCCCGAGGTTCGGGCCGAGCTGGACGCCGATCCCGACACGGTGGCGCTCCACGGCCGGCTCGCGCGCCTCGATCCCGTCGCCGCCGGTCGCATGGAGCCGACCAACCGGCGCCGTGTCGTCAGGGCGTTGGAGGTCACGATCGGCAGCGGTCGGCCGTTCTCGAGCTTCGGACCGGGGCTCGACGCCTACCCGCGCTCGCCGTTCCGGCTCATCGGGCTGCAGCGAGAGGTGGACGAGATCGCGTCGCGCATCGAGGTCCGCTACCACGACCAGCTCGACCGCGGGTTCCTCGTCGAGGTCGAGCGGCTCCGCGAGCGACCGGTCGGACTCTCCCGCACCGCCCGCCAGGCACTCGGCTACAAGGAGCTGCTCGCCCATCTCGACGGCGACACAACCCTCGACGACGCGGTCGACCTCGCGGTGCGGCGCACCAGGCGGTTCGCCCGTCGGCAGCGCGCCTGGTTCCGGCGCGACCCGCGCATCACCTGGGTCTCTGGTGATCACGTCGCCGAAACCGCCGCCCTCCTGGGAGACTGGTGAGGCCATGCGCCTCAGCAAGCACCACGGGTTGGGCAACGACTTCCTCGTCCTGCTCGACCCCGACGGCATCACTCCGGTCTCGCCCGAGGCCGTGGCTGCCGCGTGCGACCGGCGGCGCGGCATCGGCGCCGACGGCCTGATCCGCATGATTCCCGGGACCGGCGGCGCCGACGTGACGATGCAGCTCTTCAACGCCGACGGCGGCGCGGCCGAGATGAGCGGCAACGGCATCCGCTGCCTGGCCCAGGCCGTCTTTCAGGCCGGGCTCGCGAACCCGCCGCTGTTGCGGGTCATGACCGACGCTGGGCTGCGCACGGTCGAGGTGATCGGCCGGCCCGAGCGCTCCACCCACCTCATGCGGGTGGACATGGGATCGGCGACGCTCGGCGACGAGCAGCCGGAGTGGGTGGAGGACGACATCGTGCGGGCGGTGCGCGTCGATCTCGGCAACCCCCACCTCGTGCTCCACGCCGCCGACCTCACCCAGGCACCCGACATCACCGAGCTTGGCGAGGCGGTGAACAAGGCCACGCCCGGCGGCATCAACGTGGAGGTGATCACCTCCGGCCCCGAACCTGGCGAGTTGACGATGCGCGTCTACGAGCGCGGCGTCGGGGTCACCGAGGCCTGCGGCACGGGTGCCTGCGCCGCCGCGGTCGCCGCCCACGCATGGGAGCTGGCCGGCGACCGGGTCGTGGTGCACATGCCCGGCGGGCCCGTCAGCGTGGTCGTGGCCGACCCGGTCCTGCTCGAGGGGCCGACGACATCGATCGCGATCCTCGATTTCCCGTGGCCCTGATGCCGCGACCTGAGCGAGGCTGCCGCCCATGGCGCTGATCGAACGGTCCTTCAGGGAGAAGATCGTGCTCGTCGGCGTCACCATCCCGCCCGAGCACGCCGAGCAGACCGACGCATCACTCGACGAGCTCGCGCTCCTCATCGACACCGCGGGCGCCGACGAAGTCGCGCGCGTCGTCCAGCGCCGCGCCGCGCCCGACCCGCCGACCTACATCGGCAAGGGCAAGGTCGAGGAGCTGCGCGAGGTCGCGCTCGAGACCGACTGCGACACCGTCGTGTTCGACAACGAGCTCACGCCCGCGCAGCAGCGCAACCTGGAGAAGCTGCTCGGCCGCACCGCCATCGACCGCACCGCGGTGATCCTCGACATCTTCGCCCAGAACGCCCACAGCCAGGAGGGCAAGGCCCAGGTCGAGCTGGCCCAGCTGCGCTACCGGCTGCCCCGGCTGCGGGGCAAGGGCGGCGGCTTGTCCCAGCAGGCCGGCGGCATGTCCGCAGGCGGCGCCCGGATCGGCACGAGGGGTCCCGGCGAGACCCAGCTCGAGACCGATCGCCGTCGCATCCTGCGCCGCATCCACAAGCTCGAGG
>CAYSAC010000387.1:0-3427 GCA_964428815.1 uncultured Acidimicrobiaceae bacterium | reverse complement strand
GCGTCGCGTCGTTCTTCGTGAGCCGGGTCGACACCGAGGTCGACCGGCGGCTCGAGGCGATCGGCTCCGACGAGGCGCTCGGGCTGCGGGGCCGCGCTGCGGTCGCGCAGGCCCAGGTCGCGTACCAGCTGTTCCAGGAGCGGTTCCGCGGTGCGCGGTGGGATGCCCTCGCGGCGCGGGGCGCGAAGGTGCAACGGCCGTTGTGGGCGTCGACGTCGACGAAGAACCCGGCCTACCCCGACACGCTCTACGTCGACACGCTCATCGGCCCGGACACGATCAACACGATGCCGGAGGACACGCTGGCAGCGTTCGAGGACCATGGCGTCGTGGCTCGCACGATCGATGCCGACCCGGGCGCGGCGCGTGCGACGCTCGACGCGATCACGGCAGCGGGCGTCGACCTCGACGATGTCGCCCGCACGATCGAGGAGCAGGGCGTGGCCTCGTTCGCCAAGTCCTTCGACGAGCTCGTCGCCACCCTCGAAGCCAAGGCCGACGAGCTGCGCTGAGCCATGCACGGTGAGCTGGTGGTAGTGGACGACGTTGCCGGCGAGTTCGCCGAGCGCGTCATCGAGGCGTTCCACACGCGGCCCAACGACGGGTTCTCGCTGGCGCTGTCCGGTGGCGAGACGGCGCGGCGCTGCTACGAGCGGCTCGCCGATGACGCCGGCACGCAGATCGACTGGTGGAAGGTCGACGTGTACTGGGGCGACGAGCGGTGCGTGCCGCTCGAGGATGACGCATCGAACTACCGGCTCGGCCGCGAGGCGCTGCTCGAGCGCGTCGGCGCGGTCAACGCCAACTTCCCGATGCGCTGCGACGAGGGAGCGGACCCCTACCAGCTGCGGTTGGGCGAGCTCGGCCGCATCGACGTCGTCCACCTCGGCCTCGGCACCGATGGCCACACCGCGTCGTTGTTCGCCGGTTCGGCTGCGCTCGAGGCCGATCCGGGCCGCCTGGTCGTGATGAACAACGACCCCTCAGGGCAGAACCCCCACGAGCGCATGACCCTCACCTTTGCCGGCATCGCCCGGGCCCGGCTCGCGATCGTGACCGTCTCCGGCGAGGACAAGCGCGCCGCCCTGGCCCGGGTCGCGGCCGGCGACGACGACTGCCCTGGCAGCCGTGTGCACGCGGATCGGGTGGTGTGGATCGCGGATCCGGCGGCCACCGCCAACGTCACCAGGTGAGCTGGTACACGCGGTGGACGGCCTCCGGCGGCGCGCTCGCGTCCGGTGTCCACGGCGCGATGACCCAGCGGTAGCCGGCCGCAGCCGCGGCAGCTTGCATCGCGGGGACGAGCTCGGAGGGGTCCCCGTCGCAGCGCACGATCGTGCACCCCTCCCAGTCCTGCGCCTTCGCATGCCTGGCCAGCGCCCACGCGCTCTCCCGGAGCGCGCCAGCCACGTCAGGCATCGCCGCGACCCCGTCCAGCACCAGCCGCGGATCGACGTACGCGCCGGCGTGGGCCGGCCCAGACGAACCTCCCGAAGAAGTTGGGTCCTGGACCCCAACTTCTTGACCACATTCGGTTGGGAGGCGCCAGGTCGGGCGGTCCTCTGCCTTCTCGAAGCCCGCCGCCTCCAACCTCGCGGCGTACCAAGCGGGGTGCCACGGGCGGCCGGTCACGCCCGCTAGGTCGTGGCCGGCCACCTGCACGCCGGCCTCGTCCGCCAACGTGAACGAGGCCGGGCCGGTCATCGAGGTGCAGCCCCGTTCCATCAGCCACGCCTTCGCGTCGGCCACCAGCGCCTCCACCACAGCGCCGTCGTCGACCACGTCGTAGAAGCCGAACCAGCCCTCGCCGCCCGCTGCCACGATGTGCGCGCTCATCCGCCCGGCGGGCTTCCCCACCCGGCGGGCCAGCAGGTACACCCCATCGCCGTCCTCGAAGAAAGGGTTGCGGCGGGGGTCGAGCCGCCAGCGCTCGTAGGCCACGACCGGGGGTGCCCATAGCGGGTTGTCGTGATGGAGAGCGAACGGCAGCTCGACGAACCGGCCGAACGCCTTCCCGCCGCGCGCCTCCTCCACGGTCACGGCGGTGTTGCGGCCCACGGTCGGTAGTCTCCCCGCGATGGACGAGGAGCTGCTCACGCTGTCGGCCGATGAGCTGCTGGCTCGAGCCCGCGAGGTGCGCGACGCGGCCTTCGGGACGAGGGTGACCTACTCCCCCAAGGTCTTCATTCCCCTGACCATGTTGTGCCGCGACAAGTGCGGCTACTGCACCTTTGCCCAGCCGCCGGCCCGACTCGAGTCGCCGTACCTCTCACCGGAGCAGGTGGTGGCAATTGCCATGGCCGGGGCCGATGCCGGGTGCCACGAGGCGCTCTTCACCCTCGGGGAGCGGCCCGAGCTTCGTTACCCCGCTGCCGCTGAGTGGCTCGCGGCCAACGGCCACGCCTCGACCGTCGACTACCTCGTCGCGATGTGCCGGCTGGTGCTGGACGAGACGGGCCTGCTCCCCCACGCCAACGCCGGCGCCCTCTTCGCCGAGGAGCTCGCCGCGCTGCGCGCCGTCGCGCCGTCGCAGGGGATGATGCTCGAGTCGCTGAACCCCGCCCTCGACGCCCATCGAGGCTCCCCCGACAAGACGCCCGAGCGGCGGCTGGCAACGCTCGAAGCGGCCGGCGAGCTCGGCATCGCGTTCACCACCGGCATCCTCGTCGGCATCGGTGAGTCGCGGGCCGACCGCGTCGCCGCGCTGCAGGCGATCGCCGCCAGCCACCGTCGCCACGGACATGTGCAGGAGGTGATCGTCCAGAACTTCCTGCCCAAGCCCGGCACCGGCATGCACCTCTCGCCGCCGTGCCCGCCGGCCGACTACCTCGACGCGGTCGCGCTCGCCCGCCTGATCCTGCCCACGGACGTACACCTGCAGGCGCCGCCCAACCTCAGCGACGACTTCGGTGTGCTCCTCGACGCCGGCATCGACGACTGGGGTGGCATCTCACCGGTGACCGCCGACCACGTCAACCCCGAGCGGCCGTGGCCGGCGCTCGACCGCCTCCGGGAGGTCACCGAGGAGCGGGGCATGGTCCTCGCGCCGCGGCTCACGATCTACCCCGCGCTCGCGCTCGCACCCGACCGCTGGCTCGACGAGGGGCTGCGCTTCGCGGTGCTCGACCGTAGCGACGCCGAGGGCCTGGCCCGTGACGACCACTGGTACTCCGGTGCCGACACCGACCCACCGCGGCTGGTCCCCGGCTCGCCGTCCGCTGGCGGCGCTGTCGGCGAGGTGCTGGCGGGTGTGCTGCTCGGCCAGGAGGTCGGCGAGGACGAGATCGTCACCCTGTTCTCCGCGCGTGGCCCTGAGGTCGTCGCTGTCGCCGACGTGGCCGACGAGCTGCGCCGCACCGCGGTGGGCGACGTCGTCACCTTCGTCAGCAACCGCAACATCAACTACACGAACGTCTGCACCTTCAAG
>CAYSAC010000386.1:0-3437 GCA_964428815.1 uncultured Acidimicrobiaceae bacterium | reverse complement strand
AGGCGCTAGGGAGCTGAGGCGCTAGCGACCGGCGATCGGCTGGGGGGCGAGACGGGGGCCACGGCGCGGGGCCCGGGGCCCGGACATCTCGATGAGGCGGCAGACGCGGCCGCGGTGACCGCGGAAGGGCTCGAGCAGCTCGAGCATCCGCTCGTCGGTGGCTCTCGCCTCGCCGGCCAGCGCCCAGCCGACCTGGTTCTTGAGGTGGTAGTCGCCAACGCTCACCGCGTCGGGATCGCCTAGCGCGGCGAGCGCGACCTCTGCCGCGGTCCAGACCCCGACGCCGGGGATGGCGCGCAGCCGCTCCTGCGCTTGGGCCGGCGGTAGCTCGGCCAGGTCCTGCAACCGGCCGGCGTGGGCGGACGCTCGGCGGATGGCGTCGGCCCGCCTGCGCTCGATCCCCATCGGGTGGAGGTCGTAGTAGCCGAGATCGGCCAGCACATCAGGCGCGGGTTGCGCGTACAGGCCGCCAGGGCCGGGCGCGGCCTCACCGAAGCGCCGCACGAGCTGGTGGAACGCCCGCCGGGCCTCGAACCCAGTGACGCGCTGCTCGATGATCGCGGGGACGAGCGCCTCGAGGACCGCCCGGGATCGGCCGATGCGCAGCCCGTCGGCGTGGCGGTGCATGCGGTGCACGGCGACGTGCAGCGGCGCGAACCCGGCGCGGTCATCGCCGCACCCGATCAGCTCCGGCGCATGCTCGAGCACCCACGCGGCACCGTCGCCCCACGCCTCAGCCTCCACCACCGTGCCGCGGTGTCGGAGGTGGAGGGTCGCGAGCCCGTCCGGCGTGCGCGTCGCCCGCCACGCCTCATCCTTCGACAGTCGCATCGTCGGGTCGCCGCCGCCGTGACGCAACGGGCGCAGGGTCATGCCCAGGTCGATCGCGAACGGCAGAGGGATGGAGCGGCGAGCCATGGGCGGCCGAAGGCTAGGACGGCTCGAGGGCGGGCTGAAGTCCGTGGTCACCCCGTCCGGCCTGAGGCAATACCTTGCGCATGCGCAAGGTATTGCCTCGAGTCCTGGATTCGACAGGTATTGCCTCGGGCCTTCCGCAGTAGCGTTCGACAGGTGAGCGCCGCTGACGTCGCTCCGGCGTCCTTCCCAACGCGCTACTGGCACCCCCTGGCGGACGGGCGCATCCAGTGCGACACCTGCCCGCGGTTCTGCAAGCTCCGCGACGGCCAGCGCGGCGTGTGCTTCGTGCGAGCGCGGGAGGGCGACGAGATCGTCCTGACGACGTACGGGCGCAGCAGTGGTTTCTGCGTCGACCCGATCGAGAAGAAGCCGCTGAACCACTTCCTGCCCGGCACGCCGGTCCTGTCCTTCGGCACCGCCGGCTGCAACCTCGCGTGCCGGTTCTGCCAGAACTGGGACATCTCCAAGTCGAAGGATGTGGACACGCTCGCCGACCAGGCGTCACCAGAGTCGATCGCGCGCGCCGCGGTGGATCTCGGCTGCCGCAGCGTCGCGTTCACCTACAACGACCCGACCATCTTCCTGGAGTACGCCGGTGACGTGGCGGACGCGTGCCACGACGTCGGCGTGCTCGCCGTCGCCGTCACCGCCGGCTACATCTGCCCGGAGCCGCGCGCCGAGCTGTACCGCCACATCGACGCGGCCAACGTCGACCTCAAGGGCTTCACCGACGAGTTCTACAAGCACGTCGCGATGGGCCAGCTGCAGCCCGTCCTCGAGACGCTCGAGTACCTCCACCACGAGACCGACGTGTGGCTCGAGATCACCACGCTGCTCATCCCCGGCAAGAACGACAGCGACCGCGAGCTCGACGAGATGACCGCGTGGGTCGGCGAGCACCTCGGCCCCGACGTCCCGCTCCACTTCACCGCGTTCCACCCCGACTACAAGATGATGGACGTGCCGCCGACGCCGCCGTCCACCCTCACGCGGGCCCGCACGCTGGCGCTGGCCAACGGCCTCCACCACGTCTACACGGGCAACGTCCACGACCGCGCCGGCAGCTCGACCTACTGCGCCGGGTGCGGGATGCAGGTGATCGAGCGGAACTGGTACGAGCTTGGTGCCTGGCACCTCGACGGCGAGGGGCACTGCGAGGGATGCGGCACCGCGCTGCCGGGCCGGTTCGACGGCCCGCCGGGGGACTGGGGCGCGCGGCGTCAGCCCGTCCGGCTCACGGTGCGGGGCGCGCGGTGAGCTGGATCCGCCCGACCGCGGTCGCGGGCGTCTTCTACGACGACGACCCGGACGTGCTCGCGCCTGCGGTCGATGCTTACGTCGCTGCCGCGCCTCCCTCGGACGCGGCCTCGCCGAAGGCGATGATCGGCCCGCACGCGGGCTACGTGTACTCCGGGCCGACGGCCGGGGTCGCGTATGCCGCGCTGGCGGCACGCCGCGGCGACATCTCCCGTGTCGTGCTGGCCGGACCGGCGCACCGCGTCGCGATCCGCGGTGTTGGCATCAGCACCGCGTCCCACTGGGCGTCGCCACTCGGCCCCGTCGAGGTCGACTGGGCCGCGAGCGACCAGCTCGTCGAGCGGGGCCTGGCCGTCGACGGCGACATCGCTCACGCGCCCGAGCACAGCCTCGAGGTCCACCTGCCGTTCCTCCAGCGGACGCTGGGGACCTTCACGCTCGTCCCGCTCATCGTCGGACAGGCGACGCCCGAGCAGGTCGCCGCCGCGTATGACGAGGTGTGGGGCGGCGAGGAGACCCTCGTGGTGGTCAGCTCCGATCTCAGCCACTACCTCGACCACGACACCGCCACGGCCCGCGACCGCCGGACGGCCGAGGCCGTGCTCGAAGGGCGGGTCGCGGACATCGCATCGGATGACGCGTGCGGCGCGGTGCCGATCCGGGGGCTGCTCGTCTGCGCCCGGCGGCGGGGCATGGAGGCGCGGCTGCTCGACCTGCGGACCTCGGGTGACACCGCCGGCGACCGCCGCCGGGTCGTCGGCTACGGAGCGTTCGCGTTCACATGAGCACGCTCGGCGAGGAGGACCGCGCCGCGCTGCTGCGGATCGCGGCAGCGGCGATCACCATCGAGCTGCGAGGCGAGGGCCGCTACCGACCCGGCGAGCACGGGCCACCGCTGAGCGACCCCGGCGCCAGCTTCGTGACCCTCGAGCGCGAGGGCCAGCTCCTCGGGTGCATCGGCACGATCGAGCCCGACGCACCGCTCGTCGAGGACGTGGCTCGCAACGCGCGCCAGTCAGCCTTCGCCGACCCGCGACTGCCGCCGGTGACGGCCGACGACTACCGGGCGATGTCGATCAAGGTCTCGGTGCTGAGCCCGCTCGAGGAGATGCCGGCGGCGACGCTCGAGGACGTGCTGGCTTGGGTGCGGCCCGGCGTCGATGGGCTGCTGATCAGGGCGAGCGGCGCGCGGGCGACGTTCCTGCCCTCGGTGTGGGCCCAGCTGCCGTCGCCGGTGAACCTGCTCGAGCACCTGCTGATCA
>CAYSAC010000385.1:0-3452 GCA_964428815.1 uncultured Acidimicrobiaceae bacterium | reverse complement strand
TCATGTGCCGGACCGAGCCGGACGCGGCCGACCACGCCGCGTTCAGCATGATCGTGGTCCCGACGGACACACCCGGCTACACGATCGTTCGGGAGACGCCCGTGCTCGGGATCAGGGGCGGCCATTGCGAGGTGCTCTACGACGACGTGCGAGTGCCGAAGGAGAACATCC
The DNA here is from genome assembly GCA_964428815.1 of uncultured Acidimicrobiaceae bacterium. GTDB lineage: Bacteria > Actinomycetota > Acidimicrobiia > Acidimicrobiales > CAYSAC01 > CAYSAC01. The sequence continues at coordinate 3,281 of CAYSAC010000385.1, read as the reverse complement.
TCGGCCCACGGGGTCACGGCTTCGTGATCGCGCAGGACCGGCTCGGCCCGGGCCGCATCTTCCACTGCATGAGGTGGTTGGGCCAAGCGCAGCGCGCGTTCGAGCTGCTGTGCAACCGGCTCAACAACCGGACGGCGTTCGGCGAGCCGCTCGCGGCCAAGCAGCTCATGCAGCAGCACGTGTTCGAGAGCTACGCGGAGATCCAGGCGTGTCGCATGCTCACGCTGTACGCCGCGAGCAAGATCGACCAAGGGGACCAGGCCCGCCTCGAGATCGGCACGATCAAGGTCGTCGGCGCCCGGATGCTCCACAACGTCATCGACCGCGCAATCCAGGCCTACGGCGCCGCGGGGCTCACCGATGACACGCCGCTGTCGCACATGTACCGCGCCGCGCGGTTCGGCCGCATATACGACGGTCCCGACGAGGTGCACGTGCACACGGTCGCGCGCCGCCTCCTCAAGCAGTTCCGAGATGGCACGGGCTGGGACTTCAGCCGGTGAGCGACTGATTTCGGGGACCGGTTACCCTTGGTCAGCCGCGGGTACAGGGGCCCGGTGACCGTTACAGACGACCTGACCAGCCGCTACGAGCTCGGCGACTGCATCGGCCGCGGCGGGCTGGCCGACGTCTACCGAGCCACCGACACGGCCACCGGCGAGCAGGTCGCGATCAAGGTCCTCCGCAGCGTCGAGGTCAACGACGCCCGTCGCTTCGAGATGGAGGGCAAGGTCCTCGAGGCGCTCGACCACCCCGGCATCGTGCGCCTGCGCGAGGTCGGCAGCGACGCGGAGGACCGGCCGTTCCTGGCGCTCGACCTCGTCGAGGGGATGACGCTCAGCGGTCTGCTCGCCGACGGCGCCATCGAATGCGATCGAGCGATCGAGATCAGCGCCGAGCTGGCCGACGCGCTCGCTCACGCCCACGCACGCGGCATCGTCCACCGCGACGTCAAGCCGAGCAACGTCCTCCTGGACGCGACCGGGCGCGCTCGTCTCAGCGACTTCGGCATCGCGCGGCTCGTCGACAGCAACGCGACCACCGGCATCACCGCGACCGGGTTCGTCATCGGCACGGCCGCCTACCTCGCGCCAGAGCAGGTGCGGGGCGAGCCGGTGACGGCCGCGGTCGATGTGTACGCCCTCGGCCTCGTCCTCCTCGAGTGCTGCAACGGCGAGCGCGCCTTCTCCGGGTCCTCCCTCGAGGCGGCGATGGCGCGGCTGACGAGGTCGCCCGACCTGCCCGAAGCGATGCCCGAGTGGTGCAAGCCGCTGGTGCGCTCCATGACCACCCAAGAGCCGACCGAGCGGCCATCGGCCGCCATCGTCGCTCGCGCGCTGCGCGATGGCTGCTACCACGATCCGGGGGGAAGCGCGACCGAAGAGATCGCCGTCACTCAGACCATCGCCGAGCCGACGATGACGTTCCAGGTGCCGCCGCAGCTCCTCGACGCCCCCCAGCCGGCAACCGCGACGGTCGCCGCGCCGTCCCCGCCCCGCCGCCCCGCGCGCCGGCTGCCCACCGCGGTGCTCCTCGGCATCGCCGCCGTCGTGCTGCTCGCCGCGTTCGCTCTCACTTCGGCGCGGGGCGGCAACGACACGCCGCCGGGCGCGCCGGCGGACCCAGCGGTCCTCGACCTCGACGACGCCCTCAGCAACCTCGAGGACAGCGTCCGATGAAGCGCGTCCTGCTCGGTGTGGTGCTCGCGGTCGCGCTCAGCGGGTGCGGTGGTGACGGCGCCTCCACCGAGGTCTCCGCGGAGCTTTCAGAGCAGGTCGCCGCCGTGCGCGCCGCGGCCGATAGCGGTGATGCCGATGCCGCCCTCGCCGCGCTGGGCGATCTGTCGACCGTGGTCGAGCGCCACCGAGCCAGCGGGGCACTCAGCGACGAGCGGGCGGCTGAGATCGGCGCGGCCATGGCCGACGTGATGCGGGCGCTCCCGCAGGTGACCGCGGAGGCGACCCCCGTGACCGAGGCGCCGCCCGAGGACGACGAAGGCGAAGGCCACGGCAAGAAGAAGGGCCACGACGACGATTGAGCGGCGCTAGCCGAGCGAAACGTCAGGTGCCGGGGCGTCGCGCACTGCCGGCTCCACCTCGAAGTACGAACGGCGGGTGAACCCGAAAGCACCCGCGATGAGGTTCGATGGGACCGACTCGACTCGGCGGTTGTAGTCCCGGACGTTGGTGTTGAAGAACCGCCGGGCGGCCTGGATCCGATCCTCGGTGTTGGCCAGCTCGCGCTGCAGCTCGAGGAACTGCTGATCGGCCTTCAGGTCTGGGTAGGCCTCCGAAACGGCGAGGAGCTGCCGGAGCGCGCCGACGAGCACGTTCTCCTGCGCGGCTTGCTCGCCCGGGTCACCGGTAGCGGCGACGGCCTGCCGGCGGGCCTCGGTGACCTCTTCGAGCGTGGCCCGCTCGTGGGCCGCGTAGCCCTTCACGGTCTCGACCAGGTTGGGGATCAGGTCGTAGCGGCGACGCAGCTCGGTGTCGACGTTGGACCACGAGCTGTCGATGAGCTGCCGTTGCTGGACGAAGCGGTTGTACGAGAGCACGACGGCGAGCAGGAGCAACAGGAGCGCTCCGCCGGCGATCACGACCGCATCCATGGGTCGAACCGTAGATCGCTCTAGCCAAGGCCGAGGGCGATCGCGAGGTAGGCGGCGAGCGCGATGGCGACCAGGCTGAGGTTGTAGGCGAGGTGGGCCCGCGTGCTCTCTGCCAGCGCAGCCATCCTTCCGCCGCCGGCGCGGAAGCCGCGCAGGTACGACCACGTGAAGTAGGCGCCGCCGATGCTCAGCGCCAGCGCGACACCGATCGGGATGCCGATCAGCGCGTGCGCCGCACCGAACTCGATGTCCTTCCAGCGGCGTTGCCAGAAGCTGCGGTGCTCTCCGCCCACCCGGAAAGCCCGTTCCTCCCGCTCGGCGAAGAACGGCAGCGCCGGCACGAGCAGTGCCATGAACGCGATCGGGATCGCCCACTCGAGGATGGTGCCGGTCGTGCGCTCGGTCCCGCCGGTGACCGGGTTGCCGATGCCCCCGATCGCGGTCCACCACCCGAACGAGAGCACGGGCAGCTGGACGAGCAGCAGCGCGGTCACCAGGACCGCGACGAAGACCGGCACGGCGAGCAGGAAGTGCCGCGGACGGAGCCCGCGCAGCAAGGCGATGGTGCGGCGCCGCTCTGCTGGCGCGTACGCCCGCCGCAGGCCGCGGACGACGCGGGTGCCGACGAAGGCGAGCACGGCGATGGTGACGAGGTCCAAGAGCATCGGCGGTG
>CAYSAC010000384.1:0-3460 GCA_964428815.1 uncultured Acidimicrobiaceae bacterium | reverse complement strand
CCTCGTCGGGCAGCTCGTGCTCGAACCCGACGGCGAGCTTGTCGGCCTCGTTCCAGGCGTAGCCGAGCATGTCGGCGAGGAACCGCTCGACGATGCGGTGGCGGCGGATCGCGGCGACGGCGGCCCGCTGGCCCTCCGGCGTGAACGTCACGCCCTGGTAAGGGCGGTGGTCGACCAGCTCGCGGTCGGCCAGCCGCTTGATCGTCGCGGTCACCGTGCCGGGGCTGAGCCCGAGTGTCTCGGCGAGCGCGCCCGTGTGGGCCTCCGCGCCATGACGGGTGAAGCGGTAGATCGCCTTCAGCGCTTCCCGCTCTGACTTGGTGAGGGTGGGGTCCATGTTTGGGTCAGCAAAACCTCGGCTTTGGCTGCCAAGAGCCAGGTGTTCCTAGCACCGGTGTCCGCGAGGCGGCAAAACCGGACCTGTGCCAGACTGCGCCGGATCTGACGGGGCGTCAGGAAGGAGCGCTGTGACCGCGAAGCCGCGCATCCCGGCCGTCGAGGGCTGGTTCACGATGGAAGACGAGCCCGCGCTGCTGGGCACGCGCTGCACCACGTGCGGCACCGTCTTCTTTCCTCGGGCCAGCGGGTTCTGCCGCAACCCGGCGTGCGACGGGAGCGAGCTGGAGGAGGTCCGGCTCTCGCGGACGGGCACGATCTGGTCCTTCACCGACGCCCGCTACCAGCCGCCGCCGCCGTACATCGCCGCCGACCCGTACGAGCCGTTCGCGCTCGCCGCCGTCGAGCTGGCCGATGAGCAGCTCGTCGTGCTCGGGCAGGTCGCCGGGGGCGTGACCGTTGACCAGCTGCACGCCGGGCAGGAGGTCGAGCTCGTCCTCGACACCCTCTTCGAGGACGACGACGCCGAGCACGTCATCTACAAGTGGAAGGTGGTGGTGCCGGCATGAGCGGCCACGTCGCGGTCCTCGGCGTGGGGATGCACCCGTGGGGCAAGTGGGGCCGGCCGTTCGTCGAGTACGGCGTCGAGGCCGCTCGCGCCGCGCTCGCTGATTCCGGCGTCGCGTGGACCGACGTCGACTTCGTTGCCGGTGCCGACACGATGCGCAACGGCTACCCCGGTTACGTCGCAGGCGCGACGTTCGCGCAGGCGCTCGGGTGGAACGGCGCGCGCGTGTCGTCGTCCTACGCGGCTTGCGCGTCCGGTGTCACCGCGCTGGAGAGCGCGCGCACGCGCATCCTCGCGGGGTTGTCCGACGTCGCCCTCGTCGTCGGCGCGGACACGACGCCGAAGGGCTTCCTCGCCCCGAACGCCGGTGACCGGCCCGACGATCCGGACTGGCTCCGCTTCCGGTTGCTCGGCGCGACCAACCCGACCTACTTCGCGCTGTACGCCCGGCGCCGGATCGAGCTCTACGGCGCCACGCCTGCGGACTTCGCCAAGGTCAAGGTCAAGAACGCGCGCCACGGGCTGGCCAACCCCAACGCCCGCTACCGCAAGGAGGTGACGGAAGCCGATGTCGCGGCGTCGCCGGTCGTCGCCGACCCGCTGCGGCTGCTCGAGATCTGCGCGACCTCCGATGGCGCCGCGGCCGTGGTGCTGTGCTCGGCCGAGCACGCCCGCAAGCACACGACCAGCCCGGTGCGCGTGCGCGCCGTCTCGACGGTCACGCCGCGGTTCCCGAACACGGTGATCGAGATGCCCAACTTCGCGACGGACTCAGCCGCTGCGCTGGCCCCGCCCGAGCTCACGTTCCGCGACTCGATCGCGGGCGCCGCGTACGAGGAGGCCGGCCTCGGGCCCGAGGACCTCAGCCTGGCGGAGGTGTACGACCTCTCCACCGCGCTCGAGCTCGACTGGTACGAGAACATCGGCCTCTGCAAGGCCGGCGAGGCCGAGCGCCTCCTCAACGACGGCGACACGACGATCGGCGGTCGCATCCCGGTCAACCCGAGCGGCGGCCTGGCCTGCTTCGGTGAGGCCGTGCCCGCGCAGGCGCTGGCCCAGGTGTGCGAGGTGACCTGGCAGCTCCGCGGGCAGGCGGAGGGCCGCCAGGTGGAGGGCGCGACGGTCGGGCTCACCGTGAACCAAGGCCTGTTCGGCCACGGTTCGTCCGTCATCCTCAGCCGGTGAGCGGGCCGGCGCGGCGGCTGTCGCGCGGCGCGTCGTTCGCGGTCGTCATCACCGCGTACGTCGTTGCGTTCGGTGCGGCGTACGCGACCGCGGAGGCGATGGGCCACGAGCGGCCGATCCTGACCGCCCTCGTCGCCGACCTCGTCGCGACGCTCGTCATCTGGGCCGGCTCGATGCTGCTCGACAACGGCTCGCTGTACGACCCGTACTGGAGCGTCGCGCCGCCGATGCTCGCGCTGTACTACGCGAGCTTCGCGACGGACGCGGTGCCCGACGCGCGCATGGCCCTCGTCGTCGGACTGGTGCTCGCGTGGGCGGTCAGGTTGACGCTGAACTGGGCGCGAGGGTGGCCCGGTCTGCACCACGAGGACTGGCGTTACCTCGACCTCTACGAGAAGGCGCCGAGGTGGCTGATCAGCCTGACCGGCATCCACGGCTTCCCGACGGTGCAGGTCTTCGTGGGCTGCCTGGCGCTGTGGCCCGCGCTCGCCCGCGGCAGCAACGACCTGGGCCCGCTCGATGTGCTCGCGGCGCTCGTGACCGGCGGCGCGGTGCTGCTCGAGCTCGTCGCCGACGAGCAGCTGCTGGCGTTCAGCCGCACCAAGCAGCCAGGCGAGATCATGGCGACCGGTGTGTGGCAGTTCAGCCGCCACCCGAACTACTTCGGCGAGGTCTCATTCTGGTGGGGGCTCTGGCTGTTCGCGCTGGCGGCCGACCCCGGCTGGTGGTGGACCGCCGTCGGGCCGGTCGCGATGACGGTCATGTTCGTTGCCGTCAGCATCCCGATGCTCGACGATCGCAGCAAGGCCAACCGCCCTGGCTACGCCGAGCACTGCGCGCGCACGAGCGCGCTCGTGCCGCTGCCGAGCAAGCGCCGTTCTGGCGTGCGATAGCGCGCTCTGAGCACGGCGGGTTCTGAGGATCGTCGCAACCAGCTGCGCGAACGAGTGGTTGGGGGCATGGGACGCCCGATTCGGGCATTTGGTGCCCCGAACCTCGCGTGGCGTCGAGGGTTGGGGGCACCAGCCATCCGATTTCGACGGTCCATGCCCCGAACCTCTTGGGCTGGTGCCGCCGACCGACCCAGCCACGGTGTTCTTCCCTTGTCGCGGGTGTGGTGTCCTCAGCAGGGCAACGCCACGATGTACGCGTCGGCCGAATGCGAGCAGCGCTGAGGCGTTGCGCCCACTGCTTGAATCCGATCGCGCCAACGCACGCAAGAAGCACGCCTAGTGCAACCACGCGGAAGTCTCACGCACGTCTCGCCGGCCGGATGTCGCCGCTGGCTGCGTCCTCGTCCTAGCGGCTGGGCAAGGCAGGCGCGTCGTCCTGCGTCCTTGCCAGCGACGACCCCGACTCGGCGATACATGC
>CAYSAC010000383.1:0-3477 GCA_964428815.1 uncultured Acidimicrobiaceae bacterium | reverse complement strand
AGGTGATCGACGAGCGCAACGGCCGAAGTTATCCGGTGAAGCGACGGAGGCCGGTATCTAGCCGGCGCAGCGTCCGCCCCCGCAGCGATTGCGTTGTGCGCACGATCGTGCACATTTCCGAAATGAGCACGTTCGTGCATTCCATGTTGTGGGCACGAACGTTCGCATTATAGAATGTGCATGTTCGTGCACCAGAGGATGGAGGTCGTCGTGAGGCTCAGGACGGTACGTGACATCGGAGCGCTGGTCCGCGACCGACGACGCGCCGCTGGCCTCAGCCAGGACCAGCTCGCCGCCCGGGCGGGCGTCAGCCGGCGTTGGCTGGCCGCGCTGGAAGCCGGCAAACCAGGCGCCGAGGTGGGACTTGTACTGCGAACCTTCGCCGCGCTCGGCGCCGACCTCACCGCGGTCGACGCGACCGCTATCCCGCCCGACGCTGTCGACCTCGACACGCTCCTCGCCCGCTTCGACGAGCCCCACCGGTGAAGCCCGAGGCCCTCGATCAGCTCGAGGTCCTGTGCAACGGCGAGCACGGTGGGACTCTGCGGCGTCGCCGCGGACAACTGTCCCTGACCTACCTGGACGCGTGGCGCCAACGCGACGACGCCACTCCGCTGTCTCTCTCCATGCCCCTGGCCGCCCGCGAGCACCCCCACCGTGTTGTCGAGCCCTTCCTTTGGGGGCTTCTACCGGACAACGACGCCGTACTGACTCGGTGGGGTCGAGATTTCGCCGTGTCGACGTCGCACCCCTTCGGGCTGCTCACCTATGTCGGCGAGGACCTGCCCGGCGCCATGCAGCTCGTGCGGCCCGACCGGGTCGCCGACCTGCATGGCGGCTCAGGGCGCGGGACGGTCACCTGGCTGGAGACCGCAGAGATCGCCGACATGCTTCAGACTCTTCGCCGCGACCACACCGCCTGGTTGACGAACCCGGCCGAGGGCCGCTGGAGCCTCGCAGGCGCCCAACCGAAGCTCGCCCTCCTACGCGAAGGCGGAAGGTGGGGCCGGCCGGCGGGTCGGACGCCCACCACCCACATCCTGAAGCCGGCGGTAGCCGGCCTCGACGATCACGACCTCAACGAGCACCTGTGCTTACGTGCGGCAGCTCACCTCGGACTGCGGGCAGCGAGCAGCTGGGTCGAGGCCTTCGACGAGGAGAGGGTCATCGTCGTGGAGCGCTACGACCGTCTGCATCGGGTCGGGTCCTGGCGGCGGATCCACCAAGAAGACATGTGCCAGGCGCTGGGCTTGCACCCCTCCCGCAAGTATCAGAGCGACGGCGGACCGGCGCCGGCCGACATCGCTGGCCTGCTGCGCACCACCATGCCTCACGATGTTGCAGAGGAGGCCGTTGCCGCGTTCGCTGACGCCCTGGTGTTCAACTGGCTGATCGCCGGGCCCGACGCTCACGCCAAGAACTACGCAGTGCTGCTCGCTGGTCCCCAGGTCCGCCTCGCACCCCTCTACGACATCGCCAGCGCGCTCGCGTACCCAAACTTCCACCCACCGAAGGTGAAGTTGGCGATGAAGATCGGCGGCTACTACCGCCTGTCGTCCATCGGGCGCGGCGCCTGGGTCGGTCTCGCCGACGACCTTCGCCTCGACCCGAGCCGACTGCTCGAGCGAGTCGCGAACCTCGCCGAGAGCGTCGCCGACGCGTTCGCTGAGGCTGCCACGAACGACGATGTCGTCGCCCTTCACAGCCCGCTGCCCGGACGCCTCGTGGATGCAGTAGCTATGCGTGCCGACAGTCTCGCCGTGCCCTGAGCTGAGCGTCGCAAGAGCGGTCTTGGGTGCCGTGCTGCTCGTATGAGCCCGAGAAGGGAATCGAACCCTTGACCTGCTCATTACGAGGACTCCATCACCGGACATCAGCGAACGCGCACGAACGAAACCACCAGCTCAGAGCCACTGCGCGGACGATGGCGAACCTCAGCGAACAGACCGGGACGCGCGATGAACGCGCGATGGTTTGCACCGCGTGTCTCGGTCGCGTTGGGTCAGAGCAACAAGAACAGTTCGCTGATGACCAACTCGGCGGCGACGTCGATGTCGTAGCCCTCGGGCCACGTTGCTACGAGCGGCTCGAGGTCGCTGCGGAAAGTCAGGTCGGCGAGCTTGGCACGGAGGTTCTGCTCGGCCCGAGCGCGCGTGTAGCCCTGCGGCCGGTACGGGGCGAAGCAGTCGACGAGGTCAGCGGGAGCGACGTCGAGCTGCACCATGGCGAGCCACAGGTCGAACAGGTCGCGACCCTTCGATCGTTGGAAGAGGGCGCGGAGCTTGGTGGAGACCAGCTCGGCCAGGCAGAACGTGAGGACGTCGGCTGTTCCCGTGAACCATGCCGACTCGACCGAGTGCGGGATGCGGACCAGGTCGCGCGCTGGCCTCCGTTCGAAGGTGTTCACCTCGATCTTGATTCGCATCCTTCCGTCGCCAGACTCGAAGGGGGCGCGCAGGTAGATCTTCGGGTGCTGCCCGATCTGGGTCCGGACCTCCATCCCGAGCCGCTCGCCGATGGCGCTGGCCGCGCGCGTGAGGTCACCGATCCCGCCGCCGCTGCGGCGCACGTAGTCGAGGTCCTCGCTGTAGCGGTAGGCCTTGTCGGCGTGGAGCTTGTGCAGGCACGTGCCGCCACGGAAGACCAGCTCTTCACCCAGGTAGGGATCGCGCGCGATCTCCACGATGAGTCGGGACAGGAGCAGGTCCTGTTCGGTCTGCTCGTCGGTCGACCAGCCGACGTGGCGGCTCCACTCGACGATGTCGGCGCGCGGGATCACAGGTCGGGTTCGACGGGTCCGTTGATGATGACGTTCCAGCGCCCGTCGAGCGGTCCGCGTCGGGGTCCGTGCGCGTCGAGGGGTGCGGGTGTGGTGCGCGAGCCGGCGACCTGCAAGAGCCGTTCGAGGTCGACTGGATGGCCGACCTCGTTCGCCATGAACTCCAGCAGCCAGCCGGTCCGCTGGGCGATCGCGGCTGGGTACGTGGCCGCGAGGTCAGCGAGCTGGCCGGGGTCGAGCGCGGCGTCCTGCACCATCTCGCCGAGGATGGTTGCGACGTTGGACAAGCCGCCGCCTCTCCGCGGCATCGAGACGAGGTCGAGCGCAGTGCCCTCCGGGGTGGAGAGCCGCATCGTCCCGGTCTGCGTGTTCTTCACGACCACAGGTCGTGAGCTCGTGTCCGATGAGGTGACGAACGAGAGCCGGACGCGACCGAACGCGCGATCGCGCAACCGAGCCGGCGTCATCACCTGGAAGACCTGGGGCCGCTGGTGCGCGAACCCGTGCGCCTCGGCGGCCGAGAGCAGGCAGACGTAGTAGTCGTGGCCGAGGTGTCGCATCAGCGGGTCGACGAAGTGCGACGCCGGGACCGCCCGCCACGAGCGGTACTCGGGCGGGATCGGGACATAGACGCCCTTGGTCGGGCTGAACAGGAGGCCCTTCTGGCGCCAACGGGTGAGCGTGGGCGACACGTGAGC
>CAYSAC010000382.1:0-3492 GCA_964428815.1 uncultured Acidimicrobiaceae bacterium | reverse complement strand
TCGTGCCGTCGATGACGCTCACGTCGCTGTGGCAGACCCCGGCGTTGACGATGCGCACCCGCACCTCGTGAGGCCTCGGGGCCCGGACCTCGACGTCGTCGCGCACCTCGAGCGCCCCGGTCCAGACGATCCCACGCATTCCCGAAACTATAACACGTTCTAGTTTTGGCCGACCAAGTCCTGGCGGTCCTGCGAACCTTGTGCGCCAACCCGGCCAGGAGCCGGGTCAGCGCTCAGAGATGGGTTGGCGCACGCGGTTCAGCCAGACTCGCGGCGATGGACGCTGTCGTCGCGGCCGGTGCCGGGTTCCTGCTCGCGGTGCTGTGGTTCGACCTGATGTTCGACGTGCAGGTGCTCCGTCAGACCGATGGCGATGTGCCCGAACCGGTGCTGGCGTCGATCGCCGGCTACTACCGGCGGGTCACGACCGAGGCACGGCCGATGAACCGGCTCATCGCCGCCGCCATGCTCGGAACGCTCGTCGCCATCGTGGTGCAGCTGCTCCGCAACGACGCTCCTCGCTGGGTGAGCGCGGCGTCGGCGCTGCTCGCTGTCGTGCCGATCGGGCTCGCGGCCGTGCACACGGTTCCGAGCGCGGTCCGCCTCGGCGAGCAGCGCGACTCGGCGTCGAGGCAGAGCACGCTCGCTCGCTCGGTCTGTCGCGACCACCTCTTCTGTGTCACGTCCATCGCCACGCTCCTCCTCATCCAGCTCGTCTGCGCGTAGCGATGGGTGGCGTAGAGGTCCGTCGCGCGAGGTCGGGTGACGGCCCAGCGATCGCGAAGGTGACGGTCGAGAGTCGAGCGGTCGCCTACCAGCACCTGATGCCGGCGTCGTGGCAGACGAGGCTGGCTCCGTCGTCCATTCCAGCCGGGCAGCCGCTCCAACACATCGAGCTTGGACGAGTCGACCATCGACACGGGCCGAACCTGTCGCGCCGCTAGATGCGACCGCTGCGCTCCAAGACGAGCTGCCACGGGTCTTTCCGCCGCCGCGAGGCGCGGACGAGCGCGGACGAGCGCGGGCGTCGCCAGCTTCGCAATCCGGTTGCCGCCGGTCCTGGCGCCACCGAGCGCGATGCCGAGGCCGTCATAGACGAGCGCCGGGTCGGACGGTCGGTGATCGACCCCGACGGCGCCGCCCAGGTCCCATGCGTGGAGGTGCCACTCGCCCGTCGCGCCACCGGCGTGGATGCCGACCGTGACGGTGCCGTACGGGAAGCCGAACGGCTGGTCCCACGCCGCTGGCAAGCGCGCCGCGTACGTGCGCGCCAAGGATGCGAACTCGACGACCCGCTCGGGGCCCGACGTCGCAGGAAGCGCGGCTAGGTCGGAGGCGTTGCGGGCCGCGAGCTCGTCGGAGGGAAACGGCCGGGACGCGTCGCCGGCCTCGGCGCGATCGAGCCACGAGTGGTACCACCGGCTCACGCACAGGACGTGACCGGCCAGCTCGCGCGCTGTCCACTCGTCGGTCACCGGCCGGTCCCAGTCGACGGCGTCGTAGCGCACCGCGATCGCCTCGATCGCGGCGACGCCCTCCTCGTACGCGGCGAGGAGGGCGTTGTTCAGCGGACGGTTGCCCGCGCTGGTCGCAGCACCTGGCCGGGGAGCCCGGCGTCGGGCTGCAGCTCGCCGTCGATGACGATCGGCACGCCGTTGACGATCGTGGCGTGCACGCCATCGGGCTTGCTCATCCAGCGACCCTCGCCGTTGGGGAAGTCGTGGACGAACGCCTTGTACGCGGGGCCGATCGTGTCGGGGTCGAAGATCATGATGTCGGCCGCGTACCCGGGCAGCAGCAACCCGCGGTCGATGAGCTGGCACAGCGCTGCCGGGATCGCGGTGATCTGGCGGATGCCCTCTTCGAGGGTGAACCCACGCCACTCGCGCACCCAGTGCTTGAGGAACCAGCTCGTTGCCTCGGCACCGTCGTCTCGGTCGAGGTGAGCGCCGCCGTCGGAGGTCCCGACGAGCATGTGCGGATCCTCCTGGGCGATCTTGGTGCCCGCGATCCACTCTGGGGTCTCGGTCTTCCACACGAACTCGACGGTGAGGTCCTCCGACAGCGCGATGTCGAGCATCACGTCGACGGGGTCGACGCCGCGCTCGGCCGCGATGTCGGCGAGCGACCGACCGATGAGCTTGTCGTTCTCCGGTAGCGACGCCGCGTTGACGTGCAGCACCTGCCACTGCGGCGGCGGGAGCGTAGGCCCCTTGTCCGGGTCGCGGTTGAAGCGCTCGACCGAGCCGCGCACCGCCTCGCGGAACGAGGGGTCACGGAGGAGCGCGACGCGCTCCTCGATGGTCGTCGCCTCGGCGAACATGCGGTTGAACGCGAGCGCGCCCTCGTAGAGCGTCGTGCCCTTGGCCAAGTCGAAGGTCCGGTTGAACGGCTTCGACATCAGCATCGAGTACACGGCCGCGCCCTGCGCGGTGGCGTCCTCGACGAAGCGCTTGGCGTTGTCCCACCCTGCGGTGGGTGCATCCACCTTCGATCGCGCGCCGAGTCCCTGGATGATGACGGGCATCCTCGAGCGCAGCGACAGGTCGATCAGCAGCGCCTCGTCCTCGGCGGTGATGCCGCCGACCGCCGACTGGGGGAGGTAGGCGATGGTGCCGGCGTTGCCCTTGCCCGCCTCCTCGACGAGCGCCTGCAGCTCTTCGTTCGACGAGAACCGGCTGGGCACCGGCCGCCCGGCAGTGTCGAAGTGCGTCGGTGCGTGGGTGGACGAGAACCCGGCGGCACCGGCAGCCATCGCGTCGCTCACGACGGCGCGCATCTGCTCGATCTCCTCGGGCGTCGCCTCCCGCTCCTGCGCGTCCTCCCCCATCACGTAGCGGCGCACCGCGCAGTGGCCGACGTAGAAGGCCGCGTTGATGCCGAGCTTGCCCTCGACGCTGGCCAGGAACTCGGGGAAGGTCTCGAAGCCGTCGAACGGGATGCCCTCGAGCGCCTTGGCCGCCATGCCTTCGACGCGGGCGAAGAGCTGGATGAGCCACGGCGAGTCGCCGCGCTTGATCGGCGCGACCGAGAAGCCGCAGTTGCCGGCGACGACCGTGGTGACGCCGTGGTAGCAGGACGAGGTCGCGTACGGCTCGAACGTGAGCTGCGGGTCGTAGTGGGTGTGGGGATCGACGATGCCTGGCGCGACGACGAGGCCCTCGGCGTCGATCACCCGGGTTGCTTCGGCGGGGTCGACGAAGCCGACGTTAACGATGCGCCCGTCCTTGATCCCGACGTCAGCTGTGCGCCGCGGCAGCCCGGTGCCGTCGACGACGGTGCCGTTGGTGATGACGAGGTCGTAGGTGGCCACCGGTGCTCCCTTGCTCAGCCGGGCCAGACGATCGACTGCAGCTCGCTGTAGGCGTGAAGCCCGAAAGAGCCGCCGTCGCGCCCGACGCCGCTCATCTTGAAGCCGCCGAAGGGCGCCTCGTGGTTGCGCTGGACGGTGTTGATGCCGACGTTGCCGGTCCGCAGGCGGGCGGCCACCCC
>CAYSAC010000381.1:0-3493 GCA_964428815.1 uncultured Acidimicrobiaceae bacterium | reverse complement strand
TCGAGACGCTCGAGGAGAAGCGGTCCCCGGTCGACTTCGCGCTCTGGAAGAAGGCAAAGCCCGACGAGCCGTCGTGGCCGTCGCCGTGGGGTGAGGGTCGCCCTGGCTGGCACACCGAGTGCGTCGTCATGTCGCTCGACCTCCTCGGCGACGGCTTCGACATCCACGGTGGCGGGCAGGACCTCGCGTTCCCCCACCACGAGAACGAGCGCGCGCAGGCGGTCGCATCCGGCCGCCAGTTCGCTCGCTACTGGCTCCACAACGGCTTCGTCGAGATGGCGGGGGAGAAGATGTCGAAGTCGCTCGGCAACACAATGGGGCTGCTCGATCTGGTCGAGTCGACCGACCCGCGGGCGTACCGGCTCCTCGTGCTGCGCGCCCACTACCGCTCGCCGATCGAGATCACCCGCGAGTCGACCGACGACGCGTCAGCGGCGCTGGCGCGCCTCGATGCGTTTGCGCGGCGCACGGCCGACCTCGAAGGCGCACCCGATCCCGAAGCCATCGAGCGGTTCCGCACCGCGATGGACGACGACATGAACACCCCTGCGGTGATGTCGCTCGTGTTCGAGCTGGTCCGGCGGGGCAACACCTCGCTCGACACCGAGGACGACGCTCGTGCCGCGCCGGCCGCGGCCGCGGTGCGCGAGATCACCCAAGCGCTCGGGCTCGAGATCGGGATCAGCGTCGCGGAGGTGCCCGACGACGTGCTCGCGTTGGCGCGGCAGCGTGACGACGCTCGTGCGGCCAAGGAGTGGGCAAGGGCTGACGCGCTGCGCGACGAGATCCAGGAGCGCGGCTACACGGTGGAGGACGGTCCGGGCGGGACGGAGGTCCGGCCCAAGTAGTTGAGCTAGAGGCCGATCGTCACCGGCGGGACGAACGGCGCGACCTCGATCTGCACGCCCTGCTCCTCCGGTGCCGGGGCCTCGCAGCCCACGGTGGTGCCGCCGGCGGAGACGCCCGTGCAGCCACCGCCGACGCCGATCGACACGCCGACGGTCTGGTCCTGGAGGTTGGCGCCGACGTTGGCCTGCGCGGTGGGGGCGGGCGTCTGGCCCTGCGGGCCGCCACCGGGAATGGACGGTGCCGCTGGCGCGGTCGTGGTACCTGTGCCGGCGTCGGGACCGGACGGCGCGGCGGCTGGTGCATCACCGCGCGGCGTCTCGGTGGTGCCGCTCGTTGCCGAGGTCGAGCCGGCTACGCCAGGAAGGTTCTTGAGGCCGGTCAGCATCGGTGCCACCGAGCTCGACAGGTCGAGCCCGAGATCGCTCAGGTCGAGCCAGCCACGGCCGCCGACCTGCGCGGACTCGTCGCCATTCAGGACGGCGTCCTTGCCGCCGCGCGAGCCGAGGATCGTGGCGCCGATGATGCCGAGGGTCACAACCGCGGCGGCGGCACCGGCGAGGGCCCGCTCTGCCCACGGCGCGACGTGGCCACCGCCGGGGAGGACGAGACCTAGCGGGCCGGAGCGGCCCGCGCTGATGAACATGGCGGCCCACTGATCCTTCGCGGCGAAGCCGAGGGCGAGCGGCAGCGGGAGCACGATGGCGCGTAGCCGGTGCCCGACCTCGAGCAGCTCCTCGACGCGCTCCTGGCACTCGGCGCAGCCCGCGAGGTGCTGGTCGACGCGCGCGACGTCGCGCGGTGCGAGGGTGCCGGCGACGTAGCTTCCGAGGTGTCCGACGGTCCGCCGGCACTCTTCGGAGTCCGTGTCGCGGAGGTGCGCTTGGAGGTAGCGCTCGCGCAGCCCGGCGCGGGCGCGGACCGCTAGCTGAGAGGTGCCGTTCGGCGTGAGGCCGAGGATGTCGGCGGCGGCCCGCGGCGGCAGTCCCTCCACCTCGGTGAGCCACAGCACCGAGCGCCACCGCTCGGGCAGCGTGCGGAACGCGGCCGACACGAGGTCGGCGTCCGCGGTCCGGTCGACGCGCTCGCCAGGAGTGCGGTCGTCGCGCAGGTCGATCGTCGCGTCATCGGTCGGCACGGTGCGCTTGCCGTGGCGGATCGTGTCGATGGCGGCGTTGCGGGTGGCGGTCAGCAGGTACGGGCGGAACGGCGCGTCCGTGCGGAAGGAGCCGCGCAGCATCGCCGCAAACACCCGGCTGAACGCCTCCGCGACCGCGTCGGCAGCGTCGTCGGCGTTGCGGGTGACGGCCTGCGCCATGCGCCACGCGGCCTGCGCGTGGCGGCGGTAGAGCTCCTCGAACGCCGCGCTGTCGCCGTGGCATGCCTGGTCGACCAGGATCGCCTCGTCGTGGAGCCTCGCTTGCGTGATGGCCATCGACCCGCATCTCCTGTCCGTCGCCCTTACTGCGCGTCATGTTCGCCATCACGCTGCGCGGTTCCTGCTGGTCTGGGGGGCGGTGTGTTACAGGTTCGCGACGGTCCGGATTTGACGGACGCCCAGGATCGGTCCTTCGCTTGGCCGGTGATGCGTGGAGGGCGTCGGCCCCTGCCCCGGCTTCGCCGCCATCTGGACCACGGTCGCTGGGTCGCCAGCTTCTCCCTGGTGCTCGTACAGGTCCGGCTGGTCGGACCGGCCAACGACCGGCTGGGCGAGGCCGGGGCGTCGCGGACCGGCCTGGCGAGCAACGCCATCGGGCTCCTGCTGCTGGCCGTCAACTGGGGGTGGGCGCTGCTCTGCGCCGGCCGGGGCCTGGTGACGCCGACCCTGTCCTCCGCGGTCGGGCACCGAGCCCACGCCGATCGGCGAGGGTCGGCCCACGGGTTCCAGCAGTCCGCCGGCGGCCTCGCACGGGTGGTCGGTCCGGCATTGGCGGGGCTGCTGTTCCAAGATGGGGGGACCGCGGACCCCTACCTGGTGGGCGCCGCGCTCGTCATCGCCGCGCTGGCGATGGTGCCCGGGGTGACAGGTGATCGACAGCTGTCGTATGTTACCGAGAGGTAACTTCTAGCGAACCGAGGTGCGCTGTGGGCGACTTCTCCCTGGCCTTGAACGAGGACCAGCTCCAGATCCAAAAGTGGGTGCACGACTTCGCCGAGAACGTCGTGCGACCGGCGGGCGCGGAGTGGGACGAGCGGGAGGAGACGCCGTGGCCCATCATCGAGGAGGCCGCCAAGATCGGGCTCTACGGCATGGACTTCATGGCCAACGCCATGATGGGCGACCCCACCGGGCTCACGCTGGTTGTCGCGATGGAGGAGCTGTTCTGGGGTGACGCTGGCATCGGCCTGTCGATCTTCGGGTCGGGCCTGGCGGCCGCCGGCATCGCCGGCCAGGGGACGCCGGAGCAGGTGTTCGAGTGGGTGCCGCAGTGCTACGGCACGCCGGACAAGGTCATGCTCGGCGCGTACGCCGTGAGCGAGCCCGACGCCGGGTCCGACGTCAGCTCGCTGCGAACGAAGGCCGTGTACGACGCGGCCAAGGACGAGTGGGTGCTCAACGGCACCAAGGCGTGGATCACCAACGGCGGCATCGCCGACGTCCACGTCGTCGTCGCCACCGTCGACGCCTCGCTCAAGTCGCGCGGGC
>CAYSAC010000380.1:0-3515 GCA_964428815.1 uncultured Acidimicrobiaceae bacterium | reverse complement strand
GTCGTGGCCTGCTGCAGCTCGCCCTTGGTGAGCACGCCGACGCGCATGCCGTGCGACTCGGCCGCTTGCACCGCGGCGGACAGGCCCGCTACCCCGCTGCCGAGGACGAGCAGATCGAGCGGCTCGGCGGCGGTCACCGGTGCATTCTGGCGCTCAGCGGGACGCCTCGACCTCTGGATAGCGGCGAGGTCCCGGTGCGTCTGCTTGCGCGATGAGCGCCGCGGTCGCCTCGTCCACCTGCCGGTTGGCGGTGTCGACGTGCACGACGCGGGGCGCGTAGCCCTCGAGCTCGTCCTGGTCGTAGTCGGCGTAGGAGATGACGATGATGCGGTCGCCAGGCATGACCAGCCGGGCGGCAGCTCCGTTGAGGCACATGTCGCCCGAGCCGGGGCGGCCGGCGATGGCATAGGTCTCGAACCGCGCGCCGTTGTCGATGTCGACGATCGTCACCTGCTCGTGCTCGAGGATGTCGGCCGCGTCGAGCAGGTCGGTGTCGACGGTGATGGACCCGACGTAGTGGAGGTCGGCGTCGGTGACCGTCGCACGGTGGATCTTGGACTTCATCATGCGGCGCCGCATCAGTGGTGCTCCTTGGATGAGGTGGGCGCCGTTGGCACGGTCACCCCCACGTTGTCGATGAGCCTCGCCTTGCCGAGGTGGACCGCGGCGAGGAGCCGCAGCTCACCCGCGAGGGCTTCTGGGATGGTGAACGAGGCGGCGTCAACCACCTCGGCGTAGTCGAGTCGGGCCAACGGCTCGGCGGTGATGATCCCGGCCATGGCCGCCCGGACCGCTCCGACGTGGGTCTCCCCCGCCAGCACCGCGTCCCGTCCGGCCTGCAGTGCGCGGTAGACGACGGGCGCGGCCGTCCGCTCCTCGTCGGTCAGGTACGCGTTGCGGCTCGACATCGCCAGGCCGTCGGCCTCGCGCACGGTCGCGCAACCGATCACCTCGACCGGGAACGAGAGGTCGCGCACCATGCGGCGCACGACGGCGAGCTGCTGGAAGTCCTTCTCGCCGAAGTACGCGCGGCACGGTCCCGCGATGTTGAACAGCTTGGCGACGACCGTGGACACGCCGGCGAAGTGCGTCGGTCGGGCCACGCCCTCAAGAGGAGCGGAGACCCCGTCGACCGTGACCGTGGTCTGCACGGGCTCGGCGTACATCTCCGCGAGCGGTGGGACGAGCAGCAGGTCGACGCCGGCGCCCTCGACCAGCGCGGTGTCGCGCTCGATGTCGCGGGGATAGGACGAGAGGTCCTCACCGGCGCCGAACTGGAGCGGGTTCACGAAGATGGTGGCCATCGTCCGGTCGCACTCGGCGACCGACCGGGCCATGAGCGAGCGATGCCCTTCGTGGAGAAAGCCCATCGTCGGGACGAGCCCGACCGTGCCGCGCGCGTGGCGGCATTCGTCGAGATCCGCTCGCGCCTCCGCAATCGTCGTCACGACGCGCACGCCAGCCTCCGGCATTGCTCAGCCAGCGCGGTGTAGGCCCGTCGCTCGTCGGGTTCCATGGCCGCGAGGTGACGCTGGAGGGTCGCGGCGTCGCCGCGCGCCGCCGGGCCGGTGATCGCCGCCGCAGGGCCGAGCTCGGCCACGTTGTCCACCGTCGCCCGAACCAGGTCCAGGTACGCCGCCAGGGGCACGCCGGCGGTCGCCGCCACGCGCTCGGCCTGCCCGAGCACGGCCACGAGGTGGTTCGAGGCGATGCACGCGGCCGCGTGGTAGGCAGCGCGATGCTCGTCGGCGACTTCGATAGCCGAGCCGTCGAGCGCGGCGACCGCCTCGCGCGCTAGCTGGTCACCGCTCACCGCGAACGTCGCGCCGGTGAGCCGGCGCGCGCCGACGTCGCCGTTGGGCAGCGGGACGAGCGGGTGGATCGAGGCGCGCCGCTCATGGGGTGCCAGCACGTCGAGCCCGAGCGATCCGGCGAGGTGGGCGACGACGGTGTGCGCGTCGCGCCGAACGGCGCGAGCGACGTCGGCGATGGCCGCGTCCGGTGTGGCGATGACGAGCAGGTCAACGCCGTCAGCGGCGCCGCTGGCGTCGTCGCCGCGGCCGAGCAGCGGGGCGACGTCCCACCCGGCGCGCGAGAGCGCGACGGCGAGGGCGGTGCCGGCCCGGCCAGGGCCGATGATGCGCAGGGAGGGTGCTCGCATGGGCTGTCCGATCCAGCCCCAGGCGGGTGCCGGTCGTGAGGAGGATGGTATCGACCCCCGGGCTTTCGGCGCACATCAGCGGCGCTATGCGCCGCTGATGTCAGCCGAAACGCCGGACCTGGCCCTCCGCCCGTGCAAGTTCGTCGGGGTCGACGAGGTCGGGAGCGATGTCCCGCAATGGGGCGAGGACGAAGCGGCGCTCCCGCATCCGCGGGTGGGGAATCTGGAGGTCGGGCTCGTCGAGGTCGACGCCCTCCATGAAGAGGATGTCAACGTCGAGGGCCCGCGGGCCCCACCGCTCGGCCCGCACCCGACCGGCGGCTGACTCGAGCCGGTGGCAGACACCGAGCAGGTCGTGGGGCGCAAGCATCGTGTCCAGCTCGACGACGAGGTTGAGGTACGGCCCCTGACCCCCCGGACCGCCAACAGGGTCGGTCTCGTAGATCGGCGACACCGCTACCACGCCCTCCAGCGACGCGACGGCGGTGCTCAGGTACTCCATCCGGTCCCCGAGGTTCGAGCCGAGCCCGAGGATCGCCCGCATCAGCGCGACCGGGTGATGCGCACGCCAGAGGTGGCGAGCTGCTGCGGGACAGGAGGCCGCAGCTTGCGCGCCGCCACCGTCACCGATGTCACCCGCTCGTCCTCGAGAACGGCGTCGGCGACCACGGTCGCGAGGCGCTCGAGCAGCGCGAAGCGACCACCTGTCACGACCCGTTCGACGCGCGCGCAGAGCGCGCCGTAGTCCACTGTGTCGCCGAGGTCGTCGGACGCGCCGGCGGCGTTGAGGTCGAGTGCGACGTCGAGGTCGAGCTCGATGGGCTGCGCCTGTGCCTGCTCGTGGGGCAGCACGCCGCAGGTTGCGAGGACCCGCAGCCCCCGCAGCTCGATCGCGTCCGTCACGCGGGGGGCGGGAGCTGGGCCGCGACGGACACGAGCTCGCGGGCAAGGGGCCCCATCTGCCGGTTCAGCAGCTGCTCGGTGACCGCCGTGGCCTGCGGCCCCTCGGGCACGAGCCCGCTCCACAGCACGTAGCCCGCGACCACACCGGAGATCCGATCACCGAGCTCGTCCTGGTGCATGACGAGCTTCCCACCGGCATACAGCATCGACCGGAGCTCAACGTAGAGGTCGCCGAGGAATTGGCGGTGGTCGTCGTGGGTGCCGTACGGCCGGTGGATCCACGTCACGCCCAGCTCGTCGTAGTTGTGCAGGTTGTGCGGCGATGGGATCAGCGATACGACGCAGGTGAAGCCCTGCTCGCGGATCCAGATGATCTCCTCCTGGCGGCGGACGCGCCGGTGGTTCTGGCCGTAGCCGCCGGGCCGCTCGCACACCGCGAACCGGTCCTGCA
>CAYSAC010000379.1:0-3515 GCA_964428815.1 uncultured Acidimicrobiaceae bacterium | reverse complement strand
GGGCCGGTGGGTGCGGCGAGGAACGTCACCGCCACCGGGCCCCGGCGGGCGCGCTGGCCATGCTGGCGCAGCGCCGCGAAGGTCGCACGGTCGCTGATCCGCCAGATCAGGCCGAGAGTCGCGCGCGGCCCTTGAGGCGGCGCGCCTTGATGATCGCGCGCCCGGCGCGATCGCTCATGCGGTGCCGGAACCCGTGGCGCTTGGCGCGCCGACGGTTGTTCGGCTGGTACGTGCGCTTCACTGCTCTGCCTCCTCGGCGCTGGGCTAGCGAGCTAAGGCGCTAGCCAGGCGCCGCCCTATGGATGGGCTGAAAATCGGTGCTCGCGGTGCGCGACGAAGCGCGGCACGCGGGAGCCGTGCCGGGTCACGGTAGAGGTCGCGGGGGGTGCGGGGCAACCTGGGATCGCCCTAGCAGGTCAAGGCCGGTCAAGGTGGGACCCTCCACGCACTCTGACCTGGGTAAACAGAAATCCCCAGGAGCCCCTTGCGCGCGCAGGGTGGGCTGATGCTACGGTGCCCGAACCCGTTGCGGGGGTGGGCGACACGAGGGACCAACCCGCTCGGGAGACGTCGGGAACCGCCACGGTGGGGGGCCCCGCTGGCATCCGCTCCTGTTTTCCACAGGTGTGGACGTCGCTGTGGACGTTCCCGAGCCGAGGAGGCAGGTGGCCTGGTGAGCGAGGCGCAACGGTTGTGGAACGAGTGCGCCAACCTGCTGCGTGCGCAGGTCTCCGAGCCGGTCTGGATCACCTCCTTCGAAGCTGCCCGGCCGATCAGCCTCGACGACCAACGCCTCACGCTCTCGGTCCCGTCGTTCCTCGCCAAGGAGCGCATCGAGGGCCGCTTCCTGCCGCTGGTGCGCGACGCGCTCAGTGAGATCGGTGCCGGCGACCTCGAGCTGGTCCTCGAGATCGCCCCGGTCGAGCCCGAGCCGGCGTGGACGGTCCAGAAGCCCGCCCACGACCATGACGGATCCGGCGCCGGCCCTCGCGGTGGACCCGGCGACGGCGGCGACATCGGACCCCGCTACACCTTTGAGGACTTCGTCATCGGGGCCAGCAACCGCTTCGCCCACGCCGCCGCCCTGGCCGTGGCCGAGACGCCCGCCCGCAAGTACAACCCGCTGTTCATCTACGGCGATGCCGGGCTGGGAAAGACCCACCTGCTCCAGGCGATCGCCCACTACGTCAGCGAGAACTACCCCACCTACCGGGTGCGGTACGTGAGCTCGGAGACCTTCCTCAACGAGTTCATCGACGCCCTGCGCACCCAGACCAACGATGCGTTCAAGCGCCGCTACCGCGACGTGGACGTCCTGCTCGTCGACGACATCCAGTTCATCGAGGGCAAGGAGCAGACGGTCGAGGAGTTCTTCCACACCTTCAACCACCTCCACCAGGGCAACCGTCAGATCGTCCTCAGCTCGGATCGCCCGCCCGACGCGATCGGCGGCATCGAGGACCGGCTCCGCAGCCGGTTCAAGATGGGCCTGCTCACCGACATCCAGCCGCCTGACCTCGAGACCCGCATCGCCATCCTCCGCAACAAGGCCGAGCGGGAGACGACCTGGATCCCGCCCGAGGTGCTCGAGTACATCGCCACCAACATCACCGACAACATCCGGGTGCTCGAGGGCGCGCTCATCCGCGTCGCCGCGTTCACCAACCTCACGGCTGAGGCATTGACGGTCGAGACTGCCAGCAACGTCCTCGCCGACCTGCTCACCGACCGCCAGCCCCGCCCGATCACCCCGACCGTGATCCTCGAGGCGACCTCGAAGATCTTCGGCTACCCGATCGAGGAGATCACCGGCAAGAAGCGCCAGCGGCCCCTTGTCACCGCCCGCCAGATCTCCATGTACGTCTTCCGCGAGCTGACCGACCTCAGCTACCCCGCCATCGCCCGCGAATTCGGCGGCCGCGACCACACCACGGTCATCCACGCGGTCGAGAAGATCAGCACCCAGATGGGCACTCACCGCCAGGTCTACGACCAGGTCACCGAGCTGGTGCAGACGGTCAGGACGGGCGGGTGAGCGACAGCATGTGGGCAACCCCGCGCATGGGCTGTGCACGACAGGCGGACAGCAGCGCGACTGGCGCCCCCGTGGCGCCGACATCCCCCGAGCAGCGCATGGCCTGTGAGACCCTGGGGACGATGAGCGCGACCCCTCGGGTGGTCTGACCTGGGATGATGGCCCTTCATCCACAATCCACAGGTCCTACAGCCATTCCTAGACGGACACGTACAACAAGAGGAAGAAAGCGAGCAACGGCGTGAAGCTCCGATGCGAACGTGATGTGCTGGCCGAGGCGCTTGGCACCGCCGGCCGAGCCGTCGCCAGCCGCGGCGGCGCCCTGCCGGTGCTGTCCGGCGTGAAGGCCGAGCTGACCGGGGACCGACTGCGCCTGACCGGTAGCGACCTCGAGCTGACGATCTCGGTGGAGGTCGCCGTGAGCGGCGGCGCCGACGGTGTGGCTGTGCTGCCCTCCCGGCTGGCCAACGAGGTCGTGCGGGCCCTGCAGCCCGGTGCAGTGGACCTGGAGGTCGACGGGGACGAGGCCAGGATCACCTCCGGCCGCTCCGAGTTCTCTCTGCGGTTGCTGCCGGCCGACGAGTTCCCGCGGCTGGCCGAGCCGACCGGCGATGCCGTGACGTTGGCGACCGCCGATCTGGCCGCGGCGCTGAAGCAGGTCGTGCCCGCGGCGAGCGGCGACGACGCCCGTCCCATCCTCACCGGCGTGCTCATGACGGCAGAGGCCGATGGCCTGCGGCTGGTCGCGACCGACTCCTACCGACTGGCAGTGCGTGACCTGCCTGGCACGACCGTGCTCGCCGAGGGCCAGCACGTGCTGGTCCCGTCGCGGGCGCTGGCTGAGCTCGGGCGCGCGCTGGGGTCGAGCGAGACGCTCACCCTTCGGCTGGGCGAGCGCGACGCCAGCTTCGAGGTCGGTGGCATCCGCCTCACGACCGTCCTGATCGAGGGCGAGTTCCCGAACTACCGCGGCCTCATCCCCTCGGCGCACCCCAACCGGCTCACCGTGGGGCGCGAGGCGCTGCTCGATGCGGTCCGCCGCGTGAAGCTTCTCGCCCGTGAGGCGACGCCCGTGCGGCTGGCGATGAGCGCGGAGGGCCTCGAGCTCGTTGCCGTCACCCAGGACGTCGGCCAGGCCCACGAGAGCATGGACGCCAAGTACGAGGGCACCGAGCTCACCGTCGCCTTCAACCCGGAGTACCTCCTGCAGGGCGTCGAGGTCACGCCGGGCGACGAGGTCGTCATCGAGACCGTCGACGCCCTCAAGCCGGCCCTCGTCAAGAGCGCCGAGCACCCCGAGTTCCTCTACCTGCTGATGCCGGTGCGGGTCTCCTAAGTGAGCTGAGGCGCTGTTGCTCCTGCGGTCGCTGTCGCTGCGCGACTTCCGCAGCTACACAGAAGCCGACGTCACCTTCGCCGACGGTTTCACCGCGCTCCTGGGCGACAACGGCGAGGGCAAGACCAACCTCCTCGAGGCGCT
>CAYSAC010000378.1:0-3521 GCA_964428815.1 uncultured Acidimicrobiaceae bacterium | reverse complement strand
CGCCTACGGCCACCAAGCCGCCGAAAGCGACCCACAGAAACCCGCGGAGTCCCCGTTCTTGGGGCAGTTATCGACGAAGACCCTCGACAAGTGCCGCAAGAACGCGTCAGAGGCGCGTGATCAACCGCTCGACCGTCGCGCCGACCTCGGCCCGGTCGGCACCGTCGGCGACGAGGATTGCGGCCTCGTGCAGCGCGGCGAGCAACATGTGCGCGAGCGGCCCGACCGGCTGGGTGTCGATGAGACCGGCCGCCATCACCGCGCGCAGCGACTCGCGCACGAGTCCCAAGCCGTAGCGCTCGCTCATCTCCCGCCGCACCTCGACCGCCAGCACCGAGGGCCCGTCGAGCAGGACGATGCGGCGCACGTCAGGCCGGCTGGCGGCGTCGAGGAACGCGATCGCCCCGAGCCGCAGCTGGTCCATCGGTTCGGTGCCGGCGAGTGCCGCGGCGGCGACCTCGGCGGTGAGCTCGTGCTCGACCTGTTCGTACACGGCGCGGAAGAGGTCCTCCTTGGAGGAGAAGTGGTGGTACATCGCGCCGCGGGTCATGCCGGCCCGCTCGACGATCTCCTCCCGCCCCGCGCCGGCGAAGCCCTTGGACGCGAACAGCTCGCGGCCAGCTGCCAGCAGCTCGGCGCGCGTCGTCGCCGTGCGCTCGGACTGGGTGCGGCGGTGGCGCTTGTCACCCTTGACGGGAGGTCCTCCTCATGAGATACATGCGTGCAGCATGCACGTAAGTGTGCAGCCTGACCAGGGGGAGAGCATGGCGCTCGATCGACAGCAGGTCATGGACGGTCTCACCGGTGAGCTCGAGCGGTTCGAAGCGCTCATCAGCTTGCTGTCCGACCAGGAGTGGAACACGCCCAGCAGATGCCAGAGCTGGACCGTGGGCGACGTCGCCCGCCACGTCATCGGCTCGATGGCCGACGTCGCCGCCGGGCAGGTCGAGGGGCTCGGCACGCCAGAGGTCACCAAGCGCGAGGTCGACGAGCGCGCCGGCAGCTCGCCGGTCGAGCTGGCCGAGGAGTGCGCCAAGGTGCGCGACGTCGCCGGGAAGACGCTCGCCCTGTTCGATGAGGCCGCGTGGCAAGCGCCCTCCCCGGGCGGCTACGAGGGCACCCTCGGCGACGGCGTCGAGGCACTCTGGTACGACACGTGGCTCCACGCCGACGACATCCGCGCCTCGCTCGGTCGCGCCAGCGAGCCCGGGACCGGCCTGGCCGGCGCCGTGTCCCACGTCGGGTTCGAGCTGCGCAAGCGCGGCCACGACGGCAGGGTCGTCGGCGACCCGTTCACCTGGGTCCTCGTCGGCACCGGCCGCGCAGATCCCAGCACCATCGGCGAAGGAGCCCCGCCCAACATCTACGAGTAGGAAGCCCGCCCCTCACCGCCAGTTCGCCGGGGGGGTCGGTACCCTCGCACGATGAGCGACGCGCCAGCAGATGCCCCGCACGGTCAGGCGATCATCGCCATCGGCCTCGACAAGCCGACCCGAGCCGAGCAGGTGCTGCTGAGCCTCGCCCACCTCCAGTCAGAGGGCCGGCTGCAGATGCACGATGCCGTGATCGTGGCCAAGGACACCGAGGGCAAAGCCCGCATCGTCGAGACCATCGACACAACGCCGGCCAAGGGCGCGATGGCCGGGTCCTGGTGGGGGATGCTCGCCGGCCTGCTCGTCGGCGGGCCGCTCTTCCTCCCGATGGCCATCGGTGGCGCCGCCGCCGGCGCGCTCTACGGCAAGCTCGTCGACAGAGGTCTCGATGACGCCTGGGTCAAGCAGATGGCGGACTGGGCCGCGCCCGACAGCTCGGTGCTGCTCCTCCTCGTCGATGAGGGGTTCGACGCTGCGGTGATCGACGAGCTCGCACGCTTCGAGGGCACCGGCGAGCTCGTGTCGACGACGCTCCCCGACGACGTGCGTCGCGAGATCGAGGCTGCGCTCAGCGGCCAGCCAGCCGAAGTGCAGGAGTGAACACCACCGGCATCGTCTCGTAGCCTGAGATGAAGTTGGCCTGCCGGTAGGCCGGTTCGGCGCCGTCCGCGTCGTCCAGCTCGATGTCGGGCAGGCGGTCGAGCAGCCGGTCGAACATCACCTGCAGCTCGAGCCGGGCGAGTGCGGCGCCGAGGCAGAAGTGGCTGCCGAACCCGAAGGCGACGTGCTCGTTGGGCGACCGGCTGATGTCGAACCGGAACGGGTCGTCGAACACGTCTTCGTCGCGGTTGGCAGAGGGGTAGCAGAGCAGCAGCGTGTCGCCCTCGTGGATCTGCTCGCCGCGCAGCTCCACGTCGCGGGTGGCGGTACGGGCCATGTTCTTGATCGGGCTGACCCAGCGCAGCATCTCCTCGACCGCGCCGGGCAGCAGCGACCGGTCGCCGGCGAGCGCGGCGCGCTCGTCGGGGTGGGCGAGCAGCTGGAACATGCCGCCGCTGATGACGTGGCGCGTCGTCTCGTCCCCGCCCACGAGGATCAGCAGCGACTCCTGCACCAGCGAGTCGTGGTCGAGGCTGTGGCCGTCGACCTCGGCGTGGACGAGCACGCTCATCAGGTCGTCGCGGGGACAGGCGCGCCGGTCGTCGATCACGCGGCTGGCGTACTCGGTGTAGGCGACGTACGCATCGGCCGCTACCGTCGCGGCATCCGCGGATGCGGCGTTGCTCTGGCTCTTCAGCATGTCGTCGGACCACCGCAGCAGGTCGGCGCGGTCCTCGGGCGCGACGCCGAGCGCGTCGCCGATCATGATCATCGGGAGGTGGGCGGCCACGTCGTTGACGAAGTCGCACGCGCCCGTCTCGCACACCGCATCGATGATCTCGTCGCACGCGGCGCGGATGGCGGGCTCGCTGTCACGGACCCGCCGCGGTGTGAAGCCCTTGTTGACGACCATCCGCCGGTGCAGGTGCTCAGGATCGTCCATGTCGATCATCATCGGCAGGGCCGGGACGCCGGGCCGGATGCCCTGCGCGGAGCTGAACGTGGCGGGGTCGCGTGCCACCGCCTTGAGGTCGTCGTACCTCGTGACGCCCCACACGTTGCCGTCCCAGTGGACGGGGGAGTGCGCTCGCAGCCAGGCGAGGGCAGGGTGCGGATCACCGCCCCAGAACTCGCCGCTGCACAGGTCGACCTCCACGGGCGCCAACTCTGACACAGGCGTGTTACGACCAACGGCTCGGGGTAGATACGACCGCCATGAACGCACTCACCCTCATCAAGCAGGACCACCGCAACGTCGAGGACCTCTTCAAGAAGTTCGAGGCCGCGAGCGAGAACGCGAACGTCGCGAAGCGCGGCCTGCGCGACAAGATCGTCGAGCAGCTCTCTGTGCATGCCGCGGTCGAGGAGCTGGTCCTCTACCCGGCGTTGCGCGAGGAGCTGCCGGACAGCGAGCAGGACGTGCTCGAGGCGCTCGAGGAGCATCACACCGCGAAGCTGCTGCTCTCCGAGCTCGAGAAGCTCGACCCGACGCATGAGCGGTTCACCGCGAAGATGACCGTCCTCATCGAGAACGTGCGCCACCACGTC
>CAYSAC010000377.1:0-3532 GCA_964428815.1 uncultured Acidimicrobiaceae bacterium | reverse complement strand
CTGCCCGGGCGCGATGCGCTGCCCGCGCGGCGCGGCGTGCTTCGCCGAGCGGGCACGAGCCGAGGCCGCCGAAAGCGACGTCATCGTCGTCAACCTCCACCTGTACGGCATGCACCTGGCGACCGGCGGCGGCATCCTGCCCGAGCACGACCTCCTCGTCATCGACGAGGCGCACCAGCTCGAGGAGATCATCTCGTCAACCTCGGGCATCGAGCTCGCCGGCGGTCGCTTCGTCGACCTCTCGCGCAAGGTGAAGGGCATCATCGCCTCACCGGAGATGGTCGCGGCGGTCGGTGACGCCGGAGACGTGCTCAACGAAGCGCTGCGCCCGCACCACGGGCGACGCCTCAAGGGCACGCTGCCAGCCGACCTGATGAGCGCGCTCGAGGTCTGCCGTCGCCGGGTCGAGCAGGTGGCCGAGGCGCTGCGGGCGATCCCGAGTGACGCCACCGACGACGCCAAGGCTCGTGCCCTCCGCTGTCAGAAGGCGGCGACGACGTTGCTCGAGGACATCGGCGGGACGACGGAGGCGACCGGCACCGACGTCGTGTGGGTGGAGGGGCTCGACACCGCTCCGTCGCTGCGCGTCGCGCCTATCGACGTGTCCGTCCTCCTCCGCGAGGCGTTGTGGGACAACACCACGTCGGTTCTCACCAGCGCCACGATCCCCGCCGCCGTCGAGCGCCGGCTGGGGCTGCCGACCGGTGGGTTCGAGCACATCGACGTCGGCAGCCCGTTCGACTTCCAGGCCAACGCGCTCCTCTACTGCGCTGCCCACTTGCCCGATCCCCGGCAGCCAGCGCACCTCGACGCGATGGTGGACGAGCTCGGCCGCCTCATCGAGGCCGCGGGCGGGCGCACGCTCGCGCTCTTCACGAGCTGGCGGGCGATGGAGCGCGCGCTCGAAGTGCTGCGACCCCGCCTCGACATCCCGGTGCTCGGTCAGCGCGATCTCCCGAAGCCCAAGCTGCTCGAGCGGTTCTCCGTCGAGCCCGAGACGTGCCTCTTCGCGACGATGGGCTTCTGGCAGGGCGTCGACGTGCCAGGCGCCGCGTGCTCGCTCGTCGCCATCGACAAGCTGCCGTTCCCCCGCCCCGACGAGCCGCTGCTGCAGGCCCGTCGCGAGCGCGCCGGTGCGGACGCGTTCGCGACTATCGACCTGCCGCGCGCGGCGACACTGCTCGCCCAGGGTGCGGGCCGCCTGATCCGCACCGCGACCGATCGCGGCGTGGTCGCGGTGCTCGACCCGCGCCTGGCGAAGGCCGGCTACCGGTGGGACATCATCAACGCGCTACCGCCGATGCGCCGGACGAAGGACCCCGACGAGGTCAAGGCGTTCCTGCGCGGTCTACGTCAATAGCCGAGGCGCTCGAGGGCCTTCGGGCGGCTCTGCCAGTCCGCGTCGACCTTCACGAACAGTTCAATGAAGGCACCTTCGGCCATCTGCGCGCGGACCGCGGTGCCGACGGCCTTGAGCACCGACCCGCCCTTGCCGATCACGATCCCCTTCTGGGACTCGCGCTCGACGAGGATCTCGCACCGCACGCGCGGCCACTCCCACTCGGTGACCCGCGTCGCGATCGAGTGCGGCAGCTCCTCGCGCACCACGGCGAGCAGCTGCTCGCGGACGAGCTCGG
The DNA here is from genome assembly GCA_964428815.1 of uncultured Acidimicrobiaceae bacterium. GTDB lineage: Bacteria > Actinomycetota > Acidimicrobiia > Acidimicrobiales > CAYSAC01 > CAYSAC01. The sequence continues at coordinate 1,895 of CAYSAC010000377.1, read as the reverse complement.
CGACCCAGAACGCCTCAGGGACATCGGTGACCATGTCGTCGGGGTAGTACTGCGGTCCCTCCGGGAGGCGACCGATGAGGTGCTCGACGAGCTCGGGGACGCCGGCACCCGTCTTGGCCGACACCGGGAAGTACTCCGACAGATCGAGCTGCTCGGCCGCTTTCGAGAGCTGCACGACGACATCGTCCGGTCGGGCGGCATCGACCTTGTTGACGACGACCACCGCGTCGCGGGGCACGCGCTCGGCGACCCAGCGGTCGCCCGGACCGAGCTTGGCTGTCGCGTCGATCACGAGGCACACGACATCGACATCACCGATGGCGCCCGTGGCGGTGTCGTTCAAGCGCTCGCCTAGCAGCGTGCGCGGCTTGTGGATGCCGGGTGTGTCGACGAACACGACCTGCGCGTCGGGTCGCGTGAGCACACCGCGCACCTGCGTGCGGGTCGTCTGCGGCTTGTCGCTGACGATGGTCACCTTCTGACCGAGGACGGTGTTCAGCAGCGTCGACTTCCCGACGTTGGGCCGCCCGACGATCGTCACGAACCCCGATCGCAACCCCATCAACCGGCCTCGGCCCTGCCCCGCGCCGGCCCGAGGCGCGTCACGCGCACTCGGCCGATGCGACGCCCTTGCACCCGCTGCGCGGTGAGCCGCAAGCCGTCGATGTCGACCGGCTCGCCCTCGACCGGCACGTGACCGAGCTGGCTGAACAGCAGGCCGCCCACCGTGTCCCAGTCGCCCTCGGGCAGGTGGCAGCCGAGCAGGTCGTTGAGGTCGTCGATGAGCATGCGCGCGTTCACGCGGACGTCGCCGCCGGGGAGGGGCTCGACCATCGGGTCCTCGACGTCGAACTCGTCCACGATCTCGCCGACGAGCTCTTCGATGAGGTCCTCGAGAGTCACGAGGCCGGCGGTCCCGCCGTACTCGTCGACCACGATCGCCATGTGGAACTTCTCGGCCTGCATCTCCTTCAGCAGCTCAGCGACCCGCTTGGTCTCCGGCACGAAGCGCGCCTCGCGGACGAGGTCGCTGATCGACAGGTCCTCCTTTCCATCGCGCTCGGCCCGCATGAGGTCCTTGGCGTAGACGAGGCCGACGACGTCGTCGATGCCCTCACCGCACACCGGGAGGCGGCTGTACCCGTTGAGGACGACGACCTCCATGACGTCGCCGACCCGGAAGTCACGGGTGACGGTGATCATGTCGGGTCGGGGCACCATGACCTCGCGCACGATCGTGTCGCCGAACTCGATGATCGACTCGATGAGCGCCCGCTCCTCGACCTCGATGACCTGGTCGGCGACGGCGAGGTCGGCGACGGCGAGCAGCTCTTCCTCCGAGACGAACGGTCCCTTCTTCAGGCCCTTGCCCGGGAGGATCACGTTGGTCAGGCCGATCAGCGCACGTGAGGTGATGCGCAGCAGCCACAACCGCGTGAGGAACCGCACCGGCCGCGCCGCCAGCAGCGCTGCCCGGTCAGCGTGCTGCACGGCCCACGTCTTCGGCGCCGCCTCTGCGAGCACGAACACGACGACGACGTTGATGAAGATCGCCACCGCGACGCCGAGCGCGCCGAACAAGCGGCCGGCGACGATGCCGGTGAGGTTGGCCTGGACGATCTGGCACACGAGCACGACGAGCAGGATCGGGTTGAGGAACGACTCTGGCGTCGATGCCAGTTCGGCCAGGGCTCGCTCTCGCGGTCCACCCTCCTCAGCCAACGCGTTGGCGCGCGCCTTGTTCATCCGCGTGAGCGCGGTCTCGGCCACCGCGAGGAACATCGACACGAGCAGCAGCGCCGCGATCACGACGAGCATGAGCGTGTCGGTCTGGGTCAGTCGGACGGCGATCATCACGAGCTGCGGTGGAAGCGCTGGAGGTGGTCCCGCTCGCG
>CAYSAC010000376.1:0-3549 GCA_964428815.1 uncultured Acidimicrobiaceae bacterium | reverse complement strand
CGCCCGGCACCGACTTCACCGTCGCCATCGTCGGGTCCGGCATGTCGGGCGTGCTGGCCGGTCACCGACTGCAGCAGGCGGGCGTGCCGTTCGTCATCTTCGAGAAGAACGACGACGTCGGCGGCACGTGGCTCGAGAACAGCTATCCCGGCTGCCGGGTCGACAATCCAAACCACAACTACAGCTACTCGTTCGCGCAACGCCACGACTGGCCGCTGCACTTCTCGACCCAGGACGTCCTGCTCGACTACTTCCGGCGCTGCGCCGACGCGTTCGGTGTGCGCGAGAAGATCCGCTTCTCGACCGAGGTCATCAGCGTCACGTGGTCCGACGCCGATCTGCGCTGGGCCCTCCGGGTACGCGGGGCCGACGGCACCGAGGAGACGGTCCAGGCGAACGCTGTCATCAGCGCGGTCGGACAGCTGAACCGGCCGAGCTTCCCCGCCATCGAGGGACGGGACTCCTTCGAGGGCGACAGCTTCCACTCCGCGCGCTGGGACCACGAGATCGACCTTCGGGGCAAGCGGGTCGCCGTCATCGGCACCGGTGCCAGCGCGGTGCAGTTCATTCCCGAGATCGCGCCGGAGGTCGGCGAGCTGCTCGTCTTCCAGCGGACGCCGCCGTGGATGGGGCCGACGCCGGAGTACCACGACGAGGTCTCGCCGGGACTGCGCTGGCTCTACACCCACGTCCCCTCCTACAGCGAGTGGAACCGCTTCTGGATCTTCTGGCGGATGGGCGACGGCGTGCTCGACAACGTGCGCGTCGACCCCGACTACGAGCCGAAGGGCGAAGCGGTCAGCGACGCCAACAACATGGCCAGGATGGTGCTGACCATGTACCTGCAGTCGGAGTTCGCCGACCGCCCCGACTTGCTGGAGAAGGTGCTGCCGACCTATCCGGTCGGCGCCAAGCGGATGCTGCGCGACAACGGCGTGTGGGCCGGCGCGCTCAAGCGCGACAACGTCGCGCTCGTCACCGACGCGATCCGGGAGATCACCCCGAAGGGCATCGTCACCGCGGACGGCGAAGAGCACCACGTCGACGTCATCATCTACGGCACCGGCTTCCAGGCGTCGAAGTTCCTGACGCCGATGCAGGTCACCGGACGCGACGGCGCGGACCTGCACGAGCGGTGGGGCGCCGACGCCCGCGCCTACCTCGGCATCACGGTGCCGGGCTTCCCGAACCTGTTCTGCCTCTACGGGCCGAACACCAACATCGTGATCAACGGCAGCATCATCTACTTCTCGGAGTGCGGGGTCCGCTACGTCCTCGGCTGCATGAAGCTCCTGCTCGAACGGGGCAACCGTGCCCTCGACGTTCGCAAGGACGTCCACGACGAGTTCAACGAGCTCGTCGACGCCGGCAACCGCGCGATGGCGTGGGGGTGGTCGGACGTCAACAGCTGGTACAAGAGCGAGACCGGGCGGGTCGCCCAGAACTGGCCGTTCACGCTGCTCGAGTACTGGCAGCGGACCCTGCGCCCCGATCCCGACGACTACGAGCTGCTAGGAGACTGCTGAAAGCTTGACAGTGGAATAAGAACAGTATCTACTTGTTCTATTGCTGAACGGAGGAGCCAGCGATGGGACGAGTGGCCGTGATCACCGGAGCGTCGCAGGGGCTGGGCCTGGCGCTGGCACGAGCGCTAGCGGCAGAGGGGTGGGCGCTCGCCATCGATGCCCGCCGGGCTGACCGCCTCGATGCCGCCGTCGACGAGCTGCGGGGGACGACGGAGGTCGCCGCCGTCACCGGCGACATCACCGACCCGGCCCACCGGGCCGAGCTCGCGGCCGCGGCCAGGTCGCTCGGCGAGGTCCACCTCGTGGTCAACAACGCGAGCACGCTCGGCGCCTCGCCGCTGCCGGCGATCGACGACATCGACCTCGAGGTGCTCAGGCGGACGTTCGAGGTGAACGTCGTCGCACCGATCGCACTGATCCAAGCGCTGCGCGACGACCTGCAGCCGGGCGCGACGATCATCGACATCACCTCCGACGCCGCCGCCGAGGCCTACGCGTCGTGGGGCGGCTATGGCGCAACAAAGGCCGCGCTCGAGCACGCCAGCCGCGTGCTCGCGGAGGAGCACCCCGAGTGGCGGGTGCTCGTCGTGGACCCTGGCGACATGCGCACGGAGATGCACCAGGACGCCTTCCCTGGCGAGGACATCTCAGACCGACCCGAGCCGGAAGACTGCGTCCCCGGCCTGCTCGCGCTGATCGGTGGCAAGCAGCCAAGCGGTCGCTACAAAGCGCGGGACGTGGCGTGATGCTCGCCGTCGCCGAGCCCGCGACCCACGGTCTGGCGCCGAAGCAGCTGCTGAGCTTCGAGGTCGACGACGCGCACAGCGCGCACGAGCCGCCTGAGGCGAGGGGCACGGCGCGCGATGGGGTGCGCCTCATGGTCTCCCCCGGGACGGATCAGCCGGTGCACGCCTCGTTCGCGGCGCTGCCCGACCTCCTGACAGCCGGCGATCTCCTGGTCGTCAACACGTCGGGCACCGTGCCGGCGGCGATCGACGCCGAGCTGGTCGACGGCACGCCGCTGGTGGTCCACGTGTCGACCGAGATGCCAGGCGGCCTCTGGATGGTCGAGCCCCGCCTTCCGATCGCCGGCGGCGCGACCGCGCCGCTGCGGCTCGACCCCGACGCCATGCGCGTGCGGCTCGCCGACGGCACGACGCTCGATCTGCTGAGGGTTGCGCCCGGCTCGCAGCGGCTGTGGCTGGCGGCAGTCGAGGACGGCACCGACCTGTTGTGCGCGCTGACGGCGGCCGGCCGAGCCATCCGCTACCGCTACGTCGAGCGGGACTGGCCCATCGACGCGTACCAGACGGTCTTCGCGGAGCAGCCGGGCAGCGCGGAGATGCCGAGTGCGGCGCGGCCGTTCACCGCCGAGCTCGTGACCAAGCTGGTCCGCAAGGGCATCGGTCTGGCGACGATCACGCTGCACACCGGCGTGTCGTCGCTGGAGGGCCGCGAGCTGCCCTACCCCGAGCGGTTCCACGTGCCTGCGGCGACGGCAGCGATGGTGAACGCGGTCCACGCCGGCGCAGGTCAGGTCATCGCCGTCGGCACGACCGTGGTCCGCGCGCTCGAGACCGCGGCGGACGCGTCAGGCACCGTCCACCCGGCCGAGGGCTGGACCGACACCGTGATCACACCGGCCCGTGGCGTGCGCGCCGTGGACGGGCTGGTCACTGGATGGCACGAACCAGAGGCCACGCACCTCGCCATGCTCGAGGCCATCGCCGGTGCTGACACGCTGGTCACCGCGTACGAGGCGGCCTATGTGTCCGGCTACCTATGGCACGAGTTCGGTGACAGCCACCTCATCCTCCCCCACCGCGGGATGGCGCGATGAGCGACGCCGGATCGGCGCCAGGCGGCGTGACAGTCCCGCCCCCGCTGCCGAGCGGCAGGCGCGCCGTGCTCTACGCGGTGCGTCGGCTCGGCGACGCGACGGTCGAGGAGGTCGCCGCCGACCTCGGCATCACGACCAGCGGCGCGCGCCAGCACCTAACCGCCCTGGCCGACCACGGGCTCG
>CAYSAC010000375.1:0-3552 GCA_964428815.1 uncultured Acidimicrobiaceae bacterium | reverse complement strand
CCGCGGCGGCGCCGTCGGAGATCTGCGACGAGCTGCCCGCGGTGTGCACCGCGTCGGGGCGGGCGACCGGCTTGAGCTCGGCCAGCTTCTCGAGCCTCGTCTCCCGAAGCCCCTCGTCGCGCGCGACGTTATGGGTGGTGCCGGTGGGCTTGCCCTCCTCGTCGAGGTCGGGCGCGTCGACGGGCACGATCTGGCTGCCGAAGCGGTCCTCGGCCCACGCCTGCGCGGCGCGCTGCTGGGAGTCGAAGCCGAGCTGGTCGGTGTCGGCCCGGGTGATGCCCCACTTCTCCGCGATGCGCTCGGCCGCCTCGAACTGGGAGGTCATCTCGTATTGCGGGAAGTACGACTTCGGAATGGCGACGCCGAGCCCGAAGTCCTTGCGGCCGCTCGAGCCGAGCGGCACGCGGCTCATGACCTCGACGCCGCACGCCACGGCCGCGTCGACCACCCCGGCGCCGACGAGCCCAGTGGCGAGGTTGGTGGCCTGCTGGGAGGAGCCGCACTGCGTGTCGACCGTCGTGGCCGCGACCGACAGGGGGAGGCCGGCCGTGAGCCATGCGGTGCGGGCGATGTTGAAGGCCTGGGCTCCCACCTGGCTGACACAGCCGCCGATGACCTGACCAACCTCGGCCGGGTCGATGCCGGCGCGGTCGATCAGGGCCCGCTGCGCGGTGGCGAGCAGGTCGGCGGGGTGCATGGAGGACAGGCCGCCACCGCGCTTTCCCACGGGCGTGCGGACGGCTTCGACGATCACGACATCGGTCATGGCGGTGAGGCTAGGAGATCAGCGGCGCGATCGGCCACGCCCGACGGATCGCCGGCCGCCGAGCGCGTCGAGCAGGAAGAGGAGGGCGCAGGCGCCGACGAAGGCGACGAGGATCGAGGTGAGGTCGAGCTCGTCGAAGGTCGCGATCTCATCGCCAGTAGCAAAGCGGAAGATCGCTCCACCCAGGAGCGCCCCCAGGATGCCGACGGCGATGGTGCCGAGGCAGCCGCGCCGCTCCGCGCCGGTCGCTGCTCGTGCAAGCGCACCGGCGATGAACCCCATGAGCACCCAGGAGAAGAGGCCCATCGGCGGGTCACCGTAGATCAGGCGGCGGGGCGCTGGAGGTGGGGGCGGTCGCCGTCGTCGGCGTCGACGGGCCGGCGCGCAGACCGGAGCGCGGCGCGGGCCATCTCGATGCCCTGGCGACCGACCTCACGCGTCTGCTCGTCGAGCCGCCAGGCCGGCGGGGTGTCGAGGAGGGTGAGCTGTCGTTCCATGCCCCCATTCAACTCAGGGGGTGTGACAGTGCCGCGTTCGCCCTGGTCAGACGCGTGCGCCTGGCGCGACGAGAGGCCACGGGCACGACCGCTCGACGATCTGGGCCAGGTCGAGGAGCAGCGCATCCTCGTGGTGGCGACCCATGATCTGCATCCCGACCGGCAGGCCGTCGACCTGCTCCACGGGAATGGAGATCGCGGGGTTGCCGCAGATGTTGGCCGGGATCGTCAGCGCACCGTTGTTCTCCGGGCCGACCTTCGTCGTGCCGACCCTGGTGTTGAGGGTTACCTCGGCCGGATAGGCGACGTCGGGGTTGGTGGCGCTGATGACGAAGTCGACCTCGTCGAACAGCGCGGCCATCACCTCGTTAGCCAAGGTTCGTGCCGTCTGGGCCTTGGCCGCCATCTCGAGGTCCATGACCTGGCTCGCGAACTCGAGGCCGAAGGCGATCTCCTTCGTGAGCAGCTCCTTGCAGTCCGGCCACCGGTCACCCAGGTCGGCGAGCAACCCGGCGAGGTTGGACACGGCCCAGTCGGTGCCGAGCGATGGCATCCGGACGGGCACGTCCACGAGCACCAGGCCAGCGTCGGCCGCGAGCGCCTCGGCCGCGGCGATGACCGCGGCCTCGACCTCGGGACGGACGACGGCCGAGCCGAGCGTGGGCGAGATGACGGCGCGCTTGCCCTTGAGGTCGTGGGTGCCGAGGTCGCGCTCCCAGCCCTCGACCTTGGGGAGGCTGTAGGGGTCGCGCGAGTCGTAGCCGTTGCAGGTGTCGTACCAGCGCGCCGCGTCGCGCACCGAGCGGGCGAGGCAGCCGATGACGACGGTCATCGGACCGATCTGGGTCTGCGGGCCGCGAGGGATGCGTCCGGCGGTGCCCTTCATGCCGACGAGCCCGTTGAACGCGGCGGGGATGCGGATGGAGCCGCCGCCGTCGCCACCGGTGGCGATCGGGACGAGCCCGGCCGCCACTGCTGCGGCGCTGCCGCCAGAGCTGCCGCCGGCGGTGCGGCCGTGCTGCCACGGGTTGTGAGTCGTGCCGTGGAGCCGGTTGGTGCTGACGTTGAGGCCGCCGAACTCGCTCGAGTTCGTCATCCCGACGATGTTGGCGCCGGCATCGAGCAGGCGCGTGACCATCGTCGCCGTCTTGGTCCCGATGCGGTCCTTGAACACCAGGGAGGCATCGTCGTCCGGCCAGCCCTCGACGGCGGTGAGCGACTTCACGCCCATCGGCACGCCGCCCCACGGCTGCTGCACGTCCGCCCGCGACGCTCGCTCGCGCGCCGCCTCCGGGTCGAGGAAGGTGAACGCGTTGATCTCGCTGCCCTCGATGGCGTCGAGGACGAGGTCGAGCTCCTCGGCCGGCTTGCGCTCGCCGGAGCGGAGTGCGTCGACGAGCGAGCAGGCGTCACCGAGCCACGGGGTGTCAGGCATGAGGCAAGTATTCGCCGGATCGCCGTCCTCTGCACGGCCGCGTAGGTTGCGGCCGATGGACGCACCCGAGTGGCTCGGACTGGAGCCGACGCACAACCCCATGCGCTGGGTGCTGCCGATCACGCCCGGCATCTCGACCGGCCACCAGTTCCTGTTCGGCGGGTGTGGCCTCGGCGCCGCCATCGCCGCCATGGAGGGATCGAGCGGGCGGCCCCTCATCTGGGCCACCGCCCAGTACCTCTCCTACGCGCGACCGCCGTCGGTCATGGACATCGACGTCACGATCGCTGCGCACGGCAACCAGGTCACTCAGGCGCGCGCCGTCGCCCATGTCGGCGACACGGAGATCCTGACGGTCAACGCCGCGCTCGGCCACCGGCCGCTCGACGCCGAGGGACAGTGGGCCGAGCGGCCGGAGGTGCCACCGCCCGACGAGTGCAAGCACCGCAGCCCCCGGTTCCCCGACAGCGGCGAGTCGATCATGACCCGACTCGACGTGCGCATGGCCGACGCGCGCGACATGGACGAGCTCGACGGCACGATGCCCGGCAACGGCCGCTCCGCGATGTGGGCGCGGCTGCCGGAGGTGCTCGCCATCTCGGGAGCGTCGCTCGGCATCCTCGGCGACTACGTGCCGTTCGGCATCGGCCAGGCGCTCGGCATGCGGGCCGGCGGCAACAGCCTCGACAACACGCTGCGGGTGGCGCGGATCGTGCCGACCGAGTGGGTGCTGCTCGACATCCGCGTCCACGCCGTGGCCCACGGGTTCGGCCACGGGGTCGTGCACCTGTGGGCCGATGACGGCACGCTGCTCGGCACCGCCAGCCAGTCCACGATCGTCCGGTTCTGGAAGG
>CAYSAC010000374.1:0-3559 GCA_964428815.1 uncultured Acidimicrobiaceae bacterium | reverse complement strand
CGACGCCGCGCGCGGCGGCGCTGGAAGCCTCGCGGGCGACGGCGGCGGCGACGGTGCGGGCGACCATGTCCGACGCGTCGTGCAGCACGTCGTCGACGTTGTCGCGGGCGGCGGCCATCGCGCTCTCCCACGTCGCCTCCTCGACGGCGTCGCGCGCCATGTCCTGGATCTTCCCCCAGGCATGGCCACCGGGGGACGAGCGGGCGGCCCGTCGGGCCGCGTCCCACGGATGCTCGCCGCCCTCCCACGCGCCGCCCCGCAGCGCGGCCCGGGTGAGCGAGTCGCGCGCCGCGGTCTCGGCCGACTCGAGCATGTTCTCGCGCTGGTCGTCCTCGAGCCCGAGCCGGTCGAACGCGGCGCGCGTGGAGCGATCGAGCGCGGTCTGGAGGTCGATGGTCGAGGTCAGCTCGGCCGCGGTCGCGATCGAGGCCTGCCACCCGGCCTGCCAGGCCTCGTCCGCGATCGCGTGCAGCGCCGTCGCCCATGCCGCGTCGCCCACCGTCTTGCGGGTGGTCTCGAGCTCGTCGCGGGCGTGCGCGTCGCGCGAGCACTCGATGACGCGCAGGTCGGTGGCGTAGCTCAGCTCGGACGGCACGCCGACCCCGGCCGCCTCCGACGCCGCGACCCAGCCCGCGGCCTCCGACGCCTCCTCCCACGCGGTCCACGAGACCTGCTCGACGAGCGCGCTGTCCGCGTCGTCGTCGGTCCCCGCGATCGACGACGTGATGTCGATGCGGCGACCGGCGATCGTGATCGCCGAGCCGAGGACGTCCACGGCCCGCACGAGCTGGAGGTTGTCCGTGATCGGACCGAGCGACTCGAGCCGGTTGGCCGCCTCGGTGAGGCCCGCGAGACGGAGCCAGGCCGGCGCCTGCACGCGCGCGAGCCAGTCCGCCGTCATCCAGGCCCGGATGGAGTCGGCGCTCGACAGGTGGGGCAACCCGCCGTGCGTCGGCCGGACGACCGGCGTGGCCGTGACGGCCAGGCCCGCGGCTCGTTCCTTCAGCGCCTGGCGGTGATCGTCGTCCACCCCAGAGGCGAACCAGCGCGAGAACGTCGCGAGCACGGGCGATACGGACGCGGGATAGTCGCTGTGGGGCTCGTGGGCGATCCAGCTGACGAGCTCGAGCAGCGTCAGCCGCAGCCCGCGCCGGGCGTGGGGCAGCGTCTCGAGGCGGATCGTCGCGAGGTCGGGCGTGCCCGCTGAGACCTCCTCGTCCTGCGGCTCGTCGGCGTCACGTGGCTGCACGTGGGGGCGGCCCTCGAGCAGGGCGGCCACCTCGGGATCATCGGCGAGGCACGGCTTGAGCACCGACCAGCCCTCGGCCTGGACGATGGGGCGGGCGTCGTAGATCGGCAGCCACTCCTCAGGGTCGCCGATGAGGACCTCGACGCGTCCGTCGTCTAGCGGGTCGCCGAGGGGCGGGTCGTCGACGTCGTAGCCGTCGGGCGCGATGCGGTCGAGGTGACCCTTGCCGATGATCTGCCAGGGGTAGGCGTCCGGCACGAGGATGTCGCAGAGCTCGCCGGCGACGATGTTGGGGGACGCGCCGCCGTTCGCCCGCCAGCCCGTGATCGCCAGGCCCATCCCGACGCCCTCGAAGGTGGGCTCGATGTCGAGGCACGCGTAGGCGATGTTGCCGGCCAGCTCGCGGGCGACGTCCTGCAAGAGCTCGAAGCGGGCGAGCAGCGCGTGGCTGTCACAACCGGGGCCGCCGGCGGCCAGGGCGACGTGGGGGGCGCGGCCGAAGGTGACGCTCGCGGTGCGCAGGCGGTCGTCGAGGCTGCCGTTGACGACGTCGCACCACGCGCGGGCGACACCGCTCTGGTGGATGATGGCCGGCGCCTCCGCGACGCTCACCTCGTACTCGATGGCCAGGACCCGGACATCGACGAGGTCGGTGGGGTTGAGGTCGCCCAGCGCCCACTCGGCAGCGATGTCGAGCCATTCAGGGGGCAGGACGCCGCCGGCTCCGGCAGGGGACGGGAAGAGCCGCAGGACCACGGCGTTCGGGGTGTGATCGAGGTCGTCGAGGGGACCGCCGGGCTCGGGGGCGACGATCGTGGCGCTCTCGACGCCGGCCTCCTCGAGGCGCCGTTGGACGATCTGCGGCACCGTCCGCAGCAGCTCGTCGGAGAGCGTGAGCCGAGCGAAGCGGGCCAGGGGGCCATCCGGAGCCAGGACCACCTGCGAAACGATCGGGCCGTCCGGGTCATCAGGCTTGACCGCGGCCATGGCGATGATGTCGGCCCGGGCGCGACGCAGGGCGTTGGCGGCCGCGCCCAGCGTGCTCGGGCGCTGCACCTGGATGGCGAAGCCGTCGCCGTAGTCGCACACCGTCTGGGCGGTGCCTGGTGCCACCCGGATCCCCATAGCGGCGCGAGCCTACGCCGCCGACCGTCCGGGTCACGCTGCGCGTCCGATTGATCCCCATGCTTCCGTCGGGGCTGATCACAGCAGTAACGTCCTCCCCACCCGCAACACCAGCAACAGGCACAGGACGACAGGGAACGCAGCATGAGCAGCATCGAGCACATCGTCGGGCGCGAGGTCCTCGACTCACGAGGCAACCCCACCGTCGAGGTCGAGGTCGTGCTCCTGTCCGGTGCCAGGGGGAGGGCGATGGTGCCGTCCGGCGCGTCGACCGGCCAGTTCGAGGCGGTCGAGCTGCGCGACGGCGGCACCCGGTTCGCCGGCTTGGGCGTCCAGACGGCCGTCAGCAACGTCAACGACCAGATCCGGGCCGCGCTCGTGGCGGTCGAGGCGCTCGACCAGCGCGATGTCGACCAGCGCCTGCTCGACCTCGACGGCACCGACAACAAGGGCAGGCTCGGCGCCAACGCGATCCTCGGGACCTCGCTGGCGGTCGCCCACGCCGCTGCCGATGAGCTCGACCTGCCGCTGTACCGCTACGTCGGCGGCACCAACGCCCACGTCCTGCCTGTCCCGATGATGAACGTCCTCAACGGCGGCGCCCACGCCGACAACAACGTCGACCTCCAGGAGTTCATGGTCATGCCGGTCGGCGCGGCGTCGTTCTCCGAGGCGCTGCGCTGGTGCGTGGAGACCTACCACGTGCTCAAGGGGCTGCTCCACGACCGAGGCCTGTCGACCGCGCTGGGTGACGAGGGCGGCTTCGCGCCCGACCTGGCCTCGAACGAGGACGCCATCAAGCTGCTCGTCGAGGCCATCGAGCGGGCTGGCTTCACGCCCGGCGAGCAGATCTCGATCGCGCTGGACCCGGCGTCGACCGAGTTCTTCGCCGACGGCACCTACACCCTCGCGGGCGAGGGTGGTCGCACCCTGGCGCCGGGTGAGATGGCTGACTTCTACGCCGACCTCTGCGCCCGCTACCCGATCGTCTCGATCGAGGACGGCATGGCCGAGGAGGACTGGGACGGCTGGGCTGCGATCACCAGCCGCCTCGGCGCCTCAGTACAGCTCGTCGGCGACGACCTGTTCGTCACCAACGTCGATCGGTTGCAGCGCGGCATCGACGCGGGTGTCGCCAACGCCATCCTGATCAAGGTCAACCAGATCGGGACGCTGACCGAGACG
>CAYSAC010000373.1:0-3569 GCA_964428815.1 uncultured Acidimicrobiaceae bacterium | reverse complement strand
ACGGAGTCACGCCGGACGGAGCACGCGTGTGGGCCGCCCGAACCGACCGCGAGCTGAGACGCGGAGCGCGGCCACACCACGAGTTGACCGAGCGGCGCGGAGCCAAGAGGTGGGACGCTGGTCGCAATGAGCCGCTGTGAGCGGAGCCCGACGACGGTGCGCGCCCGGCGTGAACCACCGCGGTTTCGCCGCGTGGCGGTGCGCCGCGTCGAGCACGTGAGCGCCCGCATGGTCCGCGTCGCGTTGGCTGGCCCCGACCTCGAGGGTCTGACCGTCGAGGTCGGGGCGGCGAGCGTGCGGCTGCTGCTCCCGTCGCCCGGAACGCAAGCGCTCGTCATGCCGAGCTGGAACGGCAACGAGTTCCTGCTGCCCGACGGGCCACGACCCACCATCCGGACTTTCACGCCGCGCCGCGTCGACCCCGAGGCCCTCGAGCTCGATCTCGAGATCGTCATCCACGGTGATGGGGCCGCGTCCGAGTGGGCGGAGACGGCCGAGCCCGGCGACCCGGCGGCGATCTCAGGTCCTGGCCGCGGCTACGCCATCGACCGGGATGCGCCCGCCTTCCTCCTGGCCGGTGACGAGACCGCGATCCCCGCCATCAGCCAGCTGCTCGAGGCCCTGCCCGCCGAGACGCCGGTGCAGGTACACATCGAGGTCGCCCACCCTGACGCCCGGCTCGCGCTGCCCGACCATCCACGTGCGACCGTCGAGTGGTGCGACCTGCCGCTCGGCGCGTCTGCCGGCGACGCGCTCGTCGCCGCCGTCCGCGGCGCGGACCTCGCCCCCGGCACCCGTGTGTGGATGGCCGGCGAAGCCGCCGTGGTGCAGCACATCCGCCGCCACCTCTTCGAGGACCGAGGGCTGCCCCGCGCCCAGGCCTCGGTGCGCGGCTACTGGAAGCACGGCCGCAACGGCGACGCCGACGACGACACCTGAGCGTCCCGCCGCGGACTCCCCCGGGTCTGAGAACGTCGCCCTAGACCGCTCCGATCGCGCGCTTCACAACTCGTGCCGTACTCCGCGGTGGCGTGTTGCACGGCGACAATGTGGTTCACACCGACGACCAGGTCGTGCGTACATAGTTGCGCGGTCGCCATCGCTACTGTTCGGTCGTGGGTTTCCTCTGACGTAGATGAGGGCTTTCGGTCTCTGCCGCGGCGTCCCGAGCGCCTCCTCACTCACGAACACGTCAGGGTCGTTGCCGACGTGCAGGTCAAGCGACTCACACCAGATGCCCCGGACTTGGATGAGGTCGCGTGGCTTCGAACGCTCGGCCGTCGCGGATCCGGGAGGTCCAGGCCGGAGCGCTCGCGTGGACGGCCGCAGAGGTCGTGGACGGCTGCTCCGGTGATGAGGCGCTCGCCATCCGGGCGGTCCTCGAGCGGCCAGGCGTGGGCGTCAACCTGGTTCGGGTCGGCCAGGCTCGCCACCTCCTTCGCGCGCTGAGCGGAGGCGACGCGCCCTGGCTGATCGTGTGCTGCCACGGCAACGAAGGACGAATCGATTCTCGCCACCTTGACGCGCAAGGCGATGCCCGCTGCCCGCGAGCTACGCGCGACCGATCCTGATCGGGCCGACACGTACCGGAGCTGATCTTGGTCATCGGTCGGGAACTGCGAGGTCGCGCGGACGAGCGCGATGACGCTCGTCATCTCCGTGCGCTGATCGAGGACCTCGCCAAGGTGCAGGTGCGGTCCTGGCCAAGATCCTCGACGGCGAGGGGTATCTGGCCGACTTCGACAAGCTTGCCGACGGCAGCTACCGGATGGCTCTGCACAGCTGCGCGATCTGGGCAGTGGCGTCCCGGTACGGTCAGGCTTGCGCCACGGAACTTGCGTTCCTCCCGGCAGTGCTCCCCGGGCCTGTTCAATACGCCGGCGGCGGCGCCGCTCGAGACGGAGATCGAACGGGTCGCGCACAAGATGGCCGTTTGCGGGTAGGAGATCCGACCCCGTGCGGCCAAGCCTCGGGCCCCGCGCCAGCAAAGCCCGCCCCCGTTCCTGGTCAGTCCCGGAGTGGTCACATTCCCGCGGGGCGGTCGACCGCGCCGCCGGCTCGAGAGGCTCGCCCGCGTTTCCGATTGCCGCTGCAGTTTGCGTCGCAGGCGCGAACTGCAAGTTGTCCGGTCGCTCACGACCGCCTCCTCACCCCTCCTCGCCGTTGACCACGATGGCGATCACGCCGGCACCGTCAGGCGAAGCGGGTCGGTGAGCCGGTGAAGGGGCACCACCAGACGAGTGCTCGGCGGCCGGGTCGTCATGTGTTGCCGGACCTGTAGAGTCGGTGACGTACGCACGGGAGTCCGGTGCACCGGGCTGAGAGGAGGGCTGAGGCGGCCCTCGACCGGAAGAACCTGAAGCGGATCATGCCGACGCAGGGAGACGGAAGCCATTTACGTCCCGAGACTGCACCTCGTCACCCCTCTCACCACTGATCTCGAGGTGGTGCGTGCCACGCAGCAGGGACTGGCTGCGGGCGCCCCCCTGGTGCAGGTGCGGTGCAAGGACGTGACCGACCGCGACCGGTATCACCACACCGGCCAACTGCGGGAGCTGTGCGCAGCGACGGGGGCGATGTGCGTCGTCAATGACCGGGTGGACCTGGCGTTGGCGGTAGCGGCCGACGGTGTCCATGTCGGCGACGCGGACCTGCCGGTCGCCGTTGCCCGCCGACTGTTGGGTGCGGGCATGTTGGGTGCCACCTGCCGCGACCCTGAGGCGGCGCGCCGGGCTGTCGACGGCGGTGCCACCTACCTCGGGGTCGGACCGGCCTACGCCACCACGACGAAGAGCGGGCTTCCCGAGGCACTCGGGCCGAGCGGCATCGAGGCCGTCGCCTCCGCCGTGGACGTGCCGGTCATCGCCATCGCTGGCGTGACCGTCGCACGGGTGCCAGAGCTGCTCGCCGCTGGCGCCTGGGGCGTGGCCGTGGTGAGTGCGGTGTACTCAGCGCCCGACCCGGCGGCGGCGGTCACCGCCTTCCTCGAGGCGATCGGTGAGGCCTCACCGATCGCCGCGGGCGGGGTGGGATCGTGAGGGTCGCGGTGGTGGGCGCGGGGGTCATCGGGCTCTCGGTGGCGTGGCGGTGCGCGCTGCGGGGGATGGACGTGACCGTCCACGACCCCGCTCCCGGCCGGGCGGCGGCCCACGTGGCCGCGGGAATGCTGGCCCCTGTCACCGAGCTGCACTACGGCGAGGAAGCCCTGCTCGCCCTCAACCTCGAGTCCGCCCGACGCTGGCCCGGCTTCGCTGCCGCGCTGGCCGCCGACGCTGGGACCGATCCCGGTTACGTGGAGAGCGGCACGCTGGCCGTGGCCCGTGACACTGACGATCTCGCCGTCCTGGAGGAGCTCCGCTCGTACCAAGCCGAGCTCGGGCTCCACGCCGAGCGGCTCACTGGCCGCGAGCTGCGCCGGCGGGAGCCGGCCCTGGCGCCGAGCGTCCGGGGCGGGTTGTTCGTCGCTGGCGACCACCAGGTCGAGACCCGCCGGCTGCTCACGGCGCTGCGAGCGGCCGCCGAGGCCCGCGGTGCCCGACGCGCGATCCAGCCGACCGCTGGCGATCCCC
>CAYSAC010000372.1:0-3582 GCA_964428815.1 uncultured Acidimicrobiaceae bacterium | reverse complement strand
AGATCGCGTTCTACGGCTCGACGCCCGCGTACCAGGGCGTGCTCGCGCACCACGGCTGGGGCGATCTGCACGGCGAGCTCAACCTGCTGTCGAAGCAAGGCGAGTGGGTGCAGATGGGCAACCTGATCGACGACTCGATGCTCGGCACCTTCGCGGTCATCGCAGAACCGGAGCAGGTCGCGGCTGGCATCACCAGCCGCTACGGCGACGTGATCGACCGCTTGTCCTTCTACGCGCCCTACAAGAGCGACCCCGACCGCTGGCACGCGGTCATGCAGCAGCTCAAGGCCGCCTAGTGATCGAACTTGCGTCTCTCATGTACCTATTAGGTCGGCGGCTTCAAGGGATCAACGCAACAGCTCGGCAGACGAGAGGTTGGGGGCATCTCGGGTACCGATTCGGGCACGTGGTGCCCCGAACCCGGTCGGAGCTCGGTGGTTCGGGGCACCAGCGATCGGGCACTTCCTTCATCGCGGGGTTGGGTGCCCTGAGCAGGGAAAGCGCCGAGCAAGGTGTTGCGCCGACCGATTGAATCCGCCGTCTCTGAGGGACGCAAGTTGCCTGGGGGTTTAGACGGTCTGGAGTTCCGCGCCGAGGTAGCGGGACTTGCAAAGGCTCCGCTGGAGCTTGCCGGAAGACGTCTTCGGCAGGGTGCCGGGGGCGACGAGCACGACGTCCTTCGCGGGGAGGCCGATCGCCTCGCGGACCCGCTCGGCGACGGAGCGCCGGACCTCGGTCGTGTCATCGGACTTGGACTCGGCGACGACGACGAGCGACTCCTTGCCCCGGTCGCTGTCGATGCCGAACGCGATGACGTTGCCGGCGCGCACGCCGTCGACGTCAGCTAACGCCCGCTCGATGTCCTCGGGGAAAACGTTGCGCCCGCCGACGATGATCATGTCCTTAAGCCGGCCGCACATGACCATCTCGCCGTCGAGGATGTACGCGAGGTCGCCGGTCCGCAGCCAACCGTCGCGGAACAGCGCGGCAGTCGCGTCGGGCCGCTTGTAGTAGCCGGACGTCACCGACGAGCCGCGGATCTCGAGCTCGCCGACCTCGCGCTCGCGGCGCTCGTCGCCGGTGACCGGGTCGACGATGCGGATCTCGAGCCCGTCCACGGGGCGCCCGAGGATCGCGAGGCGGCGGCAACCGTCGGTCGCGGGGTCGACGGGCGCTGCGTACTGCTCGGTCTCGAGCACCCGCCGGTCCACCGCGTCGGTGCGGAGTCCACTCATCGGCTCGGGGAAGGTGCCGGCGATGGCGATCTCGGCCATGCCGAACGCGGGGAACACCGCGCCGGGTCGCAGCCCGTGGCGCTCGCCGGCGGTGATGAACGCCTCGACCGTGGCCGGGTCGACCGGCTCGGCGCCGTTGAGGGCGATGCGCAGGCGGCTGAGGTCGAGCTGCTCGCCACGGTTGAGGGCCCGCGTCGCGAGGACGTAGGAGAAGTTGGGACCGGCGGTGGCGGTGCCGCCGTAGGTCGACATCCACTCCATCCACGACGCCGGGCGGGCCATGAAGTCCTGCGGCGCGCCGAGCACGAAGGCGGTGCCGGTCGTCATCGACAGCGTGAGCAGGCCGACGAGGCCCATGTCGTGGTACAGCGGCAGCCACGACACGAGCACGTCGTCGTCGGGGTCGAGGTCCGTGGCTGCGGCGATGGCGTCGAGGTTCGCCCCGACGGCGCGGTGCGGGAGCATCACGCCCTTCGGGTCGGCCGTCGAGCCGCTGGTGAACTGCAGGATGGCGAGCCGGTCGAGGTCGTCGTCCGGGCGGACGTAGCGATCGCTCGAGCTCTCGAGCTCCTTGAACAGCACCATCTCGGGATCGCCAGGCTGCGCGTCCATGAACGGCGCGAGGTCGGCGTCGGCGATCACGAGCCGGACGTCGGCGTGGATGATGCGGGCCCTCGTCTGGGCGACGAACTCCTCGATCGAGCCGAGCCGCATGGGCAGGGGCAGCACGACCGTGGTGGCGCCCGAGAGCCAGACCGCCTGGATCGCCGTCACGAGCGGGCGTGATGTCGGGCCGAGCAGCGCGACGTGGTCGCCGGCGCCGATCCCCCGCTCCTGGAGGGCGGCGGCCATGCCCTTGGCCTCCTCGTGGAGCTGGGCCCAGCAGACCTCCACGGGCTCGTCGCCACCGACGAAGGTGATGGCGTGGCCGCGCGCGGCGGCCTCCTCGATGCGTTGCACAAGGGTCAGCACGGGGCCTACGACCATGCCCGGCGACCTGGGGTTACAACCGGTTCGGGCGCCGCGCGCGCCCACCGCTACCGTCTGCGCCATGGCCGAGCCCGCCCCCGCCGCCGAGCGCGATGTCCCTCCGCACCGCTACACGGCCGCGCTCGCCGACGAGATCGAGCTGGCCTGGCAGGACACCTGGCAGCGCGAGGGCACCTACCACGCCCCCAACCCGGTCGGCCCGCTGAGCGACGGCTTCGAGCCGGTCGCCGGCCGCCAGAAGCTCTACGTGATGGACATGTTCCCGTACCCGAGCGGCGAAGGCCTGCACGTCGGCCACCCGCTGGGCTACATCGGCACCGACGTCTACGCCCGCTACAACCGGATGATCGGGCGCAACGTTCTGCACCCGCTGGGCTACGACGCCTTCGGACTGCCGGCGGAGCAGTTTGCAGTGCAGACCGGTCAGCACCCGCGGATCACCACCGAGGCGAACATCGCGATCATCCGGCGCCAGCTGCGCAGGATGGGTTTGGGTCACGACGATCGCAGGGCCGTGGCCACGACCGATGTGGCCTTCTACCGCTGGACCCAGTGGATCTTCCTGCAGATCTTCAACAGCTGGTACGACCCAGAGGCCGACAAGGCGAGGCCGATCGACGCCCTCGAAGCAGAGCTGGCGGCCGGCGAGCGCGAGCCGGCGCCTGGCACCAACCCCTTCGGGCGGCCGTGCGCCGAGCTGTCCGCAGTCGAGCGCCGGCAGGTGGTCAACGCCCACCGGCTGGTCTACCTGCACGAGGCCCCGGTGAACTGGTGTCCCGGCCTCGGCACCGTGCTGGCCAACGAGGAGGTCACCGCCGACGGGCGCAGCGAGCGGGGCAATTTCCCGGTGTTTCGCCGGCCCATGAAGCAGTGGATGATGCGAATCACCGCCTACGCCGACCGGCTGCTGGCCGACCTCGACCTGCTCGACTGGCCGGAGTCGCTGAAGCTGATGCAGCGGAACTGGATCGGCCGCAGTCAGGGGGCTTCGGTCAACTTCCCGGCCGGCTCCACCACGATCACCGTGTTCACCACCCGGCCTGACACGCTGTTCGGGGCGACGTACATGGTGCTGGCGCCGGAGCACCCGCTCGTGGACGAGATCCTGTCGGCGGAGTGGCCCTCTGACGTGCCCGCCTCGTGGACAGGCGGTGCCGCGACCCCGGCCGAGGCGCTGGAGGCGTACAGGACGGCGGCGTCGCAGCGCTCCGAGGTCGAGCGCCAGGTCGAGTCCCGGGAGAAGACCGGCGTCTTCACCGGCGCGTTCGCCACCAACCCCGTCAACGGCGAGTCGATCCCGGTCTTCATCGCTGACTACGTGCTCATGGGCTACGGCACCGGCGCGATCATGGCCGTG
>CAYSAC010000371.1:0-3586 GCA_964428815.1 uncultured Acidimicrobiaceae bacterium | reverse complement strand
TGATCTACCTCGCGGTCGCCGACGAGGAGGCGCTGGGCACCTGGGGCGCGGAGCATCTCGTGGACCACGAGATCGACGCCGTACGTGCGGACTATGTCATCACCGAGTCCGGGGGCATCCCGATCCCGAGCCCGACGGGCCTCAAGCTCCCGGTGATCGTCGCCGAGAAGGGCTCGCACTGGTGCCGGCTCCGGGTGGGCGGAACCCCTGGTCACGGGTCTCAGCCCTACCGGACGGACAACGCGCTGGTGACCGCGGCCGAGGTCGTCCGCCGCGTCGACAGCTTCCGGCCCGAGACTCAGATCCACGAGATCTGGCGGATGTTCCTCGAGGGGATGGACTACGGCGACGAGCTCGTCGGCCCGTTGCTCGACCCTGAGACGTTCATGGACGCGTGCGATGCGCTGCCCGACGCGATGGCACGGCAGTTCCACGCATGCACCCACACGACGATCGCCCCGACGATGGTGAATGGCGGAACGAAGATCAACGTGATCCCGGACCGCGTCGACCTCGACCTCGACATCCGCACGCTGCCCGGCCAGACCGGTGCCGATGTCATCGCCATCCTCAAAGAGGCTCTTGGCGACCTCGTCGACAAGGTCGAGATCATCGGCGGCGACGATGACCCATCGACCGCGTCCCCGATCCAGACGCCGCTGTGGGACGCGATCTCACGCGTGACCTCGAAGTTCTACGAAGGCAGCCGCGTCGTGCCGTACATGACCGTCGGCGCGACCGATGCGCGGTTCTTCCGGCGGCTCGGCATCCCCTCGTACGGGTTCGGGCTGTTCAGCACCAACCTGTCGTTCGAGGACTACGGGACGATGTTCCACGGCGACGACGAGAGGGTCGACGTGGAATCGCTGCGGCTGTCGACCGAGATGTGGGGCGCGCTCGCCGCGGACCTGCTCGGCTAGGTACGTCGGTCGGTCAGAGCTGGACGAAGCTCCTCGCCATGACGTCGAATCGCTCAGCGAGGCCGGCGATGTTGTCGCTCGCGAAGGACAGGACCCAGACCGTGTCCTCGGTGACGGCGATGTACTGCAACCCGGCGACGCCGCCGAGCTCACCATCTGGTTCGAAGGAGAACGAGGTGCGCAGTCCCTCCCCTGTCGACAGCTGGGTGGAGGTGATCACGACGTTCGTCCCGCCAACCGACGCGAGCTCGTCGGGAATCGTCGCCTCGAGCTCATCGAGCGACACGCCGAGGCGTGGGGTCGAGAGCACGTTGAGGTTGCTCGTGTAGAGGTCGCCACCGACATCCCCGATGTCGAGAGCGAAGAGCACGATCTCCGACGGGAAGGAGGCCACGGCGGTGTCGATCGCCTCCGCGATCGCTGGGTCGTTCGGCACCACGCGCCGGCCGAGGCCTTCCCGGTCGCCGCGCAGCTGCGCACCGACCCACCCGGGCGCGAGGTGCATGGAGAACTCACCCTCGGGGTCGTTGAAGGCGATGTAGCCCTCCGGCGCGATGAACGGCGGCGCTGGCACGGTGGTCGTTCCGAAGTCGATCCGTCCACCTACTTCCTCGAACCTCGACTCCGCGTTCGAACCGAGCAGCGTGACCGCCGCGATCAACACCACGAAGAGCAGCACGACGCCGCAGACCGCAGCGATCGCGACCTTGGCACCCGTCGACATCCCCTGACTCGTCGGCGCCGGCGGCGGCGCGCTCGCCCAGGAGTAGCCGGGCGGCTGCTCGGACGGCACGCTCTGCCAGTCGCGTGCCGGTTGCGTTTCGATCGGCTCCCAGCCGGTTGCGGTCCGTCGGAAGCCGGGGACCTCGGGGCCGGATCCTGTCTCCGGCGACTGCGGCTGCTCAGCCGCACCCGGCGCTTGCTCCGGCGGGTACCACCGCCCGTCGGACGCGAGCCACCAACCGGGCCCTTGCGACTGCTCGCTCACATGGTCACCGCCATCGGGCCACCCTACGATGCGCCGCCGTGCCCATCCGCGCCGCGTTCTTCGACTTCGGCGGGGTCATCCTGTCGAGCCCCTTCGACGCCTTCGCACGCTATGAGTCCGACAACGGGCTGCCCGAGGGCACGATCCGGTCCCTCAACGCCACCAACCCGGACACCAACGCATGGGCCAAGCTCGAGCGATCAGAGGTCTCGATCGAGAAGTTCTGCTCGCTGTTCGAAGCCGAGGCGAGCGCCGCCGGCCACGAGGTCGACGCGCAGCACATCCTCGTGCTGCTCTCGGGTGAGCTGCGCCCAGCGATGGTTCAGGCGGTCCGCCGCTGTCGCGAGCGGCTCGTGACCGCGATGCTCACGAACAACTTCGTGACCGGTGGCGGTCATGTCGACCGCGAGGGCGAGATGGCCGAGGTCATAGCGCTGTTCCACCACGTCATCGAGTCGAGCAAGGTCGGCGTGCGCAAGCCTGACCCGCGGTTCTACGAGATGGCCTGCGCGCTCGCAGGCGTCGAGCCGAGCGAGGTCGTGTTCCTGGATGACCTCGGGATCAACCTCAAGCCGGCCAAGGCGATGGGGATGACGACCATCAAGGTGATCGACCCAGCCGTCGCGCTCGCTGAGCTCGAGCAGGTCGTCGACTTCAGCCTGTCCTAGCGCGGCTCAGAGGCAGCGCGCGGCGACTTCGAGGAACGACATGCCTTCGTTGCCTTCGAACTCGCGTGTGTTGGCGAGGCCCGTCGACACTCGCTCGATGAAGCCCCACTGCCACACAGCCTCTGGGTCGACCTCACACTTCAGCGCCAGCGTCTCCGCGCGCTCTCGAACCATGCGAAGAGTGGCGCCGGCGAGAAGAGGGAGGTTGTACTCCCGCATCGGCACGCCGAGATCGTGCGCACGCTCGGACAACAGACCCTCGGGGTCAACGAACTTGAACGTGCCCTCGCCGGCGTCGAGGGTGTTCCAGCCGTGGGCGTCGCCATGCACCAGTACTGCTTGCGACGGATCGAACGCCGCCGCGCGCTCGTCGCAGTACGCAACCGCCCGGTCGACAACCTCGCGCCTGCAGGGCCGGCCCAGCTCGTCCCACGACGTCGTGATGTAGTTGGCGAGCCAGGTTGCCTTCTCGGCCCCGGTCGGAAGGCCGCAGCTCTCGGCCATCGGCCGCCAGAACGAGCGCATGGTCGTCGCGATCGTCTCGAGGATCTGTGGAACCGACATCCCGAGATCGTCGAGATTCGGTCCGAGACGCTCGAGCAACATCGCCGGCGTCGCCTCGTCGTGCTCGAGGAGCTCAGCACAGCCGCGGCCCCCTGCAAGCTGGTGAGCAAGCACGCTTCTGGCGAAGGAGCCGTCCGGCTCCATCTCGAGCGGCATCGCCACCTTCAGAACACAGCTCCGCCCCGATTGGTCGGCGGCAGTGACGACAAGCGCTGCCGTCCCGCCTCGGTAGGACTCTCCGATCTTGAGGCTCCACCGATCGGCCAAAGCGGCGACGACCTCGGGCAGGTCCTCGAGCCAGCGCCGCCCGACGACACCGTTCGACATCGCACGCTGCCGGACGAGCTCGGGGATGTCGAGCGGGACGGGCATGGCATCTTCCTAGCGCGACTCGCCACGGAGTGTGGGCGCGCCGGCACGCTGGCGAAATTGGTCGAGAAAGGTTC
>CAYSAC010000370.1:0-3587 GCA_964428815.1 uncultured Acidimicrobiaceae bacterium | reverse complement strand
GAGCGGTCGACGCGGATCACGTCCGCGCCCATGTCGGCGAGCATCATGGCGCAGAAGGGACCGGGGCCGATGCCCGCGATCTCGATGACCTTCACACCGGCGAGCGGTCCTGCCATTGCGCTTCTCCTAGGAGTTCGCCGCGGCCTTGGCGGCGTGGGTGGTGATGGCGTCAATGATCTGCGGCCAGAAGGACGGCGGCAGGTCGTGCCCCATCCCCTCGAGGACGAGCAGCTCCGCGCCAGGCACGAGCGCTGCGGTCCGCTCGCCACCGCTCGGCGTCACGAGCGGGTCGACATCGCCGTGGATGACGAGCGTCGGCACGTCGAGCTTCCTCAGCGCGTCGGCGCGGGACCCGGATGCTGTGACCGCGATCAGCTGGCGGGCGAAGCCGGCCGGGCAGAACGACCGGTCGTAGAACGCCGTCGACCGCTGGCGCGCCCGCTCCTCGTCGAAGTGGTCGGGGCTGCCGATCACCCTCTGGCTCTCCACGCCGAACGCGATCGCCTGCTCGCGGTCCGTGGGGCGCGGCGTCAGCAGCTGCTGCACCGCCTCGGGTGTGGCCTGGCCCACCTCGCGCTCGCCGGTGGTCGACATGATCGAGGTCAGGCTGAGCACCCGCGCCGGGTGCTCGATGGCGACGGTCTGGGCGATCATCCCGCCCATCGACACGCCGACGATGTGCGCCGCGGCGATGCCGAGCTCGTCGAGGAGCCCGACCGCGTCGGCGGCCATGTCCGTCAGCAGGTAGGGCGCCTCGATGGGCTCGCCCTGGGCGGCCCGCATGAGCGTGGTCAGCAGGTCGGTGTGAGGTAGGCCCTCGATCTTGGTCGACAGGCCAACGTCGCGGTTGTCGAAGCGCACGACGTGGAACCCGCGGTCGGCGAGACCCTGGCAGAAGGGCTCGTCCCAGGCGATCATCTGACCGCCCAAGCCCATGATGAGCAGCAGCGGGACGTCGTCGGGCTGTCCGAAGGTGTCGTAGAAGATCTCGATTCCGTTGGCCGCTGCGTTGGGCATCCCGCCATCCTGGCCAGGACTTGACCACGCGGTCAAGAGCGGCAGATGGGGTTAGCGTCGCCGCCATGGCGACCGTCTTCGGCGTGCACACGGGCCTGCAGAACACCACCGTGCAGGAGCTGCGCGACCTGTGGGCGCGGATCGAGGACCTCGGGTTCGACTGGATCTCGATCTGGGACCACTTCTACTCGGCCGACCTCGGCGGCTTCGAGTGCCACGAGGCCGTCGCCAGCCACGCCGCGCTCGCCTGCGCGACAAAGCGCGTCCGCGTCGGCTCGCTCGTCTACTGCGCCGGCTACCGCCACCCCGCGGTCCTCGCCAACGCCATCGCCACGATCGACCACCTGAGCGGCGGCCGCGCCGAACTCGGGCTGGGCGCGGGCTGGGCCATCAACGAGTACCAGGCCTACGGCATCCCGTTTCCCGGCGCGGGTGAGCGACTCGACATCCTCGAGGAGTCCGTCGCGTGCATCCAGGGGCTGCTGCGCCAGGACGTCACCGACTTCGAGGGTCGCCACTTCACCCTGTCGGCTGCGCGGTGCCAGCCCAAGCCCGTCCAGGCGAAGCTGCCGATCTGGATCGGCGGCGGTGGCGAGAAGCGCACGCTGAAGATCGCCGGTCGGTGGGCCGACGGTTGGAACGTGCCGTTCATCCCGCCGTCCGAGCTGGCTCGCAAGCGCGAGGTGCTCGCCGGCCACGCCGCGGCCGCGGGGCGCGACGTCGCCGACATCCGGTGCGCGATCAACGTCGGGCTCTGCCAGGACGAGGCGTCGCTCAAGTCGCAGTTCGCCAACTTGGCTGAGTTCGTCAGGCCCGGTGTCCTGATGGGCGAGGGTCAGCAGCTCGTCGACCGCATCGGCGAGTACGTGGCGGCGGGCGCCGACCAGGTCAACATCGCGCTGCGCGCGCCGTGGGACCGTGGCGGCCTCGACCGCGCTGCCGACGCGATCGCCGCGCTGCGCTAGTGGTGTGATCGAGGCGTGGGCGCCTGGGCGGGTCAACCTCATCGGTGATCACACCGACTACACGGGCGGGCTCGTCCTCCCCATGGCGATCGACCTCGGTACGACCGTCGCGGGCGAGCGCGGCGGCGGCCAGGTCGTGCTGCGGTCGTCCGACAAGGCCGGCGCGGCGGTCGTGCCCCTCGACATCGCCGATCCGAGCACCGTCGAGCCGGCGTGGGCCCGCTACGTCGCCGGGGTCGTCGCCGAGGTCCGCCCGCGCGTCGGGTTCACCGGCGAGGTCAGCACGACGCTGCCGATCGGTGGCGGCCTGTCGTCCAGCGCTGCGCTCGAGGTCGCTGTCGCGCTCGCGCTCGGTGCCGGCGGCACCGCGCTGGAGCTCGCGCAGCTGTGCCAGCGCGCCGAGCAGCGGGCGTCGGGCGTGCCCTGCGGGATCATGGACCAGCTCGCGTCGGTCGCCGGTGCGGACGGATCGGCGCTGCGGATCGACTGCCACACCCTCGAGATCACGCCAGTGCCGCTGCCGGATGGCGTCGACGTCGTCGTGGTGGACAGCGGCCAGCAGCGCGAGCTCGCGGGCTCGGCCTACGCCGAGCGACGCGCCCAGTGCGAAGCAGCCGAACGGCTCGTGGGGCCGCTGCGCTCCGCGTCGCTCGACGATGTCGAGCGGATCGACGATCCCGTCGTGCGCCGGCGCGCTCGCCACGTCGTGACCGAGTGCGCGCGGGTGGACGCGTTCATCGTCGCCCTCGGCGCGGGAGATCTAGCGAGAGCGGGCCAGCTGATGGTGGAGAGCCACGCCAGCCTGCGCGACGACTTCGAGGTCTCGACGCCCGTGCTCGACGACCTCGTGGCCGGGCTGAACCAGCGGGAGGACGTGTACGGCGCCCGTCTGACGGGCGCCGGCTTCGGGGGATGCGTGGTCGTGCTCGCGGTGCCGGGTGCCCCGGTCGACGGCTGGCGGGTGCGCGCCGCCGCCGGGGCCCGGCTGCTCTAACGCAGGACGCCGCGGCCGGTGTTCATCTGCCGGTACACCAGCAGCGCGATGACCGCGCCGACGATCGATCCGATGAGCCCGGACGCCTGGAAGGCGCCGTCCCCGAAGTCAGTACCGAAGAGCAGGTAGCCGAGGAAGCCGCCGACGAACGAGCCGACGATGCCGAGCAGCATCGTCTGGCCGACGGTCATGTGATCGCGACCGGGCACGATGGCCCGTGCGACGAAGCCGGCGATGAGGCCGATGATGACCAGGAACAGGATGAAGCCGAGCATTGGTGCCTCCGTGTCGGGATGTGCGGCGGCGGTTCCCGACCGATCGTGCCGCGAAACTCAGCCGGCCAGCGCGATCCGCAGCCGATCGATGGCTGCCGGCGTTCGGATGCCCCACCAGAAGAGGTCCTGCCCGTCGACGAGCACGACGACGGGCGCGACGGCGGCGAGCTCGGCGCGGTGCCGCTCACCGAACGGATAGGGCTCGGACGGTCCGAGAACGACATCAGGCGCAGCCGCCTTCGCCTCCGCCAGCGTGACCTCTGGGTAGCGCTCAGCTGCCCCCGCGAACACGTTCTCGATGCCGATGTGCTCGAGCACCGACGAGCCGTACGTCCC
>CAYSAC010000369.1:0-3629 GCA_964428815.1 uncultured Acidimicrobiaceae bacterium | reverse complement strand
GGTTCGCTCCCGGCTACGTCGCCTTCGACGAGGACTACGCGTACCTCTTCAACTCCTACTACGAAGGTGTCGGTCCGCGCCACGCACGGCCGGAGCGTGGTCTCGTGACCCGGCCAGGCATCGAGGACATCGCCCGGTACCGCCAACACGTCGACCGCGACCTCACCGACTTCCTGTACTGCGGCGTCCCGACGAGCGTGTACGCGCTGATCGAGCTCGGACTGCATCACGAGCAGCAGCATCAGGAGCTGCTCGTGATGGACATCAAGCACGTCCTGTCCTGCAATCCGCTCCTCCCCGCGTACGGGCCGCTGCCCTGGGAGCCAAGCGCCCGCGACGGCACCGAGGGTTGGCTGGCTCACCCGGGTGGCGTGGCCGAGGTCGGCCATGGCGGCGACGGGTTCGCGTTCGACAACGAAGGTCCTCGGCACGAGGTGCTCCTGCAACCGTTCGAGCTGGCCGCCGCCGTCGTCACCAACGGCGACTGGCAAGCCTTCATCGACGACGACGGCTACCGCCGGCCGGAGCTGTGGATGTCCGATGGATGGGCGACGGTCGACTCGAGCGGGTGGGAAGGCCCCGAGTACTGGTCATCCAACGACGGTGGTTGGAAGGTCTTCACCCTGGACGGGCTCCTCCCGGTCGACCCTTCGGCACCGGTCACTCACGTCAGCTGGTACGAGGCAGACGCCTTCGCGCGATGGGCCGGCGCCAGGCTGCCGCTCGAGGCGGAGTGGGAGGTGCTCGCGCCCGAGCCGGACGCGCCGACGGCCAGCAGCTGGTACCAGGCTGCGTGGCAGTGGACAGCGAGCCCGTACACCGCCTACCCGGGCTTCCGGCCGGCTGCCGGCGCGGTCGGTGAGTACAACGGCAAGTTCATGGTGAACCAGCACGTGCTGCGCGGCGGGTGCGTGGCCACGCCGCCGGGCCACGCCCGGCGCACGTACCGCAACTTCTTCCCGCCCCACGCACGCTGGGCGTTCAGCGGCGTCCGGCTTGCTCGCGACGCCTGACGCGCAGCAGCGATCCTCGAACCTCCCGAAGAAGATGGCGTCCTGAGCCCACCTTCTTGACCACATTCGCCTCGTGCTACGCGACACTTGCCCGGTGTACGACGAGATCCTCTACGAGGTGGACGATCCGGTCGCCACCATCACCCTGAACCGACCGCGAGCGCTCAACGCGTGGACGCCCTCGATGGAGCTGGAGGTCCGCGACGCCGTAGGCCGAGCGGCGAGAGATCCGGCGGTGGTCGGCATCGTGCTGACCGGCGCGGGGCGCGGCTTCTGCGCCGGTGCCGATCTCAAGGTGCTGCAGGGCCTGTCCAGTGGGGCGGGCGCAGGCGCGAGGGGCGCTGACGTCCCGCTGCCCGGCGAGGAGAGCTGGGGCGAGGACCTCCGCAGCACCTACACCTACCTGTTGTCCGTGCCGAAGCCCATCATCGCCGCGATCAACGGCGCGGTCGCGGGCATGGCGGTTCCCATCGCGCTGTGCTGCGACCTCCGCTTCATGGCCGAGGACGCGGTGCTGACAACCGCCTTCGCGGAACGTGGCCTCATCGCGGAGTGGGGCCTCAGCTGGCTGCTGCCGCGGCTCGCGGGACCAGCGGTCGCGCTCGACCTCCTCTACTCGTCGCGCAAGGTCACTGGACGAGAGGCGGTCGAGCTCGGCATCGTCAACCGCGCGCTGCCCCTGGACGAGGTCCTGCCCGCGGCAACCGACTACATCGTCGGTCTGGCGGAGCGATGCTCACCCGCGTCGCTCGCGGTGATGAAGCGCCAGGTGTACCAGCAGCTCTACGCCGGCCTGGGTCCGGCCGAACGGGAGTCCCAGGCGCTGATGGTCGAGAGCTTCAGCCGTCCCGACTTCGCCGAGGGGGTGGCGTCCTTCCTCGAGAAGCGGCCCCCGAAGTTCGCCCGCCTCAGCGACACCAGGTAGTCCACGCCAGCCCAAACCGGACAGGTCGGGCTGGGTCAGCAGGCTCATCTTGCTCAACGCCGGCCGCCGCGAACCGTTGACCACGATGTGGCACCAGTCGAGGGAGTTCATCGCCAGGCGAGTGGCGCGGCGGCGCGCGCTGATGTCAACCTGCCCGGCGACGAGGTCGAGCAGGTGCTCGGGAACCTGGCGCGCGGCATCCCGATCGCGGTCGCCGGGCTTCCCTACGTGCGCTGAGGGGCCGCGGCAGCGAGGTGCGCGGTCTCGTTGAAGCTGCGCAGGACGGGCCCGCGCCGGTCGACGCCGATCCGGGTGATCGACGCCGGAGCCACGTACATCCGCCACGCGACCTCGTCGCCGACACCCAGCGCCCACCCGGCGGCCGCCTTCACCGGTGACACGTGGGTGACCACCACCACGTCGCGCGTTGCGGCCTCGTCTGCCAACTCGAGGCAGGCCTCCCGGACGCGCTCACCCATGCTCGTCAGCGACTCGCCGCCCTCTGGCGCCCATGCCGGGTCGGCCCGCCAGGTCGACCAGACCTCGGGAGCCACGTCAACCAGCGGCGTCCCGTCGAGTGCGCCGTAGTCGATCTCGATCCAGCGCTCGTCGATCGTCACGGGCAGGCCGAGCGCGTCTGCGGTCTGCCGGGCCCGACGCAACGGGCTCGACACGGTCCGCGCCGCCGCGGCGATCACCGAGGCGAGGCACTCGGCCTGGCGGACGCCCTCGGGATCGAGCGGCGGGTCGAGACGGCCGAGCAGCAACCCGGACGCGTTGGCATCGGTGCGGCCGTGCCGGACGACGATGATCACGCGGCCACGTCTCGACCGATGTGGCCCGTCCGCACAAAGCGCGCCCGCCGGTCTGGCTCGTCGAGGCGGAACCGCCGCCAGCACCACCACAGCGCGATCGCACCAGCGACCTCGAGCACGAACCCGAAGCCGCCGCGTCCGATCTCAGGAAGCTTGGCGTCGCTCCACGCGGTCCCGGCGAAGGGCCACCAGAACGCCGAGGTGTCGGCCCACGCGCCGTCGAGCACGAGGTGCATGAACATGCCGATCGGGATGCCGAGCAACTGGCGCCGCAACAGGCGGCGGCGGACCGTCGCCGCCATGACGACGGCGAGCAGGCAGACCGGCCCAATCAGGCTGTGCAGCAGGCGCGGACCACCGAGCGCGACCTCGACGACGGGTAGGACCGAGCCGAGCACCACCATCCGGTAGTCGACGAGAGGGCTCTTGAACACCGCCCACACCAGCAGGACGCCGAAGCCCGCGAACCAGAGCAGCACGCTTCCTATGAGCGCACGAGCAGGCGCCCGCACTCCTCGCAGTGCGCAGGCTCGTCGGCATCCAGCTTCTTGATGCGATCGACCTCCACCGCCGAGAGCGTGAGGTGGCAGCCGCCGCAGCTGCTGCCGACCAGTGGCGCGACCGCGATGCCACCGAGGCGCCGGCGCAACCCCTCGTACTCGCCGAGCAGGTCCGCTCCGATGCCCTCCGCTGCCTCCTGCCGACCGGCCTGCTCGGCTCCCAGGTCGACCTCGATCGCGGACTCGGCTTCGGCGATGGCAGCGATCAGGCGGTTGCTCTCGGCATCGAGGCGCTCGCGCTCGGCCGTCAGCTGCTCGTGCTCGGCGTCGACCGGCTCGGCCAGCTCCATGATCTCGAGCTCCTCGTCCTCGAGGG
>CAYSAC010000368.1:0-3684 GCA_964428815.1 uncultured Acidimicrobiaceae bacterium | reverse complement strand
GACCCGGCACCACGATCGTCATGGCGGTCCTGCTCGCGCTGATCCTCGGCGCCGCGCTGCTGCAGTTCGTCTTCCTCGCCCGTTGACAGCCCGGCGATACCGCGGTATCACGGTGGCATGACCGAGTCCGAGGAGACGAAGGCGATGACGTTGCGCCTCCCTGGCGAGCTGCACGAACGGCTCGCCGCAGTCGCAGCCGTCGAGGGCGAAGCCATCGCCGAGGTCGTGCGCCAGGCCGTCGCCGACCACGTCGAGCGCCGCCGCCACGACCCCGAGTTCAAGGCGAAGCTCGAAGCAACGCTCCGACAGCACCAGCGGCTGCTCGACCTGTTGGGTGACGAGTAGGTGCGCCGTCTCACTGAGGACGAGCTCCGCGCCATCGGCGACGCGCTCTGCGCCGGTGACGCCACCGAGCTCGACACGGTCGTCGGTTGGCAATTCGGTGATCTGCCCTGCACGCTCGAGTTCCTCACGCTCGGGCTCGTCTGCGGTGCGCCCTTCGCGCGACGCAACCGCGCCGTCGCGGTGAGCGCGGCGGCGCTGGTCGCTCGTTTGAACGGCCATGTCCTCGACCTCGAACCCGAGGAGGAGGTCACGGCCAGGCTCGCCGCGCTCGCAGCCGGAGACTCCGACGGGCTGCGCGCGTGGTTCCTCGCGCGGCTCGCCCCCGCGCCGGCCGCCTCGGGACCGCGCTGTCCCGGCTGCGGCATGCCGCTGCGCGAGTGCCTCACCGTCGTGCTTGTCGCGCGAGTCCTCACCCCGCATTGCGGCGGTTGCGGCCGCCTGCTCGCCCGGCCCGCCAGAGATCCTCGACAGCTCCAGGAGGCCTGATGTTCGAGCGCTTCACCGACCGAGCCCGACACGTGGTCGTGCACGCGCAGGAGGAGGCGCGGCTCCTCCGTCACAACTACATCGGCACCGAGCACATCCTCCTCGGTCTCCTGCACGGCGACGGCATCGCAGCCAAGGCGCTCGGGCAGCTCGGCGTCGAGGCGGACGACGTTCGAGCCGCGGTCGTCGCCGCCGACGTCGGCGACGGGCCCGGAGCGGTTACCAACATGCTCCCGTTCACACCGCGAGCGAAACAGGTCATGGAAGGAGGGCTGAAGCAAGCCCTCAAGTGGGGCCACAACTACATCGGCACCGAGCACCTCCTAGCGGGCTTGGTGGAGGACGACGGGTCGCTCGCGGTGAAGATCCTCCGCGAGCGTGGCGTGACCGCCGACATCGTTCGCCGGACGGTGCTCGAGCTGCTCCTCGCCTATGTGTCCCCCGTGCCGGTCGACACGAGCGAGACGGCGACGGAGATCGACGACGCCGCGATCACGGGCGCACTCGCGTCGCCGGAGTGCCCGAGCTGCGGTGCCGCGCTCGCGGGGAACCTCGCGGCTGACGTCATCCCGACGGTCGGCCCGGTCGACCGCGTCTTCGTTGTCGCGTACTGCAGTGGGTGTGGGCACACGCTCAGCGTGCTGCCCGACGACTGATGGGCATGAGGTCGCTGGTCTCGAAGGTCGGTCTCGATTCTTGCGTCGTTTCGTAGCGGTCTTCACGAGGCGGTCTCAGAGGGTCCGCGCAACACCGCCGGCCATCGAGACGGGTTGGACGCGGCGACCGTCGGAGGTTGGGGGCATCCACGCACCGAAAGGGTGGTCTGGTGCCCCGAACCCTCGGGCGCGGGCTTGTTGCGACGACCGCTTGAATCCGCCCGACGAAGTGACGCAAGAACGGATCTAGACGCGGCGGGCGAGCTCGTCGCGCGTGAACCGGCGCGCGCCGCCCCGCAGCAGCGCGAGCGCGACCACCCACACGACGCCGCCGATGGCAAGTGCGATCGGCAGGTCCACGAGCAGCAGTCCGGTCGCCTGGCCGACGGCGAGGAAGATGAGCGGCAGGATCACCGCGCCACCGAGCTGGTTCGCCTCCTGCGTCGTCTTGGCCCGAGCGGAGACGCGCACCATCACCGCGAGCCCGAGCATCGCGACCGCGGGCGCGACCCAGAAGATGACGACCAGCCACAGCGAGGTCGGGATGAAGATGCGGTGCAACACCGGCCACGCGACCCCGTTCGACACGATGGCGAACAGCAGGAAGCCGAACCATGACACCGCGATCGCGGGCACGAACGCGGTCAGGAACTTGGCGATGAACAGGTCGCGGTCGGAGATCGGCAGGTGCAGCAGCGACTCGAGCGTCTTGCGCTCCTTCTCACCGGCGAACGCGTCGGCGGCGAGCACAGCGGAGACCATGATCGGCACGATGAGGAACAGGGGCGCGAGCAGGTAGCCGTTGACGAGCACGATGAGCTGCTCTCGCTGCGGCAGGTCGAGGATGGGTCTGGCCACGTCCCCTGGCACCGAGCCGAGGAAGCGGTTGATGTCGACGTTCTCTGGCGACCGCGCCGCGAGGCCGATGACGAGCGGCAGCACGACGAGCAGCAGGGTGGGCACGAGGAGCATCGGGTAGACGACGGCCTTCGACCGGCGGACCGCGGCGAGGTCCTTTGCCATCACCGCCCGGATGGCGACCCAGTCGGCCGCCATCAGGGCACACTCCCCGTGAGCTCACCGGATGCGATCCGCGCTTCGACCGCGAAGTACACGTCCTCGAGCGTCGGCGGTCGCGGCGTGGATCCGTACACCGGGACGCCGCGCTCCACGAGCAGCGCGACCAGCCGGGGCAGGACCTCGCGCTCTGCGACACGGAGCAGCGCGCCCGCGGGTGCGGGCGTGGCGTCGAGCACGCCCTGATGCGAGCGCAGCGCGCCGAGCACCGCCTCGTCCGCCGGTCCACCGATGTCGAGGTCGACCTCGAGCCCGGACCACAGGTCGGCGGCGATCTCGTCCGGCCGGCCGACGGCGTGGAGCCGGCCGCGGTGCAGCACGGCCATCCGGTGGGCGAGCCGGCCGGCCTCGCCGAGGAAGTGGGTGCACAGCACGATCGTCCGGCCGTGCTCGGTCGCCAGAGAGCCGATGAGCTCGATGACATCGCGGGTGGCTGCGGGGTCGAGGCCGGACGTCGGCTCGTCGAGGAAGAGCACCTCGGGGTCGTGGAGCAGCGCCCGCGCCAGCGCGAGGCGCTTGCGCTGACCGGTGGAGAAACCCTGCACGAGATCGGAGGACCGGTCCGCCATCTCGAAGCGCTCGAGCATCTCATCGGCGCGCGCGCCGGCGGCGGCGGCGCCCATGCCGCGGATGCGGCCGGTGATGACCAAGTTCTCTCGCGCCGTCAGCCGCTCGTCGAGACCCGCGTGCTCGGTCAGCACGCCCGTCAGTCGCCGCAGCTCGTTGCCGTCGGTGACCGGGTCGAGCCCGAGCACGGTGCACCGCCCGCGGTCGGGGTTGAGCACGCCGTTCAGCAACCGGACCGTCGTCGTCTTCCCCGCGCCGTTCGGTCCGAGCAGCGCCAGCACCTCCCCGGGCGCGACCGACAGCGTGAGCCCGTCGAGCGCCAGACCGCTCGAGAAGCTCCGCGTCAGGTCCACGGTCTCGATCGCGGCGGCGGAGGGCATCGGGTCAGTCTGGCGGGCTCACCCCGCGATGGTGCGGAGGGCGGCGAGGACCGTCGCGACCCGCTGGGCCTCTGGCTTGGGCTTGGGCTTGGGTGCGGGAGCGGGCGCGGCAGCGGTCGGTGTCGTGCTACCGGCGGACGGCGCGGTCGTCGATGGGCGCGGCGTGCGGGGGC
>CAYSAC010000367.1:2518-3699 GCA_964428815.1 uncultured Acidimicrobiaceae bacterium | reverse complement strand
AGAGCCAGATGTCCTTGGTGTCGTCCTCGCCCTCGAGGAAGAGCATCTGCGCGCACAGCAGGTTGGCGATGTCGTCACTGACCTCCGTGCCGAGCATCACGATGCGGTCGCGGAGCAGCCGGTTGAAGATCTCGAGCGCAGGGTTGCCCATCATCGTGTTCTGGGCGGTGGGGACGAACAGGTCGGGCGGCATGGATGCTGAGGCTAGCGGCGCCGCGGTGGCGTTCCGACGGTCCGGGGATCGATCGTGCCGGCGGTGGGATTCGAACCCACACTGACGGGTTCCTAAAACCCGGGTCTCTGCCGATTGGACTACGCCGGCGTGCGCGCGCACCAGGTCGGGGTGAGTGCGTGACAGTTGGGACACAGGATACGGAGGTTCTCGAGTCGGTTGTCCGTGTGATCCCCGTTGATGTGGTCGAGCATCAACGGCAGCAGCGCACCGTTCCACTCCGACAGCCCGCAATGCTCACATTTCGGTTCTCGTAGGCCCTCCTTGATCAACCGCACGCGCAGCAGCGACGACTTGTACGTGGACCCGACGATCGCCTTCGCCCAGCGTCGTGTACCGGAACTCGGGTGTGTCGCTCATGACGTAGGCGTCCCATGCGAACACGGCCTTGTAGAAGTCGACCGTTGCCGCGTAGTCGCGCGTGTGCAGCTCGAACCAGGTGGGCGTGCCCGGTCCGCCATAGACGTCGAAGCCCTTGTGGAGGCCGGGCTGCCAGGCGCCAATCGCCGCGCCACCAGCGTCGGTGACCACGGCCATGCTGCCGAGCTCCATCACCTGCATGGCAGGCGCGATCACCTGGCCGCCGTTGGCCTCCGCCGCTTCAGCGGTCTTCACGGCATCGTCCACCGCCAGATAGATCGACCAGACATCTGGCATGGCGGACGCACCGTCGTTCTTCATGCAACCGGCGACGCCCTGACTGTCCTTCGAGAAGTTGATGTAGCCGCCGTACTCCTCGCCGGCCTCCTCGGACGTCCAGCCGAACAGCTCGCCGTAGAACGCGCGGCTCCTGTCCGGATCCGAGGTGAAGAGGTCCACCCAACAGGGCGCACCGATGGGGGCTGAGTCACGCTTGGGCACGAGAGGCTCCTTCCGAGAGATACGAACGCATGTTGCTGGCTACGACGGATCGGCGCCGCCGAACTCATCGGTACCACTCGACCGTGAC
>CAYSAC010000367.1:0-2418 GCA_964428815.1 uncultured Acidimicrobiaceae bacterium | reverse complement strand
CGGGACCAGCGCCGCGACCTCGCTGGCGGACCGGTCGCGGCGTCCTCACCGCAGGGTCGGTTCACCGAGGGCGCCGCGCTTCTGGACGGGCGCGTCCTCGAGGGCGTCGAGGCGTTCGGCAAGTATCTGTTCCACCACTGGGACGGCGGCGAGATCCTCCACATCCACCTCGGGCTGATCGGCAAGTTCCGCCGCCAGCCCGTGCCGCCCGAATCGCCGCGCGGACTGATCCGGTTGCGGTTGATCGGTGCGACGGCGGCATGGGACCTGTCAGGACCGAACCGGTGCGCGCTCATCACGCCCGATGAGCGGGACGCGATCGTCGCCAAGCTCGGCCCGGACCCGCTGCGCAAGGACGCCGACCTGCAGCGCTTCGTCGACAAGGTGCGCCGCAGCCGCGCACCCATCGGCACGCTGCTGCTCGACCAGACCGTGATCGCGGGCATCGGCAACGTGTTCAGGGCCGAGATCCTGTACCTCGAGGGCATCCACCCCTCGCGCCGCGGCTGCGACCTGTCCGAGGACGAGGCCTGGCGGCTGTGGCACCAGGCCAAGGCCCAGCTCGAGCTCGGATTCAAGCGGAACCGCATCGTCACCGTCGACCCGGCCGAGATCGGCAAGCCGCTGGCGCGCATCCGCCGGGAGGAGGCGACCTACGCCTACCACCAGGAGGGCTGCATCCGGTGCGGCGAGGTGCTCGAGGTACTGCCGCTGGGCGGCAGGCGCACGTGGGCCTGCCGGGTGTGCCAACCTCCGATGCCGTGAAGGTCACCGAGCTGCAGACGCCAGCGCTCCTCGTCGACGTGCATGCGTTCGACCACAACGTCGCGACGATGGCCAAGGCGCTGCCGGGGCCGCGCCTGCGCCCGCACGTGAAGGCGTTCAAGTCCACCGCGCTGGCTGCACGCCTGGCCGAGGCCGGTCACCGCACCTTCTGCTGCGCCACCGTCAAGGAGATGGAGGGCATGGCCGCGGCGGGGCTCGGCGACGACCTGCTGCTGGCGAACGAGGTGCTCGACTGCACGCGCCTCGGCGCGGTCGCAGCCGCGGGCGCGGCTCGCATCACCGTCGCCGTCGACTCGCCGGAGACCGTCGAGGCCGCGGCCGCGGGCGGTGTGCAGGAGGTGCTCATCGACGTGAACGTCGGGCTCCCCCGCTGCGGCTGCGAACCGGAGGATGCCGGCCGCCTCGCCGACCTCGCCCGATCCAAGGGGCTCGGCGTGCGAGGGGTCATGGGCTACGAGGGCCACCTCATGCGCGAGGCCGGACAGACCAAGGCCGAGAAGGTCGAGGCGTCGATGGCACTGCTGCTGCGCGCCCACGGCGCCGTCGGGGGCGACGTCGTGTCGGCCGGCGGCACCGGCACCTACAAGGAGAACGTCTGGGCGTCCGAGATCCAGGCCGGCTCGTACTGCCTCATGGACACCGAGTACGTCCCCCACGCGCCGGACCTGCGCAACGCCCTGTTCCTGCTGACGACCGTCATCTCCGCGAACCCCGCCGGGTGGGCGGTCGCCGACGGCGGCCTCAAGTCGCTCGGGATGGACCACGGCGACCCGACCGTCGAGGGTGGCAGCTGCTGGTTCGTCTCCGACGAGCACACGACCTTCGCGCCCGACGCCGATCACCCTGTGAAGGTCGGCGACCGCGTCCGGCTCGTCCCCGCCCACGTCGACCCGACGGTCGCGATGCACGAGCGCCTCCACGTCGTCGACGGCGACGAGGTCATCGAGGTGTGGCCGGTCGATCTCCGCGGCTGGTGAGCTCCGCCGCCAGAGCGCGGAACGCGCGGCCCCGATGGCTGATGGCGTGCTTCTCCTCCGCTGACATCTCGGCGAAGGTTCGGTCGCCGCCGTCGGGGATGAAGACAGGGTCGTAGCCGAACCCGCCGTCGCCGCGTGGCGCGTCGGCGATGCGTCCGCGCACGACGCCCTCGGCCACGATCTCGTCGCCGTCAGGGAGCCGGCACAGAGCGACGGTGCGGAACCGAGCGCGCCGGTCGTCCGTCCCCTCGAGCGCGGCGAGGAGAGCGCGCACGTTGTCGGCGTAGCTGGCGCCCTCGCCGGCGTAGCGCGCCGAGCAAACGCCCGGCGCACCGCCGAGCGCGTCGACCTCCAAGCCTGTGTCGTCGGCCAGCGCGGCCTCGGCGGTCGCCTCCACGATGGCGACGGCCTTGAGGCGCGCGTTGCCCTCGAGCGTGTCGGCGTCCTCGATGACCTCGGGAACCGACGTGGGGCGGGGCGCGAGCTCGACACCCGCCCCGAGGATGACGGCGATCTCGGCAGCCTTGTCCGGGTTGGCCGACGCCAGCACCACGCGCATCAGCGGCGCGCGGGCGATTCGGCGACCATCTCCTGCTGCAAGGCGAAGATCTGGGTGATGCCGCCTTCGGCCAAGGCGACGAGCGAGTCGAGCTCG
>CAYSAC010000366.1:0-3702 GCA_964428815.1 uncultured Acidimicrobiaceae bacterium | reverse complement strand
ATCGAGATCAACAACGAGTACGCGATCTACGACCAGAACGGCACGCAGATCGGCGCGGTGCGACAGGTCGGTCAGAGCGCGGTCAAGAAGGTCATCCGCGTCCTCGGCTCCTACGACCAGTTCTTCACCCACAAGCTCCAGGTGGTGGACATGGCCGGCAACGTGCTCCTCGCGCTCACCCGGCCGGCGAAGATCATGAAGTCGAAGGTGATCGTGCAGGACGCGGCCGGCAACGAGGTCGGCCTCATCGCGCAGCAGAACGCGATCGGCAAGATCCGCTTCTCGCTCGAGGCCGGCGGCCAGACCCACGGCTCGATCAACGCCGAGAACTGGCGCGCGTGGAACTTCAACATCCAGGACAGCGCCGGCAACGAGGTGGCTCGCATCACCAAGACCTTCGAGGGGCTGGCCAAGACCATGTTCACCACGGCCGACAACTACGTGGTGCAGATCCACCGCCCGCTCGAGGACCCGCTGCGGACGCTCGTCATCGCTTCCGCGCTCAGCGTGGACACCGCGCTCAAGCAGGACAGCCGCGGCCTCGGCTGAATGGACCACCTCCACCCTCCGATCGGCGCGGTCCGCGACGCCGTCGCGCGCGCCCTGGCGGAGGACCTGACGCCCCTTGGCGATCTCACCTCCGCGCTGCTGCCCGCGGCAGCACGGGCGACAGCCTCCTTCGTGGCACGAGCAGCCGGCGTGCTCGCTGGCACCCGTTGCGCGACGGAGGCCTTCGCGCAGCTCGACCCCACGGTCACGGTCACCTGGACCGCTGGCGAGGGCGACCGTGTCGAGGCCGGCCAGGTGCTCGGCACCATCGAGGGACCAGCGGCGGCGGTTCTCACTGCAGAGCGCACCGCGCTGAACCTCCTCAGCCACCTGTCCGGTGTCGCCACCGCCACACGCCGCTACGTCGACGCAGTCGCCGACGCGGGCGGCACGGCACGCGTGTGGGACACGCGGAAGACCACGCCCGGGCTCCGGGCGCTGGAGAAGGCGGCGGTGCGGGCCGGGGGCGGCGCCAACCACCGGGGCAACCTCAGCGACTGGATCATGTTCAAGGACAACCACCTGGCTGTCCTCGGCATCACGGACGCGGTCCGCCAGGCCAAGGCGACGTGGCCGGCCCGGACCGTGCACGTCGAGTGCGAGACGGTCGACCAGGTGCGGGAGGCGATCGGCGCGGGCGCGGACGCGGTGCTGCTCGACAACATGACGCCCGACGAGGTCGAGGGCTGCGTCCGCGCCGCCAAGGAAGCGCCCCGCGACGTGCTCCTCGAGGCGAGCGGCGGCATCACGCTCGAGACGATCCGCGGGTACGCCACGACCGGCGTCGACCTCATCAGCGTCGGCGCCATCACCAACTCGGCGGCCGTGCTCGACATCGGCCTCGACATCACGATTGGTGCCGTGCCGTGATGCTGCTCGCAGTCGACGTCGGCAACACCACCACCGTCGTCGGCCTGTACGACCTCGACGCCGACGACGACGCCAACATCGATCGTCGGCTCGCCGACTCGCACCTGCTCGACCACTGGCGCATCGCTACCAACGTCGAGCGCACCGCGGACGAGTACGCGCTCGTCATCCAGGAGTTCCTGGGCTTCCACGGCTTCCGGTGGGACGAGGACATCCAGGGCATGTGCGTCTGCTCGTCCGTGCCGCGCGTGACGGGCGCGCTGCGCCGCATGTCCGAGCGCTACCTCGGCTTCTCCGCGCTCGTTGTCGAACCGGGCGTCAAGACCGGCTTGCCGATCCTCTACGACAACCCCAAGGAGGTCGGCGCCGATCGCATCGCCGACGCGGTAGCCGCCTACGACCTGTTCGGCGGACCGACGATCGTCGTCGACTTCGGCACTGCCACGACCTTTGAGGCCGTCTCGGCCAAGGGCGAGTACCTCGGCGGGGCGATCTTCCCCGGCATCGACATCAGCCTCGACGCCCTGTTCGCTCGCGCCGCTGCGCTGCGCCGGGTCGAGCTCGTCGAACCGCGGAACGTCATCGGTCGGAGCACGGTCGAGTCGATGCAGTCCGGCGCGATCTATGGCTACACGTCGCTCGTCGACGGCATGTGCCGGCGCATCAAGGACGAGCTCGACGCCGACGCGACGGTCGTCGCCACCGGCGGGTTGAGCGGGCTCATCGGTCCGCTGTCGGAGATGATCATCCACCTCGAGCCGTGGCTGACGCTGCACGGTCTGCGCCTGATCTACGAGAAGAACAGCGAGGCGAGGTGACCGTCCCGTACCGGTTCGAGGTCAGCGCCTCCGCGGCCGAGTTGCACGAGCGGTACGGCGACCTCGAGGACGGCGCCGAGACCGGCGTCGTCGCAAGCGTCGCCGGCCGCGTGATGCTGCACCGCCCTCAGGGGCGGCTTGCGTTCGCGACCCTGCGCGACAGCGCCGGCGAGGTGCAGCTGTTCGCTCTCGCCAAGGTGTGCGAGGACTTCGACGGCTTCGAGCGGCTCTCGCTGGGCGACTGGGTCGGAGCGACCGGTGAGGTCGTGAAGACCAAGCGGGGCGAGCTGTCGATCAAGGTGCAGCGCTGGACGATGCTCGCCGAGACACGCCGCAGCTTCGGCGACAAGTGGAAGGGCGTCTCCGACGTCGACCTGCGCTACCGGCAGCGCTATGTCGACCTGTGGGCCAACCCGTCCTCACGCGCCGTGTTCCTCAAGCGCAGCCGGATCGTGAGTCTCACGCGGCGCTGGCTCGAGGACCGTGGCTTCGTCGAGGTGGAGACGCCGATCTTCCACCCGATACCTGGTGGCGCGCTGGCCCGGCCGTTCACGACCCACCACAACGCCCTTGACATGGAGCTCTTCTTGCGCATCGCGCCCGAGCTCTACCTGAAGCGCCTCACCGTGGGCGGCTTCGAGCGCGTGTTCGAGATCGGGCGCGTGTTCCGCAACGAAGGGCTGTCGACGCGCCACAATCCCGAGTTCACGATGCTCGAGCTCTACCAGGCCTACGGCGACTACCACGACGTGATGGCACTCACCGAGGAACTCGTGGCCCATCTCGCTATGGAGCTCCACGGCACCACGCAGATCACCTACGGCGGCCGGGACCTCGATCTGACCCCGCCCTGGCGCAGGGCCACGCTGTCGGAGCTGGTGGAGGAGCACACAGGGGTGCACGTCGACCAGCGGATGCCGATCGAGGAGCTGCGCCGCATCGCCATCGAGCACGGCGTCGAGGGGGCGGACGACGACGGACCAGGCAAGCTCGTGCTCGAGATCTACGAGAAGACCACCGAGGCCGCGCTGTGGGGGCCGGTGTTCGTCATGGACTACCCCAAGGAGGTCTCGCCGCTGGCCCGCAATCACCGCGAGCTGCCCGACATGGTTGAGCGGTTCGAACCGATCGTGGCCGGCCGCGAGCTCGGCAACGCCTTCTCCGAGCTCGTCGACCCCGACGAGCAGCGGCTGCGGTTCGAGGAGCAGGCCGTGCAGCGGGCCGCGGGTGACGCCGAGGCGATGCCGATCGACGAGGACTACCT
This sequence comes from uncultured Acidimicrobiaceae bacterium, assembly GCA_964428815.1. Lineage (GTDB taxonomy): Bacteria > Actinomycetota > Acidimicrobiia > Acidimicrobiales > CAYSAC01 > CAYSAC01. The sequence continues at coordinate 201 of CAYSAC010000366.1, read as the reverse complement.
CCGCGCCCTCGAGTACGGGCTGCCGCCGACGGCGGGCCTCGGCATCGGCATCGACCGGCTCGTGATGCTCCTCTGCGACGTCCACTCGATCCGCGACGTGATCCTGTTCCCGACCCTCCGCCCCGAGCAGGAATGACGCGTTCTTGCGGTTCTCCTCACCTTTCTGTGGGTCGCTTCGATGGCAGCCCACACCGTTGCCGC
>CAYSAC010000365.1:0-3713 GCA_964428815.1 uncultured Acidimicrobiaceae bacterium | reverse complement strand
ATCGCGCTCGCCGGCGGCGGAGCGGCCGCGACCGCGCGCCTGTCCACGCCGACGGTCGAGGTGCCCGACGCGCTGGTCGAGCGCCTCCGCGCCGTCTGCCCGATCGTCGTCGACGGCGACGAGGTCGGCGAGGCAAGCCGAGACTGGTGGCCACTGGCGATGATCTGGGCCCTCGACGGCAAGGTCGCGGGGCGAGCCGGCGTGGTCGCCAAGCCGGTCGAGGCCACCCACGTCGCCGCGGTCCTCGCGCTCTGCGACGAGGCGCGCGTCCCTGTGACAGCAGCGGCCGGGCGCAGCGGCGTGTGTGGGTCGTCGGTCCCGCTGCACGGCGGCGTCGTGCTCGACGTCTGCGGGCTTTCGGGCATCGTCGACGTGGACGCCACGTCGCTCGTCCTCGACGTGCTGCCAGGCACCTTCGGCGACGTCCTCGAGACCGAGCTGCGACGCGACCACCACGTCACGCTCGGGCACTGGCCGCAGTCGGTCGCGCTCTCGACCGTCGGCGGCTGGCTCGCCTGCCGCTCGGCCGGCCAGCTGTCGACCCGCTACGGGAAGATCGAGGACATGGTCGTGGGCCTGGACGTGGTCCTGGCCGACGGCCGCCAGATCAGCACGGGCGGCGCGCCCCGGCAGGCGGTCGGCCCCGACCTCAACCAGCTGTTCGTCGGGTCGGAGGGCACCCTCGGCGTGATCACCGGCGCGCGACTGCGGCTGCACCCGGCGCCCCGCCACGAGCGGCGCGGGGCGTGGTCGTTCCCGACCTTCGAGGACGGGATAGACGCGATGCGCCGGATCATCCAACGGGGCGCGACCCCCGCGGTCCTGCGCCTCTACGACGCGACCGAGGCCGACCGCTCCTACAAGACCGGCGACCAGGCACTGCTGCTCGTGCTCGACGAGGGCGACCCCGCGATCGTGGAGACGACCGTCGAGATCGTCGCCGAGGAGTGCATGGACTGCCCGCGCGCCGACGTCGCCCACGTGGAGACGTGGATGCACCACCGCAACGACGTGTCCGCGCTGGAGGCGCTCATCACGCGGGGCTTCGTCGTGGACACGATGGAGGTCGCCGGCCCGTGGTCGGCGCTGCGCACCATCTACGCGTGGACGCTCGACGCGCTCCGCAAAGTCGAGGGCACGGTCGCGGCCTCTGCGCACCAGTCCCACAGCTACACCGACGGCGGCTGCCTCTACTTCACGTTCGCAGGCAAGACCGAGCCCGACGACAAGGAGCGCTACTACCGCGAGGTGTGGGACGCGGGTACGCGCGCGGTCCTCGCTGCGGGCGGTGCGCTCAGCCACCACCACGGCGTCGGCGTGAACCGGGGCCGGTTCGTGCACGAGGCGATGGGCCCGACCTTCGACGTGCTCGTGGCCATGAAGCGGGCGCTCGACCCGAACGGCATCCTCAACCCCGGCAAGCTCGGCCTCCCCTCCCCGTTCGGCGAGGTCCCTTGGCCGTAGCGCTCGATGGTCGAGCGGTGCTGACCGGGACGGGCGCGGCTCTGGCGGTGGCAGTCCCCGCCGCGCTTGTCGGCCAGATCGTAGACAGCGCCGCCGACGGCAACGCCAACTCGGCGTTGTTGGGAGTGGCGTACCTGGCGGTGCTGTGTGGCCTCGCGCTCGGCGGCTATGTCGCGGGCGATCGCGCACCGCAGGCCGCGATGGTCCACGGCGCCACCGCAGCGCTTCTCGCGTTTGCGATCGTCCAGACCGTGGGTGTCGTTCGCAGGCTGGTCGGCGACGACGAGGTCTCCTGGGTAGCCATCGCGTTCAACGGAGTGATGTCCGCGTGCATCGGCACCGTTGGCGCACATGTCGGCGCCCGCCGTCGGGAGGGCGCGTGAGCATCCTCGTCGTCGACGTCGGGACCAGCGGTGTCCGGGCCGCGGTCGTCCGGCCCGACGCGGCGATCGACGCGGAGCACTACCGCGAGGTCCTTCCCTCCTCCCCCGCACCTGGCTTCGTCGAGTTCGACCCTGCCGCGATGGCGGCCGCCGCGCTGGAGGTCGCGCGCGCCGCGCTGGCGGCCGGTGGTCCCGTCGAGGCGGTCGGCATCACGAACCAGCGCGCGTCGACGATCGTCTGGGACCGGCGCACCGGCGAGCCCGTAGGCCCCGGCGTCGGGTGGCAAGACCTGCGCACCGCGGGCATGTGCTTGATGCTGCAGGAGCAAGGCATCCGGGTCGCGCCCAACGCGAGCGCGACGAAGGTCGCGTTCCTGCTCGACATGGCCGACGCCGACCGAACGCGCGACCTGTGCTTCGGCACCGTCGACAGCTGGATCGCGTGGCACCTGTCGGGCGGCACGGTCCACGCCACCGATCTGACCAACGCCGCCGTCACCGGGCTCATGCACGCGGACGGCAGCGACTGGTCCGACCGCGTGCTCGACGCGCTGCGCATCCCTCGCTCGGTGCTCCCCGACGTCGTCGACTCCTCCGGGGTGGTCGGGCAGGCGGCGGCGCTCGACGGCAGCCCGCCGATCGCGAGCCTGGTCGGCGATCAACAGGCATCGCTCGTCGGCCAGGGCTGCGTGCGCCCGGGGATGGCGAAGATCACGTTCGGGACCGGCGGCATGCTCGACCTCTGCCTCGGCGACGAGCGCCCGGCATTCGAGCGCCAAGGTGAAGGCGGAACCTTCCCGATCATCGCGTGGCGCCGCGCCGGGGAGATCGCGTGGGGCGTCGAGGCGGTCATGCTGTCGGCCGGCACGAATGTCGAGTGGCTGCGCGACGACCTCGGCCTCATCGCGACGAGCGCCGAGTCCCACGACGTCGCGTCGCGGTGCACGTCGAGCGACGGCGTCGTCTACGTGCCCGCGCTGCTCGGGCTGGGCGCGCCCATGTGGGACTACGGCGCGCGAGGGACTCTTCTCGGCATCACCCGCGGGACGGAACGGCCCCACATCGTGCGCGCCGTCCTCGAGGGCGTCGCCCAGCGGGGTGCCGACCTGGTCGATGCGGCCGAGCTCGATGCCGGCGCCACGATCCCGACGTTGCGCGTGGATGGCGGCATGAGCGCCAACCCGACGTTCATCCAGGCCCTCGCCGACGCCGCGCAGCGTCCGGTCGAGGTGTCACCCGTCGTCGAGGCGACCACGTTGGGCGCCGCGTTCCTCGCCGGCCTCGCCACCGGGACGTGGGCGGACTGGGACGCGGTCGCGGCCACGTGGTCACCGCGCAAAGCGGTGGAACCGGGCACGCCGTTCGACCGTCAGCGCTGGCGCGAGGCGTGTCGACGGGCTGCGGGCTGGGTGCCGGAGCTCTCCGCCCTGACTTTCTAGGGCACCGTTCCCGAGGCAATACCTGTCGAATCCGGGACTCGAGGCAATAACGAACGCATGCGTTAGGTATTGCCTCGAGTCGCGCCTGGTCCCGGCCTGGCAGACTGTCGGGCGACGGTGAGCCGGCCGGGTGACCGCGGCGTGACCTGATCACGTCGAGGAAGGTCGGGGCTCCGAAGGGCAAGGGTGCTGGCGAGAGCCAGGACGGGGTGACCTGTCGGTTAGGGCAACAGAGAGCAGACCGCCGATGGCGGCCGGGCAACCGGTCGCACAGGTAAGGGTGAAACGGTGCGGTAAGAGCGCACCAGCGTCCGGGGCGACCCGGGCGGCTCTGCAACCCCCACCCGGAGCAAGGCCGAACAGGGGACGGGCGGCCCGCCCACATGTCCCCAGGTGGGCCGCACAGATGGATGGTCACCCAGGCGCC
>CAYSAC010000364.1:0-3722 GCA_964428815.1 uncultured Acidimicrobiaceae bacterium | reverse complement strand
CGACCGACGACCGCTACGATCTCCCAGCCAACTCAAGGCCCTGCTCCGCACCGTGCGGGGCCCCGGCTCCGGCCGGGTCCAGAGGGAGGTGATGCTCGTCATGCGAGCGTACGAGCTCATGGTCATCCTCGATTCGAGCCAGGATGACACCGCCATCGAGGCCTACGTCAGGCGCATCGCTGAGCAGGTCACCGGCAAGGGCGGCACCGTCGCCACCACCGATCGGTGGGGCCGGCGACGGTTCGCCTACGAGATCGACCACAAGACCGAGGGCTACTACGTGGTCTTCGAGGTGACCGCGGGGGGCGGCGATCTCGATGCGCTCGAGCGCAGCCTCCGGCTCGCGGATGAAGTCATCCGCCACAAGCTGATCCGCCTGCCCGACAGCGAGGCCACCAAGCGTGGGCTCGTCACGGCGCAGGCCCCGGCCGCGGCACCCGCGGCCGGCTAGGGGAGGAGATCCCGAGATGGCAGACAACACCGTGACCGTCGTGGGCAACGTGACCCGCGATCCCGAGCTGCGCTTCACGCCCAGCGGCCAGGCCATTGCCACCTTCGGGTTGGCGGTCAACCGCATGTGGACCGACCGGGCCACCAACGAGCGCAAGGAGCAGGTCAGTTTCTTCGACATCGTGTGCTGGGCCCAGCTCGGTCAGAACGTGAGCGAGACCCTGGTCAAGGGCTCGCGCGTGATCGTCAACGGCCGGCTCGAGCAGCGCTCGTGGGAGACCGACCAGGGCGAGAAGCGCAACAAGATCGAGATCATCGCCGACGAGGTCGGCCCCAGCCTGCGCTGGGCGACCGCCGACATCACCAAGAACGAGCGTCGTGACGCCGGCGACGGTGGCGGCGCCAGCGGCGGAGGCGGCGCGAGCAGCCGGCCCGTGGCGAACGAGGCGCCAGCCGGCTACGACGCCGCTGAGGAGCCCTTCTGATGGCGAAGCCCGTCCGCACCAAGAACAAGGACAACGCTCGACGCTCCAAGAAGAAGGTGAGCGTCCTCAACTCCGAGCGGGTCGACTACATCGACTACAAGGACGTGAACCTGCTCCGCCGGTTCATGTCTGACCGGGCCAAGATCCGCGCTCGCCGCGTCACCGGCAACGACTCCCAGCAGCAGAAGGATGTCGCCCGGGCGATCAAGAACGCCCGGGAGATGGCACTGCTGCCCTACGCCAACCGCATCACCCAGCAGCGCGGCGGTCGAGGCGACCGGGGCGATCGTCCGCGCCGCCGTGACGACGACGCGCCGATGCCGCTCGAGGACGCGACCGTGCTCACCGTGCCGCCCGAGGTCGACCTCTCCGAGGTCGAGCTGCCCGAGGTCGACATCGATGTGTCCGATGAGACCGACGACATCGACGAGACCGACGACGCCGTCGAGGCCGAGGCCGAGGTCGAGCCGGTGGAGGAGGAGAGCTGATGCAGGTCGTCCTCCGCTCCGACGTCGACTCGGTCGGCAAGAAGGGCGACATCGTCGTGGTCGCCGACGGGTTCGCCCGCAACTACCTCGTCCCCAAGGGCCTTGCCATCAAGGCGACGGGGGGCATGGAGACGCAGGCCAAGTCGATGCGCCGGTCCCGCGACCTCAAAGACGCGCAGGACCGGGGCGCGGCCGAGGAGGTCGCCACCGCGCTCGTCCCCCGGGTGATCACCATCACCGCCAAGGCCGGCGTCGAAGGCAAGCTCTTCGGCTCGGTGACCTCGGCCGACGTCGCCAGCGCGGTGGCCGAGCAGACCGGCATCGAGCTCGACCGCAAGCGGATCCACCTCCACGATCCGATCAAGACCCTCGGCACACACCTCGTGCCGGCCAAGCTCCACGCCGACGTGGAGTTTCCGATCACCGTCGAGGTCGTCGCCTCCTGAGCGCGCCCCGACCCCACTGCTTGTGGGGTTGGGGGAAAACCACCTGGTTCTCCACAGGCTTTCCCCCAGCGCGCCCCCAGTTCAGCCGGAGTTACGCCTACAGAAATCTCGTGTTCTCCACTCGTTCTCCCCAAGTGATCCGAGCGAAGGTGGCACCCACATGGCACGCCGCGACGACACCCAGCTGATGAGCCCGCCGAACGGGGAGCGCGCCCCGGGGGGACGTGTCCCACCCCATGACCTGCAGGCGGAGGAATCTCTGCTCGGCGCCATGATGCTGTCGACCGAGGCGATCGCGGCTGCGGCCGGCATCGTCAACGCCGGCGACTTCTACAAGCCGGCGCACGGCCACATCTACGACGCGATTCACACCCTCTACGCCGGTGGTCAGCCCGCCGACCCGGTGACGGTGTCCGACGAGCTGCGCCGAGCCGGGCTGCTGGAGAGCATCGGCGGACCCGCGGTGCTGTCGAACGTCATGTCGTCGACGCCGGCCACCAGCAACGCCGGCCGCTACGCCCGCATCGTCGAGGAGTACGCGCTGCTGCGGCGGCTCATCGGTGTGGCCGGCGAGATCGCCGAGATCGGCTATGGGATGCCGGAGGACGTGTCGAAGGCGCTCGACACCGCGGAGTCGATGATCTACCAGGTCAACGAGCGCCGGGTCACCGATACCACCGCGCAGATCCGCGACCTGCTCGCCGCCAACCTCGACCGGCTCGAGCAGCTCTACGAGCGGGGTGACGCGGTCACCGGCGTGCCCACCGGCTACGTCGACCTCGATGAGCTGCTGTCGGGTCTCCAGCCGTCCAACCTCATCGTCGTCGGCGCCCGACCGGCGGCGGGCAAGACCAGTTTCGCTCTCGGCATGGCCGCCCACGCTGCCCTCAACGCCAACCGGCCGGTGCTGTTCTTCTCGCTGGAGATGAGCAACCTCGAGCTCAGCCAGCGGCTGCTCTGCGCCGAGGCCCGCATCGACTCCACGCGCGTGCGCAACGGACGGCTGACCCCCGACGACTGGAGCCGGGTCAGCACCGCGATGGGCCGCCTGGCCGAGGCGCCGATCTGGATCGACGACAACCCGAACCTCACGATCATGGAGATCCGCGCCAAAGCCCGGCGGCTCAAGAGTCAGGTGGGCGACCTCGGCATGGTCGTCATCGACTATCTCCAGCTCATGACCGGGCGGGGCAGCGCCGAGAGCCGCCAGGTGGAGGTGGCCGAGATGAGCCGCGGCCTGAAGATCCTCGCCCGCGAGCTCGAGTGCCCGGTCGTCGCCCTGTCCCAGCTGTCCCGCGGCTTGGAGATGCGGGCCGACAAGCGGCCGATGCTGTCCGATCTCCGTGAGTCAGGCTCGATTGAACAGGATGCGGACGTCGTCGTCTTCCTGTACCGCGACGAGCTCTACCACCCCGACTCCCAGGACCGGGGTCAGGCCGAGGTGATCGTGGCCAAGCACCGCAACGGCCCGACCGGTGTCGTGCGGCTCGCGTTCCTCGAGCAGTTCACCCGGTTCGCCAACATGGCGCGGGGTGTCTGACCGGACGAAGAGGACCGTCAGGCGCGTAGCGTTCATCCGTTTGCGCCCATCTCGTGGCTTTGTGCCGAGAGGTCCCCTTAGGCGGTCCCAGCAGGCGGACGGGTCCAAAGGTCGAACTACGAGGGGAGCACCTGAAACGAGGTTCGAGTAGGCGATGAGCTGGTGGGAGCGAGCCCGATCTGTCGACGCGTCCGTCAGCGGGCGCGTCGCTGCTGCCGCGCTCGTGCTCGGTGGGCTCGTCCTCGCCGCCGTCGCCGCTTTCCTCCCGACCGCTGCCGGCGACGGCGTGCAGGCGGCGGCCGTCGCGGCGGCC
>CAYSAC010000363.1:0-3723 GCA_964428815.1 uncultured Acidimicrobiaceae bacterium | reverse complement strand
CGTGTCGCACTGCGGGAGTTCACATCAGTGGGCTGAGAGGGTGGCTGAGGGCCGCCGACCGCTTGAACCTGACCGGGTAATGCCGGCGTAGGGAGGATTTGTGCGCGCTGCGCGCTTTTACGGCACCGGACGGCCACTCGTCGTCGAGGACGTCGAACGACCACAGACCACCCAGGGGCACGTCCTCGTCGAGGTCAAGGCGGCGGGGGTGTGTGGGACCGAGTTGCACTTCCTCGACGGGCTGCTCAGCCCGGCACGCACGCCGATCACTTTGGGCCATGAGGTCGCCGGTGTGGTCGCCGAGGTCGGCGACGGCGTCACCGAGGTGGCGGTGGGCGACCGTGTCGCCATCCACTACTTCCACGCGTGCGGCCGGTGCCGCTGGTGCCGTGCTGGGGACGACCACCTCTGCGACGCGCCGCTCGGCTTCCTCGCCTTCACCACCGACGGCGGCTTCGCCGAGCAGGTCCTGGTCCCCGCCTCCGCGGTCTTGCCGGTACCGGACGCTCTTGACCTGACCGCCGCCGCGCCGTTGTGCTGCAGCGGCACGACCGCGTTGCACGCCGTCAGCGTCGCCGGTGTCGCCGACGGCGACACCGCGGTGGTGTACGGCACTGGCGGTGTCGGACTGGCCCTCGTGCAGGTGCTACGGCTGGCGCGCGCGCGCGTGGTCGCCGTCGCTCGTAGCGCTGCCCGGTTGGACCTGGCGCGCCAGCTCGGTGCCGAGGTGACCGTCGACGCGTCGAGGGAGGACGTCGCCGCCCGCGTCCGCGAGGCGACCGGCGGCGCCGGTGCCGATGTCGTTTTCGAGCTCGTCGGGACCAGGGAGACCGGGGCGGCGGCTCTTGCCTCCCTCGGCAAGCGTGGCGCCCTGGTCTACGTCGGCTACAGCTTCGACCGCGTCGAGGTCGACCCGCTCGCCCTCGTCGTGCCCGAGCAACGCATCCTGACCTCGGTCGGCAACCGGCGCGCCGAGCTGGTCGAGGCACTCAAGTTGGGCGCCGCCGGACTGCTGCGCACGACGGTGACGACCGCGCCGCTCGAGGACGTCGCGCGCGTGCTCGACGACCTGCGCGCCGGTCGTGTCGTCGGTCGCGCTGTGCTGATCCCGTGAGGTCCGGACGATGAGGACCACGCCGCCGCCGCGGGCGCTGACGATCGCAGGCTCGGACTCCGGCGGCGGGGCCGGTGTCCAGGCGGACCTCAAGACGTTCCTGTGCTGTGGGGTGCACGGCACGTGCGCGCTGACCGCGGTGACGGTGCAGAACTCGCTGGGGGTCAGCGGCTTCTACGAGCTGCCCGCGTCGGCAGTGACCGAGCAGGTCGAGGCGGTCGTCACCGACATCGGCGTGCAGGCGACCAAGACCGGGATGCTCGCCAGCGCCGCGGTCATCGAGGCGGTCGCCGCGGTGGTCACGCGGCTGGACGTCGGTCCGTTCGTCGTGGACCCCGTGTGCGCGTCCCAGCACGGCGACCCGCTGCTGCGCGAGGACGCGCTCGAGGCGCTGCGTGAACTCGTGGTGCCGCTGGCGACGCTCGTCACGCCGAACCTGGCCGAGGCCCGTCTGCTCACCGGGCTGGACGTGCGGGGGCGGGAGGGCATGTCGGAGGCGGCGCGGGCGCTGCACGCGATGGGTCCGGCCTGGGTCCTGGTCAAGGGCGGGCACGCCGAGGACGACCCGGGACGCGCCCTCGACGTGCTCTTCGACGGGAAGGCCGAGATCGAGCTCGTCGCCGACCGACACGCCTCCCCGCACACCCACGGCACGGGCGACACGCTGGCGGCCGCAACCACCGCGGCCCTCGCGCGGGGCCTCGGCGTCGAGGACGCCGTGCGGGCAGGCAAGGCATTCGTCACCGCCGCGATCGTCGATTCCTTCCCCCTGGGCGCCGGCCTCGGCCCCGTCGGCCACTTCTGGAGGGTGCTCGCCCCGGACGACCGGCCGCAGCCGTGAAGGCGACCGGGCGGGACCTGGCGCTCCGGCTGGCGGTCTACGTCGTGACGACGGCCACCACGGTACCGGTCCCGCGAACTGACCTCGACGTCGCGGTGGCCGCACTCGCCGGTGGCGCCACCGCCGTGCAGCTGCGCGCACCGCAGCTCCCCGACGACGAGCTGCTGCCCGTCGCCATCGAGCTCGCCGAGCGGTGCCGGGCCGCCGGAGCCCTCTTCGTCGTCAACGACCGTCTCAACGTGGCGGTGGCCGCCGGAGCCGACGGCGTGCACCTGGGTCAGAGCGACGACCTCGCCGACGCCCGAGGGCGTCTGCGCCCGGAGCAGGTGCTCGGCATCAGCGTGCGGGGGGCCGAGGACGTACGGTCGGCGCTCGACGCGGGCGCCGACTACCTCGGCGTGACCGTCTGGGCGACGGCGACCAAGCCGGACGCGGTGCCCGGCGGGCTCGGCGCTCTGCGCGCCGTCGCCGCCGCGAGCCCGGTGCCGGTCGTGGGCATCGGCGGCATCACCGCAGCCAACGCCGGAGACGTCATCGCAGCCGGAGCCGCGGGTGTTGCCGTCGTGTCCGCGGTCGCCACCGCGCCCGATCCAGTGGCCGCGACCCGGGCGCTCGTCCGGGCTGTGACGACCGCCCATGGCCGGGCCACGTCCCTGGATCCGCCACCCCCGCCGGATGCCCGGCACGACCACGACCAGGAGAGACCATGACGGAGGAACGGCTCGGAAAGCTCAGCGCCGAGGAGCTGCGCGCGACGGTGCTCAGCAGGTTGGGTGCCCCCGACCCCGAGGTGCTCGTCGGACCCGCCCCCGGGGTCGACGTCGGCGTGCTGCGCGTCGCCCCCGGCGTGGTGATGGCCGTGACGACCGACCCGGTCTTCGTCATGCCGGAACTCGGATGGGAGCGCGCAGCATGGTTCGCCGTGCACATCCTCGCCTCCGACGCCGCGACGAGCGGTCTGCCGCTCCGGGCGATGACCGTCGACCTCAACCTGCCGCCGGACCTGCGCGACGAGGACCTCCACACCCTCTGGGACGCCTACTCCGCTGCCTGCGCCGACCTCGGCATCGCCATCGTGACCGGGCACACCGCCCGCTACGCCGGCTGCGCCTGGCCGATGGTGGGGGGCGCGACCTGCATCGCGCTCGGACCGGAGAACGGCTACATCACCACGAGCATGGCGCGCCCAGGCGACCGCGTGCTCGTCACCAAGGGCGCCGCGATCGAGGCGACCGCCCTGTTCGCGGCGGCGTACGGAGACCGACTCGCGGCCGTCGTCGGTGCGCCGATGGTCGCCGCCGCGCGGGACCTCCTCGGGTCTATGACGGTCGTCCCGGAGGCCCGCATCGCCGCGGGCTGCGGCGTCCGCGATGACGGCATCACCACGATGCACGACGCCACCGAGGGCGGGGTCCTCGGAGGACTCCTCGAGATCGCCGAGGCATCCCGCGTGGGCATGGTGGTCGAACGGGGGAGCATTCCCGTGCGCCCGGAGGTGCGCGCGGTCTGCGACGCCGCCGGCATGGATCCCTACGCCTCGATCTCGGAAGGCACGCTCTTGCTCACGGCGCGCCCCGCGCACGTGCAGCGCGTCCTCTCGGCGCTACACGACGCGGGAATCGACGCCGCCGAGGTCGGCGAGGTGCTTCCCGAGTCCTCGGGACGGACCCTCGTCGTGGACGGCCGGTACCGGCCCTTCGCCCACCCGGGCCCCGACCCCTTCTGGGCGGCGTACGCCGCCTGGGCCGACGGTCCATGAGGCACTCCC
>CAYSAC010000362.1:0-3734 GCA_964428815.1 uncultured Acidimicrobiaceae bacterium | reverse complement strand
TGCTCCTGCTCAACGAGCAGTGGTCGCGACGCGGCGATGCACATCAAGGCACGCATCGAGCAGCACCGGCACGAACCGGCTCGGGCGAGTGACACAGCAGGTGTGATCGCCGGCGACCGGGTGCACCGTCGCGCCGGGGATCGCCTGGGCGAGCCGGCGCTGACGGTCGGGTGGCACCGCGCCGTCGTGCTCGGTCAGCACCACCGCGGTCGGGACGTCGATCTCGCCCAGCCACCGCCCCGGGTCGTAGCGCGCCAGCGCCAGACCGGCTTGCATCGACGCCCGGGGGTCGGTGCGCCGAATCTCGGTGCGCAGCCACCGGTCGAGTCCCGCGTCGCACACCCGTCGCCGCCCGCGGCCCGCGTTGGCAGCGCCGCGCGCGAAGCGCCGCACCATCCCGCCGGCGATGCCCTGCACCGCCTCGTTGCCGCCGAACCGGCCGGCTGTCGCGCACAGCACCAGACCATCGAGACGCTCACGGTGGCGATGCCAGGTGAGCTGCGCGACCGGGCCGCCCAGCGAGTAGCCGACGGCCGTGAACCGATCGATGCCGAGGACGTCGCAGAGCGCGACCGCGTCGTCGGCGCAGTCCGCCAGCCGGAACCGGCTGTCGTCTCGGATGCCCCGACCGTGCCCGCGGTGGTCGAGCGCGATGACGCGGTAGTGGTGTCCCAAGGTCTCGTACGCCGTGAACCAGTTCACGTCCGCGGTCACGCCGAGGCCGTGCAGCAGGACGAGCACCGGCGCGCCCGGCGGCCCGGACACCTCGCGGGCGAACGTCGTCCCCCGGCCCGGCAGCTCGACCGGTCCGCCCGGCGGCAGCCGCGGAGCGTCGCTTGCCTCGGCTGGCATCAATCGTCGACCGAGACGACCTCGACCTCGAGCTTCGCTCCGGTCGGTGCCTCGAAGCTCACGGTGTCCCCGGGCACCGAGCCCATGAGGGCCTCGCCGAGCGGCGAGCCGGGGCTGATGACCTCGAGGTCGTCGTGGCGCTCCTCGATCGAGCCGAGCAGGTAGCGCTCGACCTCGTCGTCGCCCTCGTAGCGGACGGACACGACCGAGCCGACACCGACGGTGTCGCCGCCCACGTTGTCCACGATCTGGGCGTTCTCGATGAGGTGCGCGAGCTGGCGGATGCGCCCCTCCATCTTGCCCTGCTCCTCCTTCGCGGCGTGGTAGTCGCCGTTCTCGGAGAGGTCGCCGAGCTCGCGGGCCGACTCGATCTTCCGAGCGATCTCGACCCGCCCGCGCGTCGTGAGGTCGTCGTGCTCGGCTTTGAGCCGGTCGAAGGCGGCCTGCGAGAGGTGCTGGATCTTCGCCATAGCCGAAAAGGCTAACGCCTAATTGACGAGGCGCTCGCGGCCCTCCCAGTAGGGGCCACGGAGCTTGAACTTCTGCAGCTTGCCGGTCGCCGTCCGCGCCAGCTCGTCGCGGAGCTCGACGCTGGTCGGGCACTTGTAGTGCGCGAGCAGCCCGCGGCAGTGCTCGATCAGCTCGGGCTCGGTCGCCTCGGCCCCGGGGGCCAGCACGACAAGCGCTTTCACCGTCTCGCCCCACTTCTCGTCTGGCACGCCGATCACGCACACCTCGGCGACGGCCAGGTGCGAGAAGAGCGCGTCCTCGACCTCGATCGACGACACGTTCTCCCCGCCCGAGATGATGACGTCCTTCTTGCGGTCCGAGATGACGAGATAGCCGTCGTCGTCGATCATCCCGCCGTCGCCGGTGTGGAACCAGCCGTCGACAATCGCGTCGGCGGTGGCCTCCGGCTGCTCCCAGTAGCCCTCGAGCACCACGTTGCTGCGGGCCAGCACCTCGCCTTGGCCATCGACCGCCATGCGCACGCCGATCGCTGGCGCGCCGGCGCGGCTCAGCTTGACCGCCCGCTCGCCCGGCGTGAGCTCGTCCCACTCGGCGCGTGTGCGGTTGATCGTCAGCAGTGGCGACGTCTCCGTGAGGCCGTAGATCTGGATGAGCTCCCAGCCGAGCTCGGTCTCGACCCGCTCGATCGTGCGGGTGGGCGGCGGCGCACCGGCCACGACGATGCGGACGCGGCCGGCTCCGGGGATCGGGCCGTCCCATGACTGGGCGGCGTCGAGGGCGGCGCCGACCACGGCTGGCGCCGCGCACAGGATCGTCACGCCGTGCTCGTCGATGCGGCGGAGGATGTCGCCGCCGTCCACCTTGCGCAGCACGACCTGCGTCACCCCCACCGAGCTCATCGCGTACGGCATCCCCCAGCCGTTGCAATGGAACATCGGCAAGGTGTGGAGGTACACGTCGCGGTCGGACACCTGGGTGTGCCAGCCGAACGTCGTCGAGTTGATCCAGAGGTTGCGGTGGGTGAGCTGCACACCCTTGGGCCGGGCTGTGGTGCCGCTCGTGTAGTTGATCGTGCCCGTCGCGTCCTCGTCGGGCTCGGCCCACGGCTCGGGCTCGACGCCCTCGAGGTAGAGCTCGGCGTCGGTTGCGGCGCCCAGCGCGAAGCGGTGCTTGCACTCAATGCCCGCCATGGTCTCCTCGAGGTCAGCGTCGTAGAGCAGCACCGATGCGCCGCAGTGCTCGACGATGTAGGTGACCTCCGCAGGGCTGAGCCGGAAGTTGATCGGCACGAGCACGCGTCCGAACGCGCTCACGCCGAAGAAGGACACGAACAGGCGCGCCGAGTTCTGCGAGACGATGGCCACCCGTTCGCCCTGTTCCACGCCCTTGGCGTCGAGCGCAGCCGCCTGGGCACGCGCCAGCTCCTGCACCCGCCGGTAGGTCAGGGCGCCGAGCCCGCCGCCCGGCGGGTCAGGCTCGTCGATGATCCCGATGCGCTCGGGGTATACGAGCGCGGCCCGCTCCAGGTGATCGGCGATCGTCAGCGGTACTCGCATGCGCGAACCGTAATGCTGATGCCGGTGGACAATCTTGGGGGCCGTGGGCCACACTGGCTCCCTGTGCACGAGCTCCTGACATCCGTAGCGATCATTCCGTAGCGCACGCCGCCAACCGGTGTGCGCTCTCGTCCGTCCACTTCGGTGGGCGGTTTGTAGTTTTCGGCCCAGGTGAGGCAAGGATCGGATGACCCACAAGATCGCAGTCGTCGGCGGTGACGGGATCGGCCCCGAGGTGGTGGCCGAGGCCCTGAAGGTCGTGCGCGCCACCGGTATCGAGCTGGAGACGGTCGACTACGACCTCGGCGGCGCCCGCTACCTCCGCGACGAGACGGTGCTGCCCGACAGCGTGCTGGACGAGTGGCGCCAGCTGGACGCCATCCTGCTCGGCGCGGTCGGCACGCCCGGCGTCCCACCCGGCGTGATCGAGCGAGGCCTGCTGCTCAAGATGCGCTTCGAGCTCGACCAGTACATCAACCAGCGCCCGTTCCGGTACGAACCCAGCGGCGTCGACATGGTCGTCATCCGGGAGAACACCGAGGGCACCTACGCCGGCGAGGGCGGGTTCCTGCGCAAGGGCACGCCCCACGAGGTCGCGACACAGGGCTCGGTGAACACGCGCATGGGCGTGGAGCGCTGCGTGCGGTACGCGTTCGAGCTGGCTCAGAAGCGCGACAGGAAGCACCTCACGCTGGTCCACAAGACCAACGTGCTCACCTTCGCCGGCGACCTGTGGCAGCGCACCTTCGATGCCGTGGCGGCCGACTTCGGTGACGTAACGACCGCGTACAACCACGTCGACGCCGCCTGCATCTACTTCGTGCAGTCACCGCAGCAGTACGACGTGATCGTCAC
>CAYSAC010000361.1:0-3744 GCA_964428815.1 uncultured Acidimicrobiaceae bacterium | reverse complement strand
CGCTGCCCGCGCCCGCGGCGGGGCCGCTGCCTGCGGGTCTCCAGCTGGTCGGGGCGCTCGGCGCCGAGGAGCTCCTCCTCGCGACAGCAGCGCAGGTCGAGGCGGCGGTCGGTACGGTCCGGGCGTGGCACGGATCCGGGTGAGCACGGTCATCGACGCGCCACCGCCAGTGGTGTGGCGCGTCGTGGAGGACGTCGCCACCCACGTCGACTGGATGACCGAAGCGGTCGCCATCCGCTTCCGCACCGAGCAGCGCAGCGGCGTCGGCACGACGTTCGAGTGCGACACCCGGGTCGGGCCGTTCCACCTGACCGATGTCATGGAGATCACGTCGTGGCGCCCGGGACGGGAGATGGGCGTGCGCCACGTGGGGCTCGTCACCGGCACGGGCCGGTTCAGGCTGCGCCTGGCCCGTCGCGGTCGCACGCAGTTCTCCTGGAACGAGCGGCTGCGCTTCCCGCTGTGGATGGGCGGGCCGATCGGCGCGCTGGTCGGCGGTCAGGTGCTGAAGGTCATATGGCGCCGCAACCTGCGCGCCCTCAAGGCGCGCGTCGAGGGCTAGGAGGACGCACGCCTGAGGCAATACCTAACGCATCCGCAAGGCATTGCCTCGAGAGCTCGATCCGATAGATATTGCCTCGGGCGCTGCTTCAGAACGGCTGCGCGATCGCGATGCTGCCGGCGAACAGGCCGGCCGCGACGGCGACGCACAGCAGCTCGGGTACGACGTTCGATCTGGTCAGCCGGGGGCCGAGGTCGAGGAGGATCCACCCCGCCAGGAGGCCGCCCGCCAAGCCGCCGATGTGGCCGCCGATCGAGATGCGGGGGATGGCGAAGGTCAGGATCAGGTTGATTACCAGCAGCCCGCCGAGCCCGGTCGCGAACGGGTCGACGCCACGCATCCGCTGTGCGAGCACGGCCGCGCCCATGATGCCGAACACCGCGCCCGAGGCGCCGACCGTGGGCGTGATGCCGCCAGGATCGAGCACGATCACGCCGAGCCCGCCTGCCATCAGCGCGACGAGGTAGACGGCGCCGAACCGAACCCAGCCGAGGGCGGGCTCGAGCATCGACCCGAGCGTGTAGAGCACCCACATGTTGAAGCCGACGTGGATGGGTCCGGCATGAAGGAAGCCGGAGGTGATGATGCGGTACCACTCGCCGTCGGCCACGAGCGCCGGCACGAGGCTTCCGTCGAACAGCAGCGGGCCGTTGCCCTGGAGGTCGCCGCCCCTGGCCAGGCCGTAGCCGAACACCGCGACGTTCGCGGCGATCAGCAGCTGGGTGAGGACGGGACGAGCGACCCCGAACGCGGCCGGGCCGCGGACGACCTTCTGCGCGCCCTCCTTCGTGCACTCCGGGCAGTGGAACCCGACGGAGGCCTGCCGCATGCAGTCCGGGCAGATGAGCCGATCGCACCGCTGGCAGCGCACACCGGCCCGGCGGTCCGCGTGGCGGTAGCAGGTCTGGATCGTCTCGGCCACGGCTGCCGACGCTACCGGCGTGGGGGGGCCAGGCCGAGCGCGGCGCCGAGCGGCTCGAGCTGCTGGCGGTGCTCGGGGGGCCGCGCGTCGCTGGTCAGCGCGTCGTACACGAGCTCCTCGGCGTGGTCGAGGTCGGGAACGACGTGGAGCTCGCGGGCCAGGCTCAACAGGGCCATCGCCTCTCCCACCGGCTCGGCACCGCCCGTCGCGACCGCTGCCTCCACCGCCCTGTCCACCGCAAGTCCCATCACGGCGCGCGCCCGCGGCGATGCGATCTCGAGGCCCTGTCGCTCGGCGATCCGCGCGGTGGCGAGTGCAGCGCGGTAGGCGCTGTCATCCTCGCTCGATGCGGCTTCCGCGAGGTCGGTCTCCAGTCGCCGTGTCAGGGCGACCTCGACAGGTGCGCGGAGGTCGGCCGGCAGCGTGTAGCCCGCCGTGATCAGTGCGGAGAACGTGTCGGCATGGTCCTCACGCAGCTGGTCGTAGGCCGCCGCGAAGCGCGCCGCCAGCGCATCGGCGGCGTGCTGCACGAGCTGGTCGGCGGCGTCAGGCAGTGCGGAGTCGAGCCCGAACTCCTGGGGCCCGAAGCCCTCGACGACGAGCCGCAACAGCGCGGTCACCCGCTCGCCGCTCGTGAACGCATCGCTCAGCGCGGCGACCGCTTCGGATGCGTCGTCGCCGCCGAGCTCGCGCGCTGCACCGAAGACCTCGAACCCGCCGAGGTGGAGCGCGGCGTACGCGTGCCGAGTCCGCCGGCGGGTCCGGCGGTGGACGAGCTCGATGGTGCCCGCGCAGGCCGATAGCCCGCCGCGGTCGAGGTGCTCACCGGTGCGCTGCGCGACCTCGTGGCCGGCCAGCTCTGTCGCGGGCTCGCCATCGCGCAGGAGCTGCACGAGCGCGAGGTGAGCGACGACGCGGTGCGCGTCGACCCGGCTGGGCTCGACATGGCGCTCCCAGATCTGGCGGCCGTTGCCCTCCTCTGGTCGGTTGCTGCGCGCGTCGGTGAGCACCTCGAGGAACCGGTCGAGGGGCGGCTTCTCGCCGAGCTCGGAGAGCAGATCGGCGGCGCGCGCCGCGTACCGCATGATCTGGATCGTCTCGAGCCCGGCGAGGTCGTTGAAGAACCAGCCGCACGACGTGTACATGAGCAGCGCGTGCCGCTGCGCCTCGAGCAGCGTCAGCGCTTCGACTACGTCGCCGGTGATGTGGTCGCCCGCGAAGTCGTCGAGGCCGACGGCCCCGAGGACCACGCCGATGTAGACGTCGCGCGCCGCCCACGGGTCGCGCAGCACCTGGGCACCGCGGCGCTCGAAGATCTCGATGCCGGCATCGCGGAGCACATCGAGCGCGGCGCGCAGCGGCGCTCGCCAGGCTTGGTGCCATCCAGGCTCGCCCCCGGTGTGGCAACCGCAGTCCTCCTTCCACCGGGCCACGCCGTGCACGCACGACCACGCGCTCTCCCGCACGCCGATCTCGGTGTCGGGCCGGTTCGCCTCGAGCCAGTCGGCCAGGCGCGGCGTCTCGACGTCCCGGCGACCGCTCTCGATGGCCAGCGCGTAGGCGACGCCGCGGTCGGCGAACTTGTGGTGGTGGCCGAAGGTCTCGCCGTCGGTCGCCGCGCACACGAGTCCGCCCTCCGGCGCCGCGGCCATGGCCCTGGCGACGAGCGTCTGGCTGGCGACGCCGCCAAACGCGAGGTCGTGGGACAGGCCGCCGTCGTAGAAGACGAGGTCCACGCCGAGGTCCGGCCGCTCGGGGTGCACCCACCGGTGGGCGACACTCGCGTCGAGCTCGCCGTCAGCGACGTCGGCTTGGCTCGGCGCCATGATCGTGAAGCCGACGCCCTCCTCCGCGAGCACCCGCAGCACCACGTCGTTGACGGCCGTCTCTGGGAGCCACATGCCCTCGGCCCGGCGGCCAAACCGGTGCTCGAAGTCCGCCATCCCCCAGCGCACCTGGGTGCGGAGGTCGCGCTCGTTGCACAGGGGCAGGATCGGGTGGCTGTACGCCTGGGCGATGGCCCGGTGCGCGCGCCGGTCCGCCTCGATGATGCGCTCGTAGGTCTCGGGGTGGTGGCCCTCGAGCCAGCTCAGCAGGGTCGGGCCGACGTTGAACGACAGGCGCTCGTAGTTATCGACGATGGCCACGATCCGGCCGTGATCGTCGATGATGCGGGCCCAGCCGTTGGGCCGGTAGCACTCGACGGTGATGCGCTCGTTCCAGTCGTGGAACGGCGACGCCGACCGCTCCACCGGCACCG
>CAYSAC010000360.1:0-3767 GCA_964428815.1 uncultured Acidimicrobiaceae bacterium | reverse complement strand
GTCAGGCTTTTCGGATGGAACCGGACAGGCGGCTGACCGCCCAGGGGCTCGAGCGCAAGCAGCAGCTCCTGGAGTGCGCGGGCGCGCTGTTCGCCGAGCGGGGCTACGCCGAGACCCGGGTGATCGACATCGTGCGGGCAGCGGGCGTGGCCAAGGGCCTCTTCTACTGGTACTTCGAGAACAAGGAAGCGCTGTTCCGCGAGCTGGCCGAGCACATCCGGCTGCGGCTGCGGCGCCACCAGGCCAACGCCATGGACCCCCACGCCCCGCCGCTGGTCCGGATCCGGCAGGGCTGTGAGGCGTCGGTGGAGTTCATGGCCGAGAACGCGCGCTTCTTCTCGCTGCTCGAGGTCGAGGAGCAGCAGCTCACCGACGTGCTGCACCAGGGCACCGACCAGCACGTGAGCGACACCATGGCGATCGTCCAGGAGGGGGTCGCCGACGGCAGCATCCGCGAGGAGGACCCCCGGTTGCTCGCCCTCGGGGTCGTGGGCGCGGTGGGCACGTTCTCCCACTTCCACCGCACCGGCCGCCTCGACCTGCCGCTCGACGAGCTGGCCCGGTTCGTCGGCCGCTGGGTGACGCAGTCGCTCGCCGCTGATGACGAGGTGGCGCTGGGGGCCGAGCGCTGGACGGCGTCCCCCTCGGCCGTCTGAGGCCTTCTCGCACGCGAGGTGCAAGCTTCGCTAGCGTGCGGTCGCTGAACACCCGGATACGAACCAACGGAGGACCCCCGTGGCCTACAAGTTCCTGAGCGATGAGTGGATGGACGCCGCCAAGGCCGTCCGCGAGGAGTACGCAGGCAAGACCCCGCCGGTGGCGCACGCCGTCAAGATGAACCAGGTCATCACCGAGGTCCCCTTCGGCGAGGGCACGATGAACGCCCACATGGACACCTCGAGCGGCGAGCTCCAGATGGACACCGGGCACATCGACGACGCCGAGCTGACCGTCACGCTCGACTACGAGACGGCGAAGGCGATCTTCGTCGACGGCAACCCCCAGGCCGGCATGCAGGCCTTCATGGCCGGCAAGATCAAGGTCCAGGGCGACATGACCAAGCTCATGGCCATGCAGGCGGGCGCGCCGGACGATGTCCAGAAGGAGATGGCAGAGAAGATCAAGGCCATCACGGAATAGCGGGGTGCAACACCGCGTCTGCTGATGGGGCGCCCTCCGGGGCGCCCCGTTCGCGTCCCGTGACCATCCCGCTGCTGCGCACGAACATCGCGGCCACGATCCCGAGGGCAGCGACCGCGCCACCGACGAGGTAGGCCTCGCCGTACGCGGCGACCGACCCGACGCTGTCGGCGCGCGCCGCCTGCACGGTCTGCATGACCTGGATGCCGAGCACGACGCCGAACTGGGTCATCATCTGCTGGAACGCACCGGCCACGCCAAGGTCGCGCTCGTCCACCGCGTTGGCGATGCTCGCGGCCATCGCCGGCGACGACGCCCCGAGGCCGATACCGGAGAGCGCGAGCGATCCCATCACGATGAGGTCGGACGAGCCCGGTGCGACCGCGGCCAGCGCGCCCATCGACAGGACGACGGCCGCGGCGCCGCCGACCGCAGAGGTGCGCTCACCGATCCGCAACGCGATGTAGCCGGCCAGCGGGCCGGTGATGGCGAACGCGATCGGCCTCGCGATCATCAGCGTCGCGGTGTGGCGCTCGCCGTAGCCGAAGACGTCCTTCATCAGCAGCGGTGTGATGACGAAGCCACCCATGTACGCGAAGTTCGTGCACATCTGCGTCGCCACCCCGAAGGTGAAGTTGCGCTTGCGGAGGTACGCGAGCGGTATCAGCGGGTGGGTCGCGCGGCGCTCGATGGCGGCGAACGCGACGAGCGCCACCGGCGAGATCATGAACCCGGCCAGCACACCGGGGTGGTCCCAGCCCCACACGGGGCCCCTGTTGATCGCGAGCAGCGCGCTCGTCGCCCCCAGTGCCAGCGTGACCGCGCCAGCGACGTCGAACTCGACCTTGCCCGGCCGCGGCGCGGTGTCGGGAAGGATCGCGTACGCGACGAGCAGACCCGCGAGGGTGAGCGGGACCTGACCGACGAAGATCCACCGCCAGCCGTACGCCTCGACGATCGGCCCGCCGATGAGGACGCCGATGACCGGACCGCCGGCGCCGACCATCGACCAGTAGCCCATCGCCTGCACGCGCCGGCTGCGCGGGAACACGCGGTTGATCACGGCCATCGACGCCGGCCCGACGGCCGCGCCGGTGGCGGCGCCGAGCACCCGGAACGCGATGAGCGACCCTGCGCTCCACGCGATCGCGCTCAACCCGGCAAACACGGTCACGCAGCTCATGCTCACGAGGTAGACGCGCCGCTGGCCGTAGAGGTCGCCGAGCTTGCCAGCAGCAGGTCCGAACACCGCGAACGCCAGCAGCGGTCCGGTGATCAGCCACGTGACGGTGCTGACGTCGGAGTCGAGGTCCCCCGCGATCCGCGGGACCGACACCGAGAGGATCGTGATCGTGCAACCGACGGTGAAGAGCCCGAAGAGGACCGTCGTCAGCACGATCCACGGGTAGCGCTCGCTGCTGCTGACCCGCTCGAGCAGCTGGCGGCGCAGGAGCAGCGGCCACGGGATGACGCCGACCTCATCCGCCCCCGGCGCGTCTATCGACAGATCGTCGCAATGGTCGGTCGGAAGCGGCGCCATTCCGACGCAGGGTATTGGGCGCCGGTCAGCTCAACGCCCCTCGACATGCCGAGCCTGCTGGGGCGGCAGCCTCATCGCGGCGGCTGGGGAACACCGCGTCCAGCGTGCCGCCCCAGCAGGCTGGGCACGTCAGGGACAATCGTAGCGCTTCGCGGACGCTCCGTGAGGTCGGCAAGGAGAGAAATTCCCGCCGTCACGGCCGATCGTCAGGTCGCGACCGCCGGGAGCTCCTTCGCCAGGTCCTCGACCGTCCAGCGCTCGTCGCGCTCGAGGCGCTGGCCGAAGGACCACGGCTCCATCATGCGGATCGTGCCCCCTTGCATGAAGAACGTCTTGCCGGTGATCGGGCAGTCGGCGGCAGCGAGGTAGGCCACCAGCGGCGCCACGTTGGCCGGGTCCCAGACGTCGAACTGCGCGCTGTCGGCGGGCGCGGCGACGACCTCGCCCAGCCCCGGCGTGGCCTCGGTGAGCCGGGTGCGAGCGGCGGGCGCGACGCAGTTCGAGCGCACGCCGTAGCGCGCCAGCTCTTGGGCGCAGATGATGTTGAACGCGCCGATGCCGGCCTTGGCCGCGCCGTAGTTCGTCTGGCCGGGGTTGCCGAGCAGTCCCGAGGTGGAGGACGTGTGGATCACGCTGGCCTGCACTTCGCGGCCGGCCTTGGTCTCCTCGCGCCAGTACGCGGCAGCGAAACGGGTCGGCACGAAGTGGCCCTTGAGGTGGACGTGGATGACGCTGTCCCACTCCTCCTCGGTCATGTTGACGAGCGCACGATCGCGCAGGATGCCGGCGTTGTTCACGAGCACGTCGAGCCGGCCGAAGCCCTCGATCGCGCTGTTGATGAGCCGCTGGCCACCGACCCACGAGCCGACGTCGTCGGCGTTGGCGATCGCCTCGCCGCCCATCGCCTCGATCTCCGCGACGACCTGCTCGGCCGCGGTGCGGTCGTCACCGCTGCCGTCGGGCGCGCCTCCGAGGTCGTTGACGACGATCTTGGCTCCCTCTGCCGCGAAGAGCAGCGCGTGCTCGCGCCCGATGCCCCGACCCGCACCCGTGATGATCGCGACCCTGCCTTCGAGCGCACCCATGG
>CAYSAC010000359.1:0-3768 GCA_964428815.1 uncultured Acidimicrobiaceae bacterium | reverse complement strand
CGGTGTGGGCTGCCATCGAAGCGACCCACAGAAAGGTGAGGAGAACCCGTTCTTGCGGCAGTTATCGACGAAGACCGTCGGCAGCTGCCGAAAGAAGTGCGGGAAGCCCTGCTTCGACCTCGTCGAGGACCTGGTCGCTCGATGCTTCGAGGTAGCACTTCAGCTTGGGCTCGGTGCCGCTGGGGCGGACGACGAGGCGCGCGCCCTCCAGCGTGAAGATGAGGACATCGCTCGGGGGTAGGCGGCCGCCGGCAACGAGGTCCTCGACGTCGAGCACCGGGCGGCCGGCGACCTCGGTGGGCAGAGACGCGCGCAGCGCCGCCATCACCTCGGCCGCGCCGGTGACCCGCCGGGACACCTGGCGCGTGCGGTGCGGGCCGTGGCGCACCGCCAGCTCAGCGAGGCGGTCGTCCACGGAACTGCCCTCGGCGCGGAGCGTCGCGACCAGCTCGGCGAACAGGAGCGCAGCAGTGATGCCGTCCTTGTCGCGCACGAGCGTGCCTGCGCAGTAGCCCAGCGCTTCCTCGTAGCCGAACAGGAACCGCTTGCCCTCGGCGTCGGCGGCCCGCACCACCCACTTGAAGCCGGTGAGCGTCTCCGCGTAAGAGACACCGGCCGCGCGGGCCATCTCCCCCAGCAGACGCGACGAGACGATCGTCGTGACGACCATGTCGCGCTCGTCGTGCTCGCTGTGGCAGAGGAGATGGTCTGCGAGCAGCACGCCGATCTCATCGCCGCGCAGCTTGCGCCACCCGCCGGCCGACGGGACGGCGACGCCGAGCCGGTCGGCGTCGGGATCGTTTGCGATCACGAGATTCGCACCCTCGCGGGCTGCCGTCGCGAGCGCGAGGTCGAGCGCGCCCGGCTCCTCTGGGTTGGGAAACGCGACTGTCGGGAAGTCGGGGTCGGGGTCGACCTGCTCCGCGACCGGAACGAGCGGCGGGAACCCGGTCCGCTCGAACGCCAGCCGGGCGAGCTCGTAGCCGACACCGTGCATCGCCGTGTACGCGACCCGCACGTCCCGAGCGGCGGGAACGACCGACAGCGCGACGGCGCCGTCGAGGTACGCGTCGACGACGTCCTCGCCCACGACGGACACCGCGCCACCGTCGAGCGGCACGTCGCGCAGCGCGCCGACGGCGTCGATGGCCGTAGAGATCTCGGCATCGACCGGCGGGATGATCTGCGCACCGTCGCCGAGGTACACCTTGTAGCCGTTGTCCCGCGGCGGGTTGTGGCTGGCGGTCACCATCACGCCGGCAACGCAGCCGAGGTAGCGCACCGCAAACGCCAGCAGCGGTGTCGGGAGCGGGCGCGGCATCTGCCACACCGAGAACCCCGCGCCCCCGAAGACGGCGGCGGCGTCAGCTGCGAACGCGATCGACCCGTGTCGCGCGTCGAAGCCGACCACCACCGCGCCAGTGCGACCCGTCGCCCGCAGCCACGCCGCGAGCCCGGCGGTGGCCCGTCGCACGAGCGCTCGGTTCATGCGGTTGGGGCCGGCGCCGATCTCGCCCCGCAACCCGGCGGTGCCGAACTGGAGCCGCGAGCCGAACCGATCAGCGAGCCCGTCCTCGTCGCCCGCCGCCAGCAGCGCGTCGACCTCGGCCCTGCTGACGGGATCGGGATCGTCATCCCGCCACGCCCGCGCCGCGTCGGCGAGCGAGCTCACAGACGGGCGACGACCTGGGCGAGCAGATCGCCCATGCGCTCGGCCGCGGCACGGCCCACGGCGAGCACGTCGGCGTGATCGAGCACACCCTCGCCCAGCCCGGCTGCGAGGTTGGTCACGAGCGACAGACCCAGCACCTCGGCGCCGAGGTGGCGCGCCGCGATCACCTCATGGACCGTCGACATGCCGACCAGGTCGGCGCCAAGCGTCCGTAGCATCCGGATCTCCGCCGGTGTCTCGTAGTGCGGACCGGGAAGCGCGGCGTACACGCCCTCCTCGAGCGAGGGGTCGATCTCGCGGGCGATCGCCCGCAACCGGCGGGAGTAGGCCTCCGTGAGGTCGACGAAACGAGGACCGAGGTCCTCGGGGGGCGCCGCGCCGGTCAGGGGCGAGCTGCCCGTGAGGTTCAGGTGGTCGGCAATGAGCACGGGTTGGCCGACGTGCAACCCATCGCGCAACCCGCCCGCAGCATTCGTGAGCACCACGGTCCGGCAGCCGGAGAGGACGGCAGCGCGCACGCCGTGCACGACCGTCGACAGCTCGTGCCCCTCGTACGCGTGGACCCGTCCGAGGAACGCGAGCAGGTGGCAATCACCCGCGCGCACCGACCGGATGGCGCTGCTGTGGCCGGCGACGTTGGAGGGATGGAAGCCGGGAAGGTCGGTGACCGGCAGCTCGGCCAGCACCTCACCGAACCGATCAGCCGCTGGTAGCCATCCGGACCCAAGCACGACGGCGACGTCGTGGTGAGCGACGCCGGTCGCCGACGCGATCGCGTCCGCGGCCTGGCGCGCGAGATCGAACGGGTCAGGCGCCGAGGGCATGGGTGAGCTGCGCGAGGGACAGGCCGGGGCGCGTCCCGGTGTGACCGAGCACCGCCGACGCCGCGATCGAGCCGAGCCGCCCACAGCGCGGCAGCTCCATCCCGTGGGTCAGCCCGTACAGAAAGCCGGCGGCGTAGAGGTCGCCGGCCGCGGTGGTGTCGATGACCTTCTCCACCGGGTGGGCTGCGATCTCGTGCACCTCGTCGGCGGTGACGACCAGCGACCCGCGAGGGCCGAGCGTGATGCAGGCGATCTCGCAGTCGGCGCGCACGTGCGCGATCGAGTCCTCGATCGAGGTGCAGCGGTAGAGCGTGCACACCTCCTGCTCGTTGCCGAACAGGATGTCGACCGCGTTGGCGACGAGGTCGAGCCACTCGTGGTGGTGGCGCTCGACGCAGAACGTGTCCGACAGCGTGAGGCTCACGCGGCGACCGGCCTCGTGGGCGAGCGCGCTCGCCTTGCTGTAGGCCTCCTTGGCCTCGGGCCGATCCCACAGGTAGCCCTCGAGGTAGGTGACCTGCGCGGCGGCGATCATCTCCGCGTCGACGTTGTCGGGCCCGAGGAACGCAGAGGCGCCGAGGTAGGTGTTCATCGTGCGCTCCGCGTCAGGCGTGACGATGATGAGGCACCGGCCGGTGGGCGCGCCGTCCAACGCAGCCGGCGAGCGGAACAGCACGCCGCTGCTGCGCATGTCGTGGCCGAAAACCGTGCCCAGCTGGTCGTCGAAGACCCGGCCGATGTAGCCGGCGGCCCCGCCGAAGCTGGCGATGCCCGCCATCGTGTTGGCCGCGGACCCGCCGGAGATCTCGATGCCGGGGCCCATGGCCTCGTAGAGCACCTCGGCCCGGTCGGTGTCGATGAGGGTCATCGAGCCCTTCACGAGCGCGTGACGTCTGATGAAGTCGTGGTCCTCGTGACTCAGGACGTCGACGAGCGCATTGCCGATGCCGACGACGTCGAGGGGCTCGATGGGCACCGGTTCACGCTACTGCGATCGTTCTGGCGGTGGATTCGCGCCGTTTTGCAGCGCGCTTTCACCGCCAGAACGGTTTTTGATCTGGGCACTAACGTGCGACCTCGTGCCCGAATCGAACCCGCATCGCCTGCCTCGCTCGGTCGTGCCGCATCGCTACGACCTGCGCTTCGAGCCCGACCTCGACGCCGCCACCTTCCAGGGGTCGAGCGCGGTCGCGATCGAGATAGACGAGAACGTCTCCGAGATCACCCTGAACGCCATCGAGCTCGAGATCGACGAGGCGTGGGTCGAGATCG
>CAYSAC010000358.1:0-3788 GCA_964428815.1 uncultured Acidimicrobiaceae bacterium | reverse complement strand
GAGTTCTACCTCGACAAGCGGCCGGGCTACCGCAAGGGCCACGAGCGGGGACGGCAGCTGCTGCGCGTCGCCGCCGCGGCCCGGTCGGCGCAGGGGCGCGAGGTCGTCGGGCCGCTGTACGCCGCCTATGGCGAGCAGCTCTGGATGCAGCCCGACGGCTACACCTCCGCGATGCGGATGCTCGACGACCGGCCGTCGGTCGAGCAGGCGCTGCGGGACGCCGGCCTCCCGGTCGCGCTGGCGGATCACATCCACGACGAGTCGTGGGACGGCCTGTTGCAGGAGGAGACCGATCTCGCCTTCTCCCGCACGGGCCGCGAGGTCGGCACGCCGATCATCACCTACGGCCCGCCCGACGGCATCAGCCTGTTCGGCCCTGTCATCTCCCGCCTCCCGTCGCCAGAGGACGCCGTCCGCCTCTGGGATGCGGTCACGACGCTCGGCACCTTCGAGGGCTTCGCCGAGCTCAAGCGCAGCGAGCGCGGCCCCCTCGACATCCCCGCGATCGCGCACCGCCCGACCTGAAGCCTGTGCGCGAACCCGTGGCCAGCACGGGCTCGCGCACATAGACGGGTTCACGCACGCGGTTCGGCGAGGCTGTCACACCTCCTGACCAAACTCGCCGGACATGTACCGCGAACCTTCCATCGATGCACGGGTGGCGCGCTTCGCAGCGCGCCAGCGAGGACTGATCACGAGCGAGCAGGCGCGACGCCTCGGTTGGAGCCAGGACCAGCTCGAGGCGAGAGCTCTGGCGGGCGAGGTGGTGCGACTCACCCGAGGGCTCTACCGGTTCGCGGGGGCGCCGATGACGTGGCAGCAGGCCGCGCTCGCGGCCACCCTCGGGGCGAGCGCGCCGGCAGTCTGCTCGCACCTCACGGCCGCGGCGCTGTTCAGCCTCAGCGATCCACGCTGCTGCCGCACGTCACCGTCCGCCCCGGTGCGAGTGCCAGGACGAGGCTGGCAAAGGTCCATCGAGCACCCCTCGATGCCATTGACGCCGTGCGCGTCGCTGGCATACCGACCACTTCCCCCGCTCGCACCGCCCTCGACTCGGCAACCCTTCTCATGGTCGGAGCGCTGGAGGACATGGTCGATGACATCCTCTGCCGGCCCATGACGTCGATCGGAGCGATGGACGCGCTGATCGAACGGAGCACTGGCCGCGGGCGCTTCGGCACGACAGCACTGCTGGCGGCGCTCGAGCCTTGGCGGTCCGGTCTGCAGCCTGGCAGTCCCGCAAAGGTGCGGCTCCTGCGTCGGATCGTCGCGTGGGGGTTCCCAACGCCGATCAGCCAGCACCCAGTCGCGGATCGCGGCGGGCACGTCTTCGCGTACCTCGACCTCGCGTGGCCCGGCCGGCTCGCCACCCTGGAGTACGACGGGCGGCGGTGGCACGGACCGCGGCGCGCCGAGGCAGATGACGCTGGCGACGCACGCCTGCGCGCACTTGGCTGGACCATCGAGCACGTCGACGGCCATGACATGCGTTCGGGCGGCTTGCGACTCCGACGCCTCCTCACGAGCTGGTTCTCGAACGCGGCGGCGTGAACCGTGTGCGCCAACCCGTCCGTGTGCGTGAACCCGTGGCAGCCACGGGTTCACGCACAAGCTTCAGTGCGGGTCGACGGGCTCCTGCAGCTCGGGCATGGGCTCACCGTCGTCGATGCGGAGGCGGTCCAGCCAGAAGTGGACGTCGGGCCGATCGTGATCGCGAACAGGAGCGTGCCGAGTCCGAGCCGCTGGCGGAGCGGAATCCAGCCGAGCACCACGACGACGCCGACGAGGATGCCGACGCTCCCGATCGGCACGCCGCGCGATACCGATGCCGTTGAGGACCAACCTGAGCACCAGCCGTGGGAGCGGTCAGCCGAACCTCACCCGGATTGCCGTGAAGTGGAGGACGGTCGTGCCGTCCTCGCCGCCGCTGCCGAACAGGAGGATCGTCCCGTGCTCCCACGTGCTGGCGTCGTCGCGGGTGACCTCGCCGTCGAACGGCCGCAGCACGTCGCCGCCGCCGGTCACGAAGCCGGTGCCGATGACGCTGCCGGTGGCGTCGTCGCCGCGGATCGACACGTTGATGTGGCCCTCGAAGGCCCGACCCTGGCCTTGCAGCCGCACCGGATTGCCGACAGCGTCACCGGTCTTGGGGCTGTCGAGGACGATGTCAGCGGACTGCGCTCCCACGACCCACCACTTGTCGTCCTCCAGCTGGCGGACGAAGACGGTGGTGACGGTGCCCCCCTCCACGGCGCGCACCTCGACCTCACCGCTGCGGCTGTCGCCCTCCTTGAAGTCGCCGAGGATCGGGTCCTTCATGCCGATGACCTCGGTGACGAAGCGTTTGACGACGCCATCGGGCTGCCGCCTGCCGCCCTTGGCGAGGTCGGTCGGGAAGATCGGCACCGACGGGTCGATCGTCACCTCGGGCGCGTCCGCTGTACCCGCCGGCCCCGTGGTCGTGCTCCGCTGCGAGCGGCCGGTTGACGACGTCGTCTTCCGGTCCGCCGTCGAGGTGGTCACCCGGGCGACGTCGACGGTCGAGTCGTCGTCGCCCACGATGGCGACCATCGTGGGGACGAGGATGGCGACGAGGATGACCGCGGCGCCCAGGCTGACGAGCAGGCGGCGTCGGTTGCGGTCAGGCGTGCCCGGCACTCTAGGGAGTCAGCCGAACCGGACCCGAGTTGCGGTGAACTCCACGACGGTGCCGTCCTCCGCGCTGTAGGTGAGCATCACGACTGTGCCCCACGTCACCTCGCGGCCGCCGAGGTCGTACTCGACCTCGCCGTCGAAGGGCGCCACCTCCGAGCCGCCGCCCATGACGAAGCCCTCGCCGACGACGGTCCGCTCCTCAGCATCGGCGAAGACGAGCACGTTCACCTGGGCCTCGAACGCGATCGACTCACCCTGCAAGCGGATCGGCGAGGTGACCGTCGCACGGTTCTCCGGCGAGGTGAGCGTGATGTTCTCGGTGACCGCGCCGATCACGTACCAGTTGTCGTCCTCGAGCTGGCGCAGGAACAACGTCGTCTTCGCCTGGCCAGGTCGTCGTTGCACAGTGATCTCGCCGGATCGGCTGTCACCGGCTTCGAAGTCCGACATCACCGGGTTCTCCATGCCGATGATGTCGACGACGAAGTCGGAGGCGGCCTGATTGGGATCGTCGTAGCGGATCCCGCTTGTCGGGTACACGGTCTGGGATGGGTCCACCCCGCCCGTCGGCGTTTCGGCGGTGGCCGTCGTCGCCGACGTCGAGCTCGTCGACGAGTCAGCCGACGTGGAGGTCTGGTCGGCGACGTCGACGGTCGAGTCGTT
This sequence comes from uncultured Acidimicrobiaceae bacterium, assembly GCA_964428815.1. Taxonomy (GTDB): domain Bacteria; phylum Actinomycetota; class Acidimicrobiia; order Acidimicrobiales; family CAYSAC01; genus CAYSAC01. Next base: position 470 of record CAYSAC010000358.1, on the reverse strand, counting down.
GTCGTCCTGGGTGACGAGCACGGCGGCGAGCACGATCGCGACGACCGCGGCCGCGGCGCCGAGCCCGATGAGCACGCGGCTTCGGTTGCGGTCGGTCTGTTGGGCGTCCATGAGCTTCTCCTGGATCTGGTCGAGGCTGTCGGGCGAAGGCTCGACGGCGTTTGTGCGGGTGGCGATGGCGCGCCGGAGCCGGTCTTCGGGAGTGGTCACCGGTCCTCCAGTCTGCTTGCGAGCGCGGCGAGGCCGCGATGGGCGTGGGTCTTGACCGAGCCCGCTGAGATGCCGAGCGTCTCGGCGATCTCGGCCTCTGAGAGCTCGAGGTAGTAGCGCAGCGTCAGCACCTCGCGCTGGCGATCGGGCAGCGCGCGCAGCGCGTCGAGCACGCGGCGCTGCTCGTCGCCGGCGAGCGCGCCGGCCTCGGCGGAGGGGACGGGGTCGGCCACGGCCTGAGGTGCCGCTGGCGGACCTGG
>CAYSAC010000357.1:2062-3818 GCA_964428815.1 uncultured Acidimicrobiaceae bacterium | reverse complement strand
TCTACACCGACATCGTCGGCTCGACGGAGATGAACGTGCGCGCCGGCGACCGCGAGTACGTCGAAGTGCTGCGCGAGCACAACCGGATCGTCCGCGACCGGCTCCGCCGGCACGACGGCGTCGAGTTCAAGCACACCGGCGACGGGCTCTGCGCCTGGTTCACCTCGGCTGCCTCCGCGGTGCGCTGCGCGGTGTCCATCCGTGATGATCTCGACCGCTACAGCGCGGTCCACCCAGAGCTGCCGATCACGGTGCGCATCGGCCTCGCCGCAGGCGAGCCGATCGGCGAGGGCGGCGACCTGTTCGGGCTCGCGGTCGTCGCGGCAGGGCGCATCTGCTCCGCGGCCGACGCGGGGCGGGTCCTCGTGGCGGAGGAGATCCCACGACTCGTGCGCGGCTCGGCGTTGCGGTTCGCACCAGCGGGCGAGGTCGCGCTCAAGGGCTTCCCGGAACCGTTCCGCCTGCACGAAGCACTGGCGCTCGCGTAGCGGTTACATTGCCGCAGTTCTGGCGATCGGCGAGGAGGCGGACATGTCGGGCACGATGCCATACAGCTTTGAGAAGGGGCCGTACCTCTCGGTCATGGAGGACTTCGCGAACTCGTCGCTGAGCCGCCTGGTCGAGACGCTGGAGCAGCTGCGCAACGGTGTGCCGATCGCGCAGAACCCGACGCTCGCGTCGCCCGCGCTCGACGGCGGTCCCTACGACTTCCCGGCGCGCGTGCAGCACGTGAACAGGCACTGGTTCGGGATGACCCAGGACGCGACCGGCGCGTGGGTCCCCCAGCCCCAGTTCGATCCGGTGGCCAACCCGACGACCGGGTTCTGGTTGCATTGGTACGGCGACGCCGAGAGCATCTTCCGGCACACGCTGATCCGCTCCATCGAGGTGTCGCTCGGTCTCGACCACGGCCAGGACGCGCGGCGCCGCACGCGCCACTGGCCCATCCACTACCTCTGGAAGTGCCCGCAACCGTGGTACGAGGGATGGGTCACGTGGCGGCGCCAGGCTTCGGGGGCGCAGGACGGTCAGGTCACCGCGGTGTTCGCGACACCCGGGCACGGCGAGGGCCTCCGCAACACGCCCCTCGCGCCACCCAACACGAAGCCAGGCAAGGGCTACGAGGTCGAGCCGAAGAAGTGCGACGGCGACAACGGCATGTGGGTGATCACCCACTTGTACCAAGAGCCCCGGTTGGCCGCCACGACGACGCCGAGCGGCATGGGCGCGTGGCCGACGATCGGCAGCGCGTACGAGAGCAAGGGCCCGGTCATCTGCGTCGCACCAGCCGAAGCCGAGGGCGGGGTGCTGCCCGGCGGCCGCGCCTACGTCGCAGCACCATGAGGAGGCATCCGTGATCGATCCCGCGCTCGCCGCCGAGCTCGTCCAGCGCGACGTCGAGCTCGCCTTGGCCGAGGTCTTCGAGCCCGTCGACGGCGGAGGCTTCGCCCTCCTCGACCCGGTCCTCGTCGATCGTCCGATCACCAACGAGCTGATGACCGCGGTGCCGTGGAGGTGGACCGGCAAGCACACCGGGCGCTCCGCGCTGCTGCCCTACCAGAGCACCGGCCGGCCCGTGACCGTCGAGGGCACTACCCTCGTCACCGAGGGTGAGGACGGCGAACCGCTGTTCCACCGCCACGTCGACTGGGTCGGCGCGCTCGGTCAGATCGGCATCACGCTCACGGATCGCCCGGTGTTCGACATCGCCGAGGTGGTCGACGTGCTCGGCGACCTCGAAGAGGACTAGTGCAGC
>CAYSAC010000357.1:0-1962 GCA_964428815.1 uncultured Acidimicrobiaceae bacterium | reverse complement strand
GATGAGCGGCGCGAGCTCTGCTGCGGCCTGGTCCGGCAGCCAGTGGCTGAACCCCTCGAGCACCTCGAAGCGGTAGGGCCCGGTGACGAACCGCTCTGATGCCTCGGCCGCGGCGCGGGTGAGCGCGCCGTCCTCGGTGCTCCACACGTAGAGGGTCGGGACGGCGACCTTGCCGACCTTGCGCGCGACCGTCGGGCCGAGGGCCCGGTACCAGTTCAGCGCCGCGGTGAGCGCGCCGGGCTCGCTCATGCGCGCGACGTAGCGCTCGATCGCGGGCTCGTCGAGTCCCATGCCCCGGAGGTTGCGCGCCAGGAAGCGGCCGCCGCCGGCGCGCATCGCCCACTCCGGCAGGACGGGCAGTTGGAAGAGGACCATGTACCACGAGTGCAGCAGCTGGCTGCTGCGCAGCAGCGCGCGGTGGAACGCGTGCGGATGCGGGACCGACAGCGCGGTCAGGGTGCGCACCCGCTCGGGATGCCACGCCGCGAGCGCCCACGCGACGACGGCGCCCCAGTCGTGACCGACAATGTGCGCGTTCGCGGCACCGGCGGCGTCGAGCAGCGCGATGACGTCGTCGACGAGCACGGTCAGCTTGTACGCGGCGCGGCCGGTGGGCCGCGCGCCCGGCGAGTAGCCGCGCTGGTCGGGCGCCAGCGTGCGGTAGCCCTCGCGGTGCAGGGTGACCGCTAGGTCGTTCCAGCACGTCGCGTCCTCTGGGAAGCCGTGCAGGAGCACGACCAGCTCGCCGTCCTTTGACCCACCGTCGTGGATGTCGAAGGTCAGCCCGCCTCGCTCGAGCGTGCGCATCAGGCGATCAACGACTCGGCGTCGAGGTCGAGGGCGTGGCGACCGTGGCGGTTGGCCATGGCCATGAACATCTCGTCGCCGCGGTCGGTCTGCACGACAAGCATCGACGCGCCGATCGCCATGACAAGACCGGAGAACGTGTAGCGCCGGTAGTCGCGCCACAGCTCGTTCCAGTCGAGGCTGACACCCGCGGCGCGCAAGCCGTGGTGGTACTCGTGCACGATCTCGGTCTCGTTCTTCGACCGGTCGTCGGGCAGCAGCCCTGCGCCGAGGAAGTAGCTGAGGTCGCTGATGCCGGGCGCGTGGGAGACGGTCTGCCAGTCGACGACGGCGACGGGCGGTCCGCCCTCGCTGGTGCCGAACAGCAGGTTGTCGAGCCGATAGTCGTTGTGGGCGACGGTCCATGGTCCGGACCGGTCTCCGAGGTAGTTGATCAAGCGGGGCACGAACCGCTCAGCGAGGGCGAGCACCTCGGGGTCGAGCCGGTCGGTGTAGCGGTCGCGGAAGCCGTCGAACAGGCTCACCAGCAGCGCCGCGTGCATGGCGGTCGTGTTCTCGTCACCACGGTGCAGCCACGGCAGCGTCGCCAACATCGGGTCGGCCCACAGCGGTGCGTGGAGCTTGGGCAGCTCCTCGACCGCGAGCGCGGCCTCGTCCACCGTGCATCCGCGTAGCTGGTCGCCCTGCTGCGCCGGCGCGAGGTCCTCGAGCAGCAGCACGAAGTCGTGGGTGCCGGGGTCGTGCAGCGCGAGGTAGCAGCGCGGCGCGCGTACGGGCAGCTTCGGTGCGAGCTCGCGGTAGAAGCTCACCTCGTTCTCGTAGCTGCCCATCGCCGCCGCGGTCGCGCGGCTCGTCGCGTCAGTCGCGGGCAGCTTGGCGACGAGCGTCGCCGGGGCGGCGGTCGGGCGGTCGTAGCTCAGGAGCAGCCGGACGCTGTCCCCCATCTGGCCGGTGCCGACCATCGTGCGGTCGACGTCGGTGACGACAGCGCCGTCCAGGTGTTCGGCGAGCGCGCCGGTCAGCCAGGGCGGGGTGAGCGCGTCAGGTGTCGCGGCGATGGTCGGGTCGGGCACCGCCGGATGCTAAGGGACGTCAGCGGCCGACGAGGGAGCCGTGGCCGCCGAGGGCCATCAGCGCGCGCTGCACCGCGTGGCT
>CAYSAC010000356.1:0-3828 GCA_964428815.1 uncultured Acidimicrobiaceae bacterium | reverse complement strand
GGCTAGCCGGTGACCTCGTAGAGGAGGTTGCCGCCCTCCTGGCGGCACTCCGCGGCGCCGATCAGCCGGAGATGCTCGAGGTGGGCGTAGGTCTCGCTCTCGGCCATCGGGCCCCACGATCGCTCCCTGAAGAGCCGCTGCATGAGGTCGTTGACCGACGCGTAGCCACCCAGCTCGGCGGACGCGGACTTCAAGGTCCCGAGCCGTTCCTCGTGGTGGTGGCGGATCGCCTCCGCCCGGCCGGCGAGGTCAGTGAACGGGTGGCCGTGGGCCGGGAGCACCTGGCGCACGCCCTCGAGGGTGGTCATCCGGTCGAGCGAGGTGAAGAACGCGGTGAGCGGGTCCTCGCCTGCGTGCAGTCCGGAGATGTGCGGCGTGATCGTGGGCAGCACGTGATCGCCGGACAGCACGACACCTTCGGCCGCATCGAACAGGCACAGGTGGTCCGGCGTGTGGCCAGGGGTGTGCAGCGCGACCCACTCGCGGCCCGCGAGCTGGATCACGTCGGCATCGGCCAGCCGCACGGACGGGCTCGGGGTGTGGAGGAAGCGCTTTGCCACCGTCGTGAGGAGCCGGAAGCGGAGCTGCCGCTTGATCGGCGGCTTGAAGCGCGCGGTGTCGCTCCACGGCACCTTCATCTCCCACGGCGAGCGGGCCTTCGCGCGGTCACCCTCGCCCGCGACGGTCTCCTCCTCGTCGGGGTCGAACCAGGTCCGGAAGCTGGTGTGGGTGACGATGTCCGCCCCCACGTCGTGGCGCAGCTTGCCGGCGCCACCGAAGTGGTCGGGGTGGGAGTGGGTCACGACGACGGTGTGGACGTGCTTCGGCTTGTAGCCGGCCTTCTTCAGCCGATCGACCAGTGCAGTCCACGATTGGCGCCCAGGGAGGCCGGGATCGACGATCGCGACCCCTCGCTCGTCTTGCAGCGCGTAGCAGTTCACGTGCCCGAGCCCCGGCATCGAGATGGGCAGCTGCATCCGGAGGATCCCCGGCGCCACCTCGGTGACCTCGGTGGAGGCCCGCTCCTGCTCCTGCTTCACGCCTTGCACCCTATCTTGACCGGATGGTCAAGTTGGAAGCCGGAACACGTGCTCCCGGTAGAAGCGGAGCTCAGCCACGCTCTCGAGGATGTCGTCGAGCGCGCGGTGGGTCGTCGCCTTGTCCGGCGCGTCATCGAGCACCGACGGGTACCACCGTCGAGCGAGCTCCTTGATGGTCGACACGTCGACCGACCGGTAGTGCAGGTGCTCCTCGATCTCGGGCAGGTACGCGGCGAGGAAGCGTCGGTCGGTTCCGATCGAGTTGCCGCACAGCGGGACGGTTCGCGGCTCTGGCACGTGCTGCTTGATGAACTCGAGCGTCTGCGCTCCGGCATCGGCGAGCGTGATCGTGGACGCCTCGATCGCGGGAAGCAGACCGCTCTTGGTGTGCATCTCGCGCACCACGTCGGGCATGAGCGCGAGCGCCTCGGCGGGCTGGTGCACGACCAGGTCGGGTCCCTCGCCGATGACGTTCAGGTCGTCGTCGGTGACGAGCGTCGCGATCTCGACGATGACGTTCACGCCCGGGTCGAGGCCGGTCATCTCGAGGTCCATCCAGACGAGCACCGGGCGACACTACCGTCGCGGCGGTGCTCGCCATCCCCGTCGTGCGGCTCGACCCCGACCTCCCCCTGCCCGCGTACGCGCGTGACGGGGACGCCGGGCTCGACCTCCTGGCGCGAGAGGCCTCGACGCTCGCGGCGGGCGGCGGGCGCGCCCTCGTCCCCACAGGGATCGCACTTGCGCTGCCGCCTGGCTACGCCGGCTTCGTGCAGCCACGCAGCGGGCTCGCGCTGCGGCACGGCGTCACCTGCCTCAACACACCTGGGCTCATCGACGCCGGCTACCGCGACGAGCTGAGCGTGCTGCTCGTCAACACCGACCCGCACGAGCCGTTCGAGATCAGGCGCGGCGATCGCATCGCACAGCTCGTCGTGCAGGCCGTCGAGGCGGTGGCATGGGAGGTCGTCACCGAGCTGCCTGGCTCCGAGCGAGGGCTCGGCGGTTTCGGCAGCACGGGTGTCAGCTGAAGGCGTAGAGCGCGCCGAGGGCGAGGCTGAACGTGGCGACGACCACCGACACCGCGACGTAGGCCCACGAGGTGCGCGACGCACGCAGGAAGCCGAAGGTCGACGCGAACGCGATCGCGGTGTTCGAGGTGATGAGCCCCGCGATGAAGGCGAGCAGCAACGCGACACCACTCGCCTCGCCGACGGCCCCAGCGGCGGTGACGAATACGAGCACCTGCGTCGGGGTCTCCGCGCCGACCCCGTGGATCATGCCGATGCCGAGCGAGCTGGCGACGCCGTAGGACGCGAACGGATCGGGCGGCACGCGGGCGATGTGGCGGTGCGCGTGGCGGTGCATGGGTGCCGGCGCAGAGGCAGCGCCGATGGGGGCGTGGACGTGGTCGTGCGCGTGCAGGTCGGCGTGGGCCTCGTCGACGGCGTGCTCGTGCTCGTGCTCGATCACCAGGTCGTCACGTCCTTGCCCGCGCGCCCAGCGGAGGCCGCGGCGGGCGGCGGCGAAGACGAGCATCCACCGGCTCCGCATGCGGAACGCGCGCCCGTGGCGGAGGAGGCCGTAGACCACGTAGGCACCGAGCAGCAGGAGCGTGACGCCGACGATGCGCTCCATGGCGCGGTCGACCGGCGCGGGCAGCTCGTCGGCGAACAGGATGACTGCGCACCCGAGGATGAAGACGACGATGCCGTGACCGACTGCGTAGAGGGTCGCGAGCAGCATCGACCGGCGCGGTGGCGCGTCGGGCGAGCTCGTGATGTCGGTGAGCGCGGCGATGTGGTCCCAGTCGAGGCCGTGGCGCAGCCCGAGCCCGTAGGTCGTGGCGACCAGCCCGACGCGGAACCCATCGTCACCGGCGAGGGTGGTGAGCAGCCGCACGGCGCAGACCCTATGCCCCCCTACGATCCGGGCGTGCCGGGCGAGCTGGAGGACGCGGTGATCGAGGTGCTGCACCGGCTCGCGCCGGGCGAGGTCGTCACCTACGGCGAGATCGCGGCAGAGGCGGGCTACCCGGGGCGAGCGAGGGCCGTCGGCCACATCCTCGCGACGACGAACGGCCTGCCGTGGTGGCGGGTCGTCAACGCCAGCGGCCGGCTTGTCCCCGGCCACGAGGCGGAGCAGGCGCGGCGCCTGCGCGCCGAAGGCGTCGCGCTCACCGCCGCCGGCAAGGTGCGGGCGGCTCAGCGCTCGTAGTCGTCGTCGAGCCGGACGATGTCGTCCTCACCGAGGTACGCGCCCTGCTGCACCTCGATGAAGACGAGCGGCTCGTCGCCGGGGTTCGCCATCCGGTGCGCCTGCGCAACGGCGATGTCGACGGTCGTGCCGGTCGGTAGGTCGATCTCGACGCCGTCGAGGGTGATGCTTCCCTGGCCCTCGACGACGATCCAGTGCTCGGCGCGCTGCGCGTGAGTCTGGTAGCTCAGCCGCTGCCGGGGGTGCACCTCGATGCGCTTGACCTTCCAGCCGTCGCCCTCGGTCAGCACGTCGTAGCGACCCCACGGCCGTTCGTCGGACTCCACCCGCGGGACGCTAGTGACGCGCGGCAGGCAGGCGTGCGACGCGACACCTGAAGCGCCTGCCCGCCGATGAAAGCACCGCGGCGTCGGGAGCGCCAGCGAGCAGCCGCAACGACGGCGCCGGAGGCGTGTCGACGTCAGAGTCGAGCCGCTCCACCTCGAGCTCGACGACGAGGCCGTCGGCATCGCTGCAGAAGGTCAGCTCGATGGTGCCCTCGTGGTCGATCGTGCCGAGCAGGATCGACCAC
>CAYSAC010000355.1:0-3839 GCA_964428815.1 uncultured Acidimicrobiaceae bacterium | reverse complement strand
TCACCACCTCCATCGATGTCGCCGGGCACGCCGACGTGCGGTTCGATGCGCTGCTCGCGCACGAGACGCAGATCGACCCGACCTCGCCGTTCTGGTTCGGCCTGCCGCGCGAGCAGGCGCTCGGCGTCCACCCGTACGACGAGTACATCCTCGCTCGCAGCCTGGTCGACGCGGACGTACCAGAGCACGACCTCTTCGCCGGCATCCGCGAGCACGCGACCTCGTAGAAGCCATAGAGTCCGCCCTCGACCACCCGAACGAGGAGCGACCATGGCCAAGTACCTGTCCCAGGAGTGGCTCGATCTCCAGAAGGAGCTCGGGGCGGACTTCCCCGAGCGCCCCGGCGCGACCGCTCGCATGCAGTACGTCGTGACCGGCGGCCCCGACGGCGAGCTCTCGTACTACTCGGTGATCGAGAACGGCAAGATGCTCGAGAACGCGCTCGGCACCGATGACCAGGCCGAGTTCACGATCACGTCGACCTACGAGGACTCGGAGAAGATCGCGAAGGGTGAGCTCGACCCGAACGCTGCGTTCATGCAGGGGAAGATGAAGGTCACCGGCAACATGGGCAAGCTCATGTCGCTCATGCCGCTCACGCAGAGCCCCGAGTACAAGGCGATCTCCGAGAAGGTCAAGGACCAGACGGAGTTCTAGCGGGCAGTGACGGTGATCGACCCAACGTGGCCGGGCTCGAACCTGTCTGTGTAGGTGATCTCACCCGGCTCGTCGAGCACGAGGGTCACCGTCTCGCCGGGCTCCATCCGGCCCGTTTCGAAGCGCTCGCCACCGCGGAAGGCGTGGGGTTCATCGCCGGCGTTGACGAGCTCGATGGCGTCGCCTGACCGGACCTCGAGCGCCGCGGGATCGAAGCCGTCCTCGTCGACGGTGATGGTCGCGTCGACCGAGACGTCGATGGCATCGAGGTCATCCGGCGCCGTCTCCTCGACTGCATCACCGCAGCCGCTGAGCAGGCTGAGCGCGACGAGCGCGGCGGCGGCGCGAGCGGTGCGCATGGGCTTCGAGGTCTACCACAGGCATTCCGGATGACCGTGGCGACCGAGCCCTGGTCGGCCGAGCGGCTCGCCGATCTCGTCCGGCTCTGCGACGCAGCCCTTCCAGACGAGCGGCTGACCGCGGACGAACTCGCGGCGTGCTGCTTCGAGGACGGGCGCGTGCTGGGGTGCGATGACGGCAGCGGCGCGGTCTGTGTTTGGCAGTCGACCGCGCTGTCGGCGGTCGCGGTGGTCAAGCTGCTCGTCGTCGACCCGACCGCCCAGGGCCAGGGGCGAGGCCGGCAGCTCCTGGAGGACGCGTGCGCGTGGGCCGAGCACGTGGGAGCGACGGGGGTCGCGCTCGGCGGGTCGGCGCCGTACTACCTGTGGCCAGGCGTTGACGTGCGCGCCACGCGGATGCTCGCGCTGGCGGAGTCGGCCGGCTTCGCGGCACGGGGCGCGGAGCTCAACATGTCGTGCCCGTCGACGTACCGCGCGCCGGTCCCCGCGGGCTTCACGCTCGACCGGGTGCTCGAGCCCGACGCCGCACAGTCGGTCGCGCGCTGGTGCCGCGACCTGTGGCCGCACTGGGAGGCCGAGGTGCTGCGGGGGATCGAGCAGGGCTCCTGCCTCGCGGCGTGGTCTGCTGGCGGCGCGCCGGTCGGGTTCGCGTGCCACTCCGTGAACCGCGCCGGCTGGTTCGGTCCCACCGGCACCGACCCCGCGTGCCGCGGGCGAGGGCTGGGTGCGGCGTTGCTGGGCGAGGCCTGCCGCGACCTCATGGCCGGGGGGCACCGCGACGTCGAGATCGCCTGGGTCGGTCCGATCGCCTTCTACGCCAAGACCGCCGGAGCGTCCGTGTCGCGCGTCTTCCGCACGGCGTGGCGCTCGCTCCCCTAGAGCGCGAAACGGCGCTCGGGGCGGCCGGCGACCCCGAGGTCGTCGAAGGCGAGGAGCCGGCCGGCCTCGGGTGTGGGCGCGATCCCCTCACCCAGGTCCAGGGCGATCGAGGTGACGAACAGGCGGTCGAGGTCTCCTCCGCCGAACGCGACCGAGCTCGGGTTCGCCATCGGCATGTCAACGACGCGGTCGAGACCGGTGGCAGTGAAGCGGGCCAGCTTGCCGCTGCGCAGCACGCAGCTCCACACCGCGTCCTCGGCGTCGGCCGCCGCTCCGTCAGGCGCACCGCCGAGCGGCGCGTGGTCGCCGAACACCCCTCGCGGGCCGACGGTCCCGGCCGCGCCGTCATAGGGGTAGGCGTACACGGCCTGGGCCGGGGTGTCGCCGAAGACCAGTGTCGAGCGGCCATCGACGTCGATCACCACCGGCCCGTTGGCGTTGCTGATGTCGTCGTCGAGCAGTCGCCAGCCGTCGGTCGCGGAGAACCACCAGTAGGCTCCGGGCGCGGCGGCGACGTTGAGGGTGCCGGTGACGAGGTTGCCCGATCCGTCGGCGTTGGCGTCGTTGGCTCGTCCCTTCATGCCCTCTGGATAGCCGGCGAGCAGCGCGTACGTGCCGGCGTCGGGGTGGACCACGGTGAGTCCGCCGTCGAGGCAGATGACGAGCTCGTCGCCATCGGTCAGCGCGACGCCGGTGGGCAGGCCGCCGAGCGGCAGCGTCTGCAGCGGCGGTTCGCCGCCGTCCAGCCAGTGGAGGGTCTGGGCCCCGCAGTCGACGAAGTAGAGCCGTTGGCGGCGATCGTCCCATCGCAGGCTCTCGCCCCACGTCAGGACGAAGTCACCGACCCGCGCGAACGCCGTCACGCAGTTTCGGTCAGGAGTCGTGCGGGATCGGCAGCGCGGCAGCGCCGGAGAGAGAGGGGACGCGCGGGCGGCGGGGTGAGCGGTCGCCGGCGAGGTCGCCGCCAGGCTCGGGCGGGCTGGCCATCGGCGGCACCTCGGTCCGGCGCCACCGTCGCCGCGTCATCCTCAGCAGGAGCAGCATCAACGTGACGATCGCGACTGCTTCCATGGGTCAGAGTCTCCACCCTGGCGACCCGGTTGGGACGGTCAACGGGCGCGCTGGAGGTCGCGCAGCTCGCGGTAGCCGATCAGGTGGACACCGGCCCGGTCGAGCATCGAGCGCAGGCTGTGGTCGGTCGTCACGAGGTCCCGGTCGTCGACCCTCGCCGCCCAGTCCGGCGCGAAGCCTCGGAGCTCGGGCGTGTCGACCGCCGGGTGGACGTAGACCTCGGTCACGCCGGGCCGCAGGTCGAACACCTTGCGCTCGAGGGTGCGGCGGCTGCCGACGCCGCGGACCTGGATGAAGTGGTCGGTGAAGACGATCCCCTCCTCGGCGGCGAGCCGCCGGAACGGGAAGCCGATCGTTCGCTCGGTCGAGGTGCCCGACAGCCGCAAGGGCAGGCCGAAGTCGGCGGCGAGCTCGAGGTAGATGTCGAAGAACTCTGGGCGCAGCTGCAGCGTGCCCATGTGGGAGTCCAGGTGGCTGACGTCGAAGCCCCACAGGATCGCCCGCTCGACCTGGGCCCGGCACTCGCGGCGCGCCTCGTCGAGGTCGGCGTGGTCCCAGACGTCCTCGATCGTGCGGGGGAAGCCACCATCGCCGTCGAGCAACGAGGGCGCGTGGGTGATCGGCCCCCACCGGTACAGGTCGTACTCGGCGTTGAGCGTGAGGTGGACCCCGACGTCCTCTCCCCGGTAGCGCGCCGCCGCCTCGCGGGCCCACGGGCACGGCACCATGAGCGTGGCGCTCGTCGCGATGCCGTCGCGCAGCGAGTCGTACACGCCGAGGTTGGCCGCGTGGCTCGACCCGAGGTCGTCGCAGTTGATGATCAGCAGCCGGTCGTCGGGCCCGTGGCCGAGCCGTTCGGCGAGCGTCGTCACC
>CAYSAC010000354.1:0-3841 GCA_964428815.1 uncultured Acidimicrobiaceae bacterium | reverse complement strand
GTGGCTGTCGCGGATCGTCGACTGGCAGACCGAGACGTCCGACCCCGACGAGTTCATGCAGAACCTGAAGATCGACCTCGAGCAGGACGAGGTCTTCGTCTTCACTCCCAAGGGCAGGGTGATGACCCTGCCGGTCGGCGCCACGCCCATCGACTTCGCCTACTCGATTCACACCGACGTCGGTCACGCCTGCATCGGGGCTCGAGTGAACGGCCGGCTCGTCCCCCTCGACTCCACGCTCGCGTCGGGCGACACGGTGGAGATCTTCACGTCCAAGGTCGCGGGCGCGGGTCCGTCGCGCGACTGGCTCGGCATCGTCGCCACGCCGCGCGCCACGAGCAAGATCCGTCAGTGGTTCTCGCGTGAGCGCCGCGAGGACGCGATCGAGCAGGGTCGTGAAGAGCTGGTCAAGGCGATGCGGCGCGAGGGCCTCCCGGTCCAGAAGATCACCAACTCGCCGACGCTGCCCGAGGTCGCCAAGGGACTCAACTACGCCGACGTCGACGCGCTGCACGCCGCGGTCGGCGAGAACCACGTCTCGGCGAAGGCGGTGGCCAGCCGCGTCGCCAACCTGCTGCGCGAGGTCGATCCGGCTCGCCCGGATGAGGCGGACGACCAGCTGCAGCTGCCGACGACCGCCCGCCGGCCGCGGCGCACCAGCGTCAAGCGCCCGACCGCGGGTGTCCACGTCGAGGGGCTCGACGACGTGATGGTGCGGTTGTCGCGCTGCTGCACGCCGGTGCCGGGCGACGAGATCACCGGTTTCGTCACCCGCGGCCGCGGGGTGTCTGTGCACCGAGCCGACTGCGCCAACGCGGCGTCGCTCGCCACGGACCAGTCCGACCGCCTCATCGAGGTGGAGTGGGACACCGACCAGCGCGGCGTGTTCGTGGCGGCCATTGAGATCAAGGCCCTCGACCGCGCCCGGCTGCTGCGCGACATCACCGCCGCGCTGTCCGACCAGCACCTCAACATCCTCAGCTGCACGACCCACACCGGCTCGGACCGCGTGTCGAAGATGCGCTTCGAGTTCGAGCTTGGCGACCCGTCCCACCTCGACTCGCTGCTCGCCGCGGTCAAGGCCATCGACGCCGTCTACGACGCCTACCGAGTCGTTCCCGGCAAGGGCGGCGGCTGAGTCAGGCCCACTCGTTCTGGGACGTGAATCTCGTACAGCAGGACGAACAGCCGCCAGATGGAGCAGGGGTAGGGTCGCCGGATGCCCGAAACGCCTGAGAAGCCGCACGTCTACGTTCCTGCCGGCGAGGTGCCGCCGGCCGAGCTCGTCATCGAGGACATTGAGGTCGGCGGCGGCGCGGAGGCCAAGTCTGGCTCGACCTGCTCGATGCACTACGTCGGCGTGTCGTGGCGCACGCGCAAGCAGTTCGACGCGTCGTGGGATCGCGGCGACGCGTTCAGCTTCGGCCTCGGTGAGGGACAGGTCATCAAGGGCTGGGACGAGGGCGTGGCCGGCATGAAGGTCGGCGGTCGCCGTCGGCTCGTCATCCCGCCGGCGATGGCCTACGGCAAGCGTGGCGCCGGTGGCGTCATCGGCCCCGACGAGACGCTCGTGTTCGTCGTGGACCTGCTCGACGTGTCCTAACCCGCGTTCTTGCGGCAGCTACCGACGAAGACCCCGCGCAACTGCCGCAAGAACGCCATTGGGGCTCCACTAGCCTCGGCGAGCCATGTCCGAGACCAGCTTCCAGGCACCGATCGGTACCCAGGACGTCCTGCCGCCGGAGTCGGCGCGATGGGAGGCGCTGCTCGCGATCTTCAGCGGCATCGCCGGTCGGGCCGGCTACGGGCTCCTCCAGCAGCCGGTGTTCGAGGACATCGGCGTCTTCCAGCGCCTCGGTGAGGGCACCGACGTCGTCCGCAAGGAGATGTACGACTTCCGGGACAAGGGCGACCGCCACCTTGCGCTGCGGCCAGAGGTCACCGCGTCGGTCGTGCGGGCGTTCGTGCAGCACCGGCCGACGACGCCATGGAAGGTCTGGTCGGCCACCCCGTGCTTCCGCTACGAGAGCCCCCAGGCCGGCCGCTACCGCCAGCACCACCAGGTCGACATCGAGGCGCTCGGCTCCGCCGACCCCGACGTCGACGTCGAGGTCATCGGCATCGGCGACACCTACCTGCGCGCGCTCGGCTTGTCCCGGTTCACGCTCGTGCTCAACAGCATGGGCACGCCAGAGGACCGGCGCGCGTACGTCGAGGAGATCGGCGCGTGGCTGCGCGACCGCCGCGGCGACCTCGCGGAGGACGACCGCGACAAGGTCGACACCCACCCCATGCGGGTGCTCGACAGCAAGCGCCCGGAGACCAAGGCCGTCGTCGCGGACGCGCCGCGCATCACCGACCGCCTGAGCGACGGCGCTGCCACGCACCTCGAGCGCGTCCAGCAGGGCCTGCGCTCGCTCGGCATCGCGTTCCGCCTCGAGCCTCGGCTCGTGCGCGGCCTCGACTACTACACGCACACGACCTTCGAGTTCCTCAGCGACGCGCTCGAATCGGCGCAGAGCACCCTGCTCGGTGGTGGTCGCTACGACGGCCTCGTCGAGCAGCTGGGCGGGCCGCCCACGCCCGCCATCGGCTTCGGCTCCGGCATCGAGCGGACGCTGCTCGCATGCGACGCCGAGGGCGTGTTCCCCGCGCCAGAGGGGACCGTCGACGTGTTCGTCGTCGACGCGACCGATGGCGCGGCCGCACGCGATCTCACCCACGAGCTGCGGGCTGCCGGGATATCCGCCGAGCGCGCCTTCGACGGTCGATCGATGAAGGCGCAGATGAAGGCGGCCAACCGCTCTGGCGCGCGCGTCGCCTGCATCATCGGGGACCAGGAGGTCGCCGACGGCACGGTCACCGTGCGTGACCTCCGCAGCGACCGCGACCAGGAGGCCGTGCCCTCGAGCGCGCTCCTCACCCACATCCGCAAGATCCTGGAGGACCACTGATGGGGGCCATGCGCTCGCACCACTGCGGCGAGCTGCGGGCCGAGCACGCCGGCGCGGAGGTCCAGCTGTGCGGCTGGGTCGCCCGGCGCCGCGAGCACGGCGAGCACCTCGCGTTCGTCGACCTGCGCGACCGCACCGGTGTCATCCAATGCGTCGTCGACGGCGCCCACGATCTCCGCAGCGAGTTCGTCGTCCGCATCACCGGCACCGTGCGCGTGCGCCCCGACGGCACGCGCAACGACGCGCTGCCGACCGGCGAGGTCGAGGTGGGTGACTGCACCGTCGAGATCCTTTCCGCTGCCGAGTCGCCGCCGTTCCCCGTCGATGAACGGGCCGACGCGGTCGACGAGATCGTGCGCCTCCGGCACCGCTACATCGACCTGCGTCGCGAGCGCATGCAACGCAACCTCGAGGTCCGCGCGAAGGTGAACAGCGCCGTCCGGCTGGCGATGGAGCGGCAGGGCTTCATCGAGGTCGAGACGCCCATGCTCATGCCGTCGACACCGGAAGGGGCGCGCGAGTTCCTCGTGCCGTCGCGGCAGGTGCCGGGCTCCTTCTACGCGCTCCCGCAGAGCCCCCAGCTGTTCAAGCAGCTGCTCATGGTCGGCGGCGTCGACCGCTATTACCAGATCGCTCGCTGCCTGCGCGATGAGGACCTGCGGGCCGACCGGCAGTTCGAGTTCATGCAGCTCGACGCCGAGGCCAGCTTCGTGACCCAGGACGAGGTGATCGACTTCATCAGCGAGGCGGTGCTCGACGCGGCCGAGGCGATCATCGGCGAGCGCCCGCCGCCCATCGAGCAGATCCCGTGGCACGAGGCGATGGACCGCTACGGCGTGGACAAGCCCGACCTCCGCTTCGGCATGGAGCTGGTCGAGCTGACGCCG
>CAYSAC010000353.1:0-3858 GCA_964428815.1 uncultured Acidimicrobiaceae bacterium | reverse complement strand
TCGGGCGGAGGCGGAGCCGCCACGCGACATGGAGACGACCGCCGACCTCGCCCACGGTGCCGTCGAGGACCTCGAACTCTTCTGCGTCCCCGAACCAGCTCCGGAGGTTCTCGACGATCTGCGTTGCGCCTTGGTACTCCGCAAGTCCGGGCGGAAGCAGCGCCCGCATCGTTGCTGCGGGCTCGAAGCAGTCGGACATCCGCGCGAAGTCGCGCGCGGCGAGCGCCTCGAGAAGAAGGCCGCCGACCGACCATCTCGTGGTAGTCGGCGTGTTGAGCTCGAAGGGCTGCCGGGACGGATCGCTCATAGCAGCCGTTGTACGACGCAGCCGCCCGGCACCGCATCGGGTCTTCGCCCTATATCCGCGGATCTCAGTCGGCGACTTCGCCCACCGCGATCAACCCGTGCCGCATCGCGAACAACGCGGCCGCGCCCCGGCTGCTCACGCCGAGCTTGGCGTACATGTGCTCCACGTGGGCGTTGACCGTCTTGGCCGAGATGGTCAGCTCCTGCGCGATCTGCTTCTTGGTCAGCCCCCGAGAGACCAGCACCAGCACCTCGACCTCGCGGGCGGTGAGCCCGCCCGCGTGACCCGCCTGACGGCGCACTCGATGCCCGGCTGCGTCCAATACGGCCCGCACCGAGTCGCCGTCCAGGCGACCATCGGTCACCTCTGCTGCGAGCACCTGCCGGGCCGCGTCCGGCGCCCACGCCGGGCGGTGGGGCCGCGGTTCGAGCAGCGCGTGGTACACGTCGGCGGCCGCGATCACGCGGGCGGTCATCGGGAGGCTCTCGGCTGTGAGGCCCGATGGGTAGCCGGATCCGTCCATCCGCTCGTGGTGCATCGCTGCGAGCTGCCCGATCGCGGCCAGCGCCGGGGGTTTCGAGAACGTGCGCGCCGTGAGATAGGGGTGGGTGCGGATCCGCTCACGCTCGACCTCGGTCAACCGCCCGGCCTTGTCCAAGATCCCGGAGGACACGCCGATGGTGCCGACGTCGTGCACGAGCGCGGCTCGACGTACGAGCACGACGTCGTCGCTCGGCAGGCCGACAGTGGCGGCCGCAGCCGCGGCAAGGTGCGCGACTCCTCGCGAATGTCCGAGCGTGAACGGCGACTTGATATCTGCGTAGTCGGCGAAGGCCTCCAACGCCTGATCAAGCTCCTCGCCGCTGAGCTCACGACCCAACGCGCCGTGCCCGCCGATGAGCGTGTCCCAACCGTCGAGCTCGTCGATGGAGGCGAGCAGCTCGCTGGCATGCGCGCAGAAGCGGTCGACGAGGTCGGGATCGAACTCTGTGCCCCGCCGGGAGCGGAGCATCTCGACCGCCGCGTCCACCCCGCCGGTGCGATGCAACGCCTCGACATCGTTGGCCACATGGATGATCCGCATGATGCGGGCGATCTCGCCGCCCACCAATTTGGCGGGAGAGCCTTTGCCATCCCAGCGCTCGAACGCCTGCTGAAGCGGGTCACGCACCTCGGGACCTAGTCCGAGTCGCAACGACAGCTCGCCCGAGGTCTCACAGTGGGAGGCCATCGACTGCTGGACCTCCTTCGACCCGCCCGCGAGGAACCGACCGATCATCGTGAGCCGCCGGATCGGGGAGCTTCCGCTGGCGACGTGGCCGATCATGAAGCGCATCATCGGCAGACCGGTCATGTCGACCAGGTAGCTGTCGGCCCGCACCGCCATGTCGTCGCCGAACCACTTGCCCATCTCGTGCGCGTCAGCCACGCAACCAACCCACGCGAGAAGCGACACGTAGAAGATCGCGGCCAGCTCGTCGTCGGACAAGCCCTCGAGCTCCGCCACCCGCATCGCGATGAGCGTCTGGCGGATGATGTGCTGCTGCGGTTGACCCAGCCCCAGATCCGTCGCGAGCGACAGCGCCGCCACCAGCTCAGCCAGCCGAGCCCCGTCTCCCGCGCCACTCACGTCCCCAGCCTACGAATGTCCTCGGCTGCCTGCGGCTCACCCCCGACAGCCGGTCCCACGAGCACAAGCCGCGCAGATCGACAGAATGCGGAGCGAGGTTCTCGGCGATGTCCACTGCGTCGAAGTGGGAGCGTCCCCGAACGACCGACCGTGACGCCGTCGGGGGTATCCCACACGCCGGGTGCCGGCGCGCTCCCTATTCGCCTGACGGGACGATCCAGTCGGGCGGCGGGTTGATACACCTGGAGCGCCGACGAACTCGCGCGTCTCCGGGTCCGGCTTGACACAGCGCGATCGGTCCGTCGATGGCTGTCGTCGATCACGATCAATCTCGATCACGACCAATGAGGTGTGCCCCTGATCGTCAGTGATGACGGAGCTCGCGGCGTCGTCAGCTCAGGGGCCGGCGGGCGGTGACCTGCAACGCGGCCCCGGGTAGACGCCATCCGTCCTCTTCCAGGTAGGGCGCCAGCGCGGCGATCACGGAGTCGACGGCTTGTTGTCGGGTGTTGTCGTCAGCCGCCTGGTAGGCCTCGCCGAGGGGACCGACCTCAAGCAGGGTCTGGACGTCGTCGGCGGCGCTCGCGCTTGTGACCAGGCGGGCGCCTTCGATCAGCTCGACGGCGATGTGCTCGAAGCCGGCGCCGGTGAGCACGGACGAGACACGCTCAGGGTCGGCCAGCGAGAACGGGCCGGGCTCGTCTGGGGCTGGGATGGTGAGTTCTGCCTGCAGCACCGGCGCGGCAGCGAGGGTGGGCACGAACATCCACGGGTTCTCCGCGAGCGATCCCCACACTGCGCAGCCCAGGCGTCCGCCTGCACGTAGGGCTCGACCGATGTTCGCGAAGGCGCGGGTGGCGTCGGTGAAGAACATGACGCCGAACCGCGAGTAGGCCGCGTCGAACTTCTCACCGAGGGCGCCGGACTCGGCGTCAGCCGCTCGGAACGTGATGTTGGGCACCTGCTCGCGGGTGGCGCGGCGCTGGGCGGCAGCGGTCATGGCGTCGGAGATGTCGACGCCGACGACCTCACCGTCAGGTGCCACCCGCCGTGCCAGCTCAATGGCGGTCGTGCCCGGGCCGCAGCCGATGTCAAGCACACGCTCGCCCGGACGGACGTTGAGTGCGTCGATGACGGGGATGCCGTAGGTATCGGAGAACCGGTTCAATGAGTCCGCCCGGCGCTCCCACGCGTCGGCCCGACGGTCCCAGAACTCACGCTCCCCCGACTCACTCTCGTTCACCCGAAGCAGGCTACGCACCCGCAGGAAACGATGAGGGCGAGACCGCTCTGCGCAGGCGTTCATCGCGTCGTCTGCCGTGGGGTGAGGTAGGGGCGTGGCCGGCCCTCCTGCGATCCGCGTTGGCCGCTGCTTCGCTCCTCGGAGCAGACCTCAGGCTGCCCGGCTCAGGCGCCCGATATCCGCCACTCTGCGCGCCCCGCTTCTGCGATCAGACAAGCCTGTCGGCGGGACATCTGCCTACTCGCAATCTTGGTGGTGGTTGAGGATGACATCGAGGACGCGGTCGTCCAACTGCTGGCCGATGTCTTGGCGTCGGACCGTCAGATCCCCCGACCCATCCGTCGGACCGCAAGCGCGTCTCCGGCATAGGCGGACTCCAGACCGGGCATGACGTCGTGCTCAGGCCGTGCGGGACTCTGCTTCTCGACGGTGGGCGAGAAGCTGTTGGACGCGTTGTGGCGACACGCCGACGAGGGGCCCGATCGCTGTCGATGGGAGGCCCTGCTCGGCGAGCGCCTGCACTGCCTCCGCGACTGCGGTCTGCGCCGCGGCGGTGGCCCCCTCGGCCTTGGCGCGGGCGGCGCGGGCCTTCGCTGCGAGCTTGCCGGCGAGGCCCGGGTAGACGATCTTGCCGACCTCGATCTCGTCTGGATCGACGTGGCGCTCGAGGAACACGCT
>CAYSAC010000352.1:0-3875 GCA_964428815.1 uncultured Acidimicrobiaceae bacterium | reverse complement strand
TCTGGCTGAGCTCGCGCTCCTCCTCGGCGGTGAGGAGGGGGACGAGCCCGATCTCGTTGAGGTACTGACCAACCGAATCACTCATGACAATGCTCCTCAACGAAGGATGGCCTGTAGTTCTTCCCCAGGCCAACCAGGTTTCAACGGGCAAGGCCGGGAAAACCCTCAACACGGGACGAACCGGTACGATTCCCTACCCCCAGGTGACCGAAGTCACCGTTTCTGGCGCGTAGCGTCACCCCATGGCCGGCCAGCGGATCGGGGTGTTCGGGGGCACGTTCGACCCGCCCCACGTCGGTCACCTGATCACCGCGGTGAACGTCTGCCACGAGGTGCACCTGCACCGGCTGCTCCTCGTCGTGAACAACCTCCCCTGGCAGAAGGTCCGTCAGCGCGACATCACCCCGGCCGAGGACCGCTTCGCCCTCGTCGAGGCGGCCGTCGCCGGCGTGGACGGCATCGAGGCCAGCCGGATCGAGATCGACCACGCCGGCCTGTCCTATACGGCCGACACGCTCGCCGTGCTCCGGTCCGACCAACCCGACGCGGAGCTGTTCGTCGTGCTCGGGAGCGATGCGGCCGCCGGGCTCGCGACGTGGGAGCGGGTCGATGAGGTCCGGGAGCAGGCGACGATCGTGGTCGTCGACCGGCCCGGCGTCCGATCGAGCGAGCCGCTGCCCGGCTGGCGGTGGCAGCGGGTCGAGGTGCCGGCGATCGAGGTGTCGAGCACCGATCTGCGCGCCCGGGTCGTCGACGGCAGGCCGCTCGACTACCTCATCACGTCCGAGGTCATGGCCTGCATCGAGGAGCGCCGGCTCTATCGTGATCCCAGATGACGGCGCCTCCCGACGACGACGCCCCCCGCCCCACGCCGCCCGATCCGCTCCGCCAGCTGCTCGCCCTCGACCTGCCAGAGCACGGCACCGGCGCGCGCCAGCAGCGGGCCCATGCCCGACCGGCTCGGCCTGCTCCACCCGTCTCGTCGCGGCGGTCGATCGCGTTCGCGGTCAGCCTCGCCGCGCTCGTCCTCGCGGGCGTCGGGCTCGCGTACGCCGGCATGGTCACGGTGCGCGACAGCACCGCGGGCAAGACGCTCGATCCCACCACCGACCCGGACGAGCCGGGCTTCGAGGGCTACGTGGAGCCGACGCCGACGTTGCTCGTGCTGCACCACGACGGGCCGACGCTGCGGGCGGCGACCGCGATCTCGCTCAAGCCCGGGGAGCAGGGCGGGACGGTGGTGTTCGTGCCGATCCAGACGATGGCGGTGAGCCCGACCTTCGGCGAGCTGCCGATCGAGGACGGCTACAACGGGTTCGGCGCGGGTGCCGCGCAGGCCGGTCCCGCGATCGCCGACCTGATGACCATCGGGTTTACCGAGGTCGTCGAGGTGGACGGCGCGCGGTGGGCCGAGCTCGTCGCCCCGGTCGCGCCGCTCACCGTCAACAACCCCGACGACGTGCTTGGCGTCGATGCCGACGGGGAGGAGAGCGTCGTGTTCCCGGCCGGCGAGCTGCAGCTCGACGCGGCGTCGGTGGGCCGGTGGCTCGACCTGCACGGCGCGGGCGTGAGCGACCTCAACCGGATGGTGCGCCATGAGCTGTTCTGGCAGGCGTGGCTCGAGGCGCTGGCGGCATCAGATGATCCTGCCGCGGTCCCGGGCGAGGGCGACGCCGGCGTCGGCCGGTTCGTGCGAGCGCTGGCCGCCGGTTCGACCGACGAGGAGACCCTCCCGGTCGCCGAGATCGACGCGCCGGAGGGCCGCGAGCGCTTCGTCGGCGACCGCGAGGCGATCGCCACCCTCGTCGCCGGCGCCGTCCCGTACCCGCTCAGCCCCGGGCCAGGGAAGCGGATCCGCGTGCGCGTGCTCAACGGCACCGAGGACAAGGGCCTGCCGGGTGAGGTCGCGCAGGTGCTCGTGCTCGCCGGCGCTGAGATCGCCATCGTCGGCAACGCCGACCGGTTCGACCACGAGACGACCGTCGTGCGATACGACGACGTCGCGCAGGAGGCGGCGGCGCGCCGGCTCAGCGGAGCGCTGGGCGTCGGCGAGGTGGAGCTCGACCGGCGACCGAACGATGCTGTCGACGTGACCGTCGTGCTCGGTCGTGACTACGTGGAGGCCGCAGGTGGCTGAGGCCGACGTTGCCCGTGAGGCGCGGCGCTGGGCCGTGGTCGCGGCGCGCGCCGCCGACGCGAAGCAGGCGAGCGACGTGATGGTGCTCGAGGTCGGCGAGGTGCTCGCCATCACCGAGTGCTTCGTCATCGCCAGCGCCGGCAACACCCGCCAGGTCCGCACGATCGCGGACGAGATCGAGGAGCAGGTCGCGGCCGCGGGCGGGCCGAAGCCACTGCGGGTCGAGGGCCGGAGCGACCTCCAATGGTTGCTCATGGACTACGGGGACTTCATCGTCCACGTCTTCTTGCAGGAGACCCGCGACTACTACGAGCTCGAGCGCCTGTGGGGCGACGTCCCCCAAGTCGCGTGGGCCGAGGGCGCCGCGTAGGGCCGCTACTGCCGACGCATCTGCCACAGGTGGCGGCGGCACAGCCCGTGCGCGCGGTTCGGTTCCTCGCACCCGTCAAGGGAGCAGGAAGGCCGGCGGCGAGCCGACGTGTCCCAGTAGCGGAGCAGCTGCTCGCGCCATGCGAGGTACTGCACGCGCTTGTAAGACAGCGGCAGGTGCTCGTCCATGAACGGCACGACGACCTCGACGAGGTCTCGAAGGCGCCTGACCACGAACACGACCTCGTCGTCGTAGTGCGGCTTGCGTCGCGGGTAGGCACGGACGCGGCCGACACACAAGAGGTCGCGAAGCGAGGCACACATGCCGCCGTCGCTCGCACCCAGGCCGACGCTCAGGACGAACGCTCGGCCCGAGGCGCCGAAGTAGCCCTCTGCGGCGATGAAGCCAGCGGCGAACGCGCTTCGGTCAGTAGCCGGTGACCTCGTAGTAATGGACACGACAGAGTCCCCTTCCTCGGACCGGTCTCATGCACCCCGAGCGGGTGCAATCGGCTGGGCCGAGTCCCCAGCGATTTGGATGGGCGGCTTCTTGGGCTGCCATCTGTTCGCGCCAGCGCTGGAACTGTGTCCGCTTGGCGCACGGCAGGAGGAATTGTTCAGCGAAGGGGATGATCGCCGCGTGGTGCGCGCGCAGCGACGTCACCGTGTAGGTCGATTGCGGCAGCCAGTGTGACCGCCTCGCCAGAGCGTCGACGATGCTGCCGACGCCGAGGAACGATTGGAGGGCAACGAGTAGCGGGCGGTCTCGCTGCGCCATACGCACGGTGAAGACGAACCGGAAGCGTGGCGAACCGTCGGCGTAGAAGCGGCGCTGCAGCGAGGTGCAGAAGCAGCCCTCGCCCGCCACGAACCCGCCGAGCGTGTAGCCGACACTGCTCACGACTGCGGCGAGCGGGTTCGTGGTGGTGGAGCTACCGGGATTCGAACCCGGGACCCCCTCGATGCCATCGAGGTGCTCTGCCAGCTGAGCTATAGCCCCTTGGGAGCCGCCGACTCTACCAGCAGCCACCTCGCGGCCAAATCGCTCGCACACCGCGCACATCCCCCCATTGTCCTCAGGGGGTGTGACAGGTCAGGCGAGGACGAAGCTGACCAGCCGGCCGGGCACCGCGACGACCTTGCGGACCGTTGCGCCCGCGAGCAGCGCGGCGACCTTCTCGTCGGCGCGGGCGGCCGCTTCGAGCGCGGCCTCGTCGGTGCCGGCGGGCACCTGGATGCGGGCGCGGACCTTGCCGTTCACCTGGACCGCCACCTCGACGGTGTCCTCGGCGATCAGGGCCGGATCGGCCTCGGGGAACGCCTCCCACACAACGGAGGTCTCGTGGCCGAGGCGGTGCCACAGCTCTTC
>CAYSAC010000351.1:0-3908 GCA_964428815.1 uncultured Acidimicrobiaceae bacterium | reverse complement strand
CTGGCCAACAACTTCGGCAACCTGCTGTCGCGCGTCGCCACCGTCGTCGCCAAGAAGTGCGGCGGCACCGGGCCGGCGCCGCAAGCCGGCAGCCCGCTCGCCGCCATCGCCGTCGACTGCGTCGAGGCGACGCGCGCAGGCTGGGCCAACGTCCAGCCGTCGGTGGCGCTCGACGCGACGTGGCGGCTCATCCGCGAGACCAACGCCTACCTAGAGGCGCGCGAGCCCTGGAAGCTCGAGCCTGGTCCCGAGGTCGACGCGGTCATGGGAGACGCCCTCGAGGCGCTGCGGATCGTCGCGGTCCTCGCCAGCCCCGCGCTGACCGCCGGCTGCGCCGAGGTCTGGCGGCGCATCGGCCTGCCCGGCGCACCGTCGGATCAGCGCGTCCCCGCTGACGTCGCGTGGGGCGGCTACCCAGGTGGACTGCCGGTGGAGAAGGGCGCGCCGCTCTTCCCGCGCATCTCGTAGTGATGGCTCGTCAACGGCACCTCTTCGTGGCGGTGCTCCTTGCGGCAGCCGCGCTCCTCGTCGTGCTCGTCACCACCGGCGTGTGGCTGCACCAGTCCTACCGACCGGATGGCCTTCAAGCGGTCCGCATCATCCACCGGCTGGCGAGCCAGGCGCTGATCGGCGTGTTCCTCACCGCCCTCATCGTGGCCTTCCTCCGTCGCCGCGAGCGCACGCTGTCGAGCATGGCGCTCGTGTCGGTGGTGGTGGCCAGCTTCACGGGCTTCCTCCTTCCATGGGACCAGCTCGCGCTGTGGGCCGTGACCGTGAGCGAGGATCTTGGCGGGTTCCGTTCCCTGTACGACGATCGGCTGCGCTTCGCAATCATCGGCGGCGTCGAGGTCGCTCCCGCGACGTTGCTGTGTTGGCTTGCGGTGCACGTCGGTGTCGCCGCCGCAGCGATCGCCTGCACGGTGGCAGGGCTCGCACGCCTCAGGACCACGCCGCGTTGACGACCACCGCGCGCTGGACCGACAATCACTGCCACCTCGATCCGGAGGCGGCCGCTGACGCGATCGAGGCGGCGGCCGCCGCCGGTGTCGAGCGGCTCATCACCGTGGGCACCACCGCCGCCGACTCGCGCCAGGCCATCGCCATCGCCGCCGCCCACCCCGGCGTGTGGGCCACGGCCGGCGTCCACCCGCACGACGCGACCGAGGGCGTCGATGGCATCGTCGAGCTGTTGGGTGATGCCGAGGTCGTAGCGGTCGGGGAGTGCGGGCTCGACTACCACTACGACCACTCGCCCCGGCCGGTGCAGCGCGAGGTGTTCGCGGCGCAGATCGCCCTGGCTCACGAACGGGACCTGGCGCTCGTCATCCACACGCGCGAGGCGTGGGACGACACGTTCGAGATCCTGGCCGCCGAGGGAGTGCCGTCGCGCACGGTGTTCCACTGCTTCAGCGGCGGGCCCGACGAGGCGCGGCGCTGCCTCGACCTCGGCGCGTGGCTCTCCTTCAGCGGCATCGTGACCTTTCCGAGCGCCGATGACCTGCGCGCCGCCGCCGTCATCTGCCCGCTCGACCGGCTGCTCGTCGAGACCGACAGCCCGTACCTCACGCCAGTCCCGCACCGCGGCCAGCGCAATCGGCCCGCGCTCGTCCCGCTCGTCGGGGCCGCCATCGCCGCGGCCAAGGGCGTGCCCGTGGAGGACGTGGCCAGCGCATCTTGGGACGCTGCTTCCGGTTTGTACCGTTTGCCCCACCCCTAGGTTGCGGATGCGTTACGGCCAGCCGTAACGTCCCCGCGATGTTCCTCGGGAGGGAACGGGCGCCTCAGCACCTCGCTGGCCCGGCCCACGATGACGACGGCGAGCTCCGGCCGCCCCTCAAGGTCGAACGCCACCGGTTGGCGTTCGCCCTGACCGTGACCCTCGCCGCCCTCCCGGTGCTGATCCTCGACAACATCCCGGCCACCGCCGATCCCGCGCACACCGTCAAGGTGGAGACCGCGGGGGACGAGGCGCTCGAGGCCGACCGGTCGCCCACGACGACCATCGCCGTCGTCGTGCCCGAGACGACGACGACGACCACGGCACCTTCGCCCCCACCGCCGACTCCGACGACGACCGTCGCGCCCACGACGTCCACGACGGCACCTTCGCCCCCTCGCCCGCCCGCGCCGAAGGCGGTGGCGCCGCCCAAGCCCGCGCCGGCGACGACCACTACGACGGCACCTTCGCCCCCGCCGCCCCCTCCGCCGCCGGCGCCGACCAACGCCCAAGAGGGCCCGGCCAGCTGGTACGACGGCAAGGCGGGTGGCTGCGCCCACCGCACGCTGCCGTTCGGCACCTCGGTGCGCGTGACCAACCTGGCCAACGGACGGTCGACCTCGTGCGTGGTCAACGATCGCGGCCCCTACACCGGCGGCCGGATCATCGACCTCGACCGGGGCGTGTTCTCGCAGATCGCGAGCACCTCTACCGGCGTCATCAACGTTCGCATCGAGTGGTGAGCTCAGCGGGGGCGACAGACTCCTCCGCATGACCCACTCGCGATCGGCGGTTCGCAAGCTGCTCGCCGATCACGGCCTGTCTGCCAGCCGGGCCCTCGGTCAGAACTTCGTCGTCGACGCCAACACCGTCCGGCGGATCGCCCGCCTCGCCGCCGTCGGGCCCGGTGATCGCGTCGTCGAGATCGGTGCCGGCCTCGGATCGCTCACGCTCGCCCTGGCAGAGACCGGCGCCGAGGTCGTGGCCGTGGAGATCGACCGCCACCTCACGCCCGTCCTCCGCGAGGTGGTCGAGCCGGTCGGTGTCACGGTCGTCGAGGGCGACGCGCTGCGGCTCGACTGGCACGCGCTGCTCGGCGACGACCCTGGCGCGTGGCGCCTCGTCGCCAACCTGCCGTACAACATCGCGACGCCACTGGTCCTCGATCTGCTCGCTGGCGTCCCCGCCATCAGGTCGATGCTCGTGATGGTGCAGCTCGAGGTCGGCGAGCGACTCGCGGCGCGGGTCGGCGATCGTGCCTACGGCATCCCGTCGGTCAAGGTCGCCTACTTTGCCGCCGCTGAGGTGGTCGGCCGGGTGCCCCCGACCGTCTTCATTCCCCAGCCACGCGTGGACTCCGCGCTCGTCAGCATCATCCGGCACAGCTCGCCGCCGGTCGACGCCGACCGCGCCCGCCTGTTCGAGCTCGTCGACGCTGGCTTCGGCCAGCGCCGCAAGATGCTGCGGCGCTCGCTCGCCGGCGTGCTGCCCAGCGAAGCGTTCGAGGTGACCGGCATCCGCCCGGAGGCCAGGGCCGAGGAGCTCTCGCTCGAGGACTGGGCCCGCCTGGCCAGCGTGCCAACCTGAACCGGTGACGACCTTGCAGGCGCCGGCGAAGCTCACGATGTCGCTGCGCATCACCGGCGTGCGGCCCGACGGCTATCACCTCATCGACGCCGAGATGGTCACGCTCGACCTCGCCGACACGCTGACGATCACCGACGGCGACGGGCTCGAGATCGAGGGCGCGCCAGGCCTGTGGGCCGGTGAGGACAACCTCGTCGTTCGCGCGCTGCGCGCGGTCGACCGGCGCGCTCACGTGCGGCTGGTGAAGCGCATTCCGTCACGCGCCGGCCTCGGCGGCGGGTCGGCGGACGCCGCCGCGATCTTGCGGTGGGCCGGCAGCGCTGACCTCGCGGTCGCGGCGGCGCTCGGTGCCGACGTCCCGTTCTGCCTCGTCGGGGGGCGGGCGCGCGTGACCGGCGTCGGCGAGGTGGTCGAGCCGCTGCCGCCCATCGACCGAGCGTTCACGCTCCTCATGCCGCCCCTCGGCTGCTCGACGGTGGAGGTCTACCGCGCGTGGGACCGCCTCGGCGGCCCGACCGCGCCCGGTCCCAACGACCTCGAACCCGCCGCGCTCGCGGTCGAGCCCCGCCTCGCGGAATGGCGGGACCGGCTGCGCACCGCGACC
>CAYSAC010000350.1:0-3910 GCA_964428815.1 uncultured Acidimicrobiaceae bacterium | reverse complement strand
GTCGAGGGTGTCAGCAAGTCGTTCGGCGAGACCAACGCGCTGGTCGATGTGGACCTGAGCGTGGTGGCCGGGACAGTCCAGGGCCTGCTCGGGCCGAACGGCGCCGGCAAGACCACTCTCGTGCGAATCCTGGCCACACTCCTCACCCCTGATAGCGGACGAGTCCGCATCGGCGGTTTCGACGTCAGCGAGGATCCGACCACCATTCGCAGCATCATCGGGTTGGCTGGCCAGTATGCGGCGGTCGACGAGACCCTCACGGGCCGGGAGAATCTCGTGATGGTCGGCCGGCTCTACCGGCTCGACGTGAAGTTGGCCAAGGCGCGGGCGAACGAATCCCTCGAGCGGCTCGACCTCGTCGAAGCCGCCGACCGCCCGGTGAAGACCTACTCGGGCGGGATGCGCCGCCGCCTCGACCTCGGCGCCAGCCTTGTCGGCCGGCCGCAGGTCCTGATCCTCGACGAGCCGACGACCGGGCTCGACCCGCGGACACGGCTCCCCGATCGATGACCACGATGCGGTCGGCGAGCTGGTCGGCCTCCTCCAGGTACTGCGTGGTGAGCAGCACTGTGGTCCCCTCGGCGACCAGGTCGCGGATGAACGACCACAGCGAGGTGATCGCATCGGGCACGTCCGCCGAGCTGAAGTCTCGGCTCGGCAGCGACCTGATCGAGCTCGAGGTAGCTACCGCCGAGCTTGAGCTGGCGACGGCGGTGCTCAGTGACGTCGGGTGCGGCCCTCCGACGGTCGACAGAGCGCGCGCTCGAATCTCGATCCCGGTCTGCGACCCCGTGGCCGACCTCATGACCGCCCTGCGCATACTCGATGAAGCCAACATCACACCCCGGGACCTTGGTCTTCGACGGCCGTCGCTCGACGACGTGTTCCTCACGTTGACCGGTCGCCCCATCGCAGAAGACGAGGCACGGACCCCGGCATGAACGTTGACGCAACCACCCCGGCCTCCATATCGCGGCCACCGCGAACCCTCGAAGTGGTCAGCGCGGTCACGCTTCCGCGATCGGCCATCGTCGTCGACGCCATGGTCATCGCCCGCCGCGACCTGATCCGCATCGCCCGCACGCCACAGCTGCTGGTGTTCGCCACGATCCAGCCGATCATGTTCGTGCTGCTGTTCCGTTACGTCTTCGGCGGATCGATCAGCATCCCGGGAACGACCTACGTCGACTACCTCATGCCCGGCATCATCGTGCAAACCGTGGTCTTCGGAGCGACCTCCACAGCAGTGGGGCTATCGCAAGACATGAGCAACGGGATCATCGACCGCTTCCGGTCGCTGCCGATGGCGCGATCGGCGGTGCTCGCCGGACGCACCATCGCCGACCTTGTCCGCAACATCTTCGTGGTCCTCCTGATGATCGCGGTCGGCTCCGCGGTGGGTTTCCGCTTCCACAACGGCCTCGGCGCCGCCGTCGCCGCGATTCTTGTCGCCCTGTTGGTCGGCTACTGCCTGTCGTGGGTGTTCGCGCTGATCGGACTTGTAGTGTCCGACCCCGAAAGTGCGCAACTCGCTGGCTTCCTACCCATCTTCCCGTTGGTGTTCGCCAGTTCCGTATTCACATCGATCGACACCATGCCCGGCTGGTTGCAGGCCTTCGCCAAAGTCCAGCCCATCACCCGAGCCGCCAATACCGTTCGGGCCCTCACCCAAGGCGGACCGGTGGCCACCGACCTCACCTGGACTGTCCTCTGGAGCATCGCCGCCCTGGCCGTGTTCGCGCCCCTCGCCGTGCGTCGCTACCGCGCCGGTTGAGGTTTGAGGTAGCTCCGACCACGTCTACGCAGGGATTCACCGCTGAGGACCCGGAGGGGATGGCCGACAGCATCGCGGGCGACGGGTTGGTGTCCCGCCCCTACTCGAGGTGCGCGAGGTAGTCGATGCTCACCCCCGCGAGGGTAGCGACCTCCTCGCGCCGCAGCCCGGGTGCGGCGCCGGCCCGGGATCATCGCTATTAGGCCGTGACGGCCCTGAGGGCCAGCGCGGCGATCGAGAGGAGCAGCATGAACCCGACCGACGCCAACTGCCGGTCGTTCACCCGGAGATGGGCGACGGCGGCGCCGAGGAAGTAGAGGGTCACGCCGATCGCGGCGGCGACCCCGATGGGCCACCAGAACAGACCGAAGACGAGGCCCACCGACCCTGCGAGTTCAGCCGCGGCAAGCAGCCAGAGCTTGTCGGGCGGGACGGCGACCTTGGTCATGATCTCCATGACGGCGTCGGCCTTGGTGAGCTTGCCCATCGCCGACGCGGCGAGGAGGACGGCGAGCACGCTGGAGACGATGGCCGCGGCGACGAACATCAGGCGACCGCCCCGTCGATGGCTGCCAGCGCGTCAGCCACGCCCTCGTCCTCGGCACCCCCGAGGTCGAGGGGGACCATCAGCGGGGATTCGGGGGCGAGGGTCAGCTCGGTGTCGATGAAGAGGCGCGAGGTGGTCCCGCGGGTGCGCGGCCTGCTCGCCGTCGCTCCCTGACGCGCCCCGGCGCCGTCTCCCGGCTTCACCTGGACCGCTCGATGACGACGACGGGGAGCTGGCGGTCGGTGTTGGCCTGGTAGCTGTCGTAGTCGGGCCAGATGGTGGTCATCGTCCGCCAGAGGTCGGCCCGTTCGTCACCGGTGGCCGTGCGGGCCCGGCCGGCGTAGCGGTCGGCGCCGACCTGCACCTCGACAGCCGGCTCGGCGACGAGGTTGTGGTACCAGCCGGGGTGGTCGGGGGCGCCGCCCTTGGAGGCCACGACCACCACGTCGTCGCCCGAGGTGCCGTAGATCAGTGGGTTCACTCGCTGCTCGCCCGACCTCCGGCCCGTCGTCCAGAGCACGAGGCACAACACGCCGTTCCAGTGGTGCCCGACCTCGCCGTCGGTCTCGAGGTACCGGCGCACGTGCTCGTCGCCGATGAGGGAGTAGTCACGATCGGGCGTGGTCATGGCCAGATCATCCGCTCACCCCGACGGTGCCGAGAAGGCCGGGCTGATCCTGGTACTGGCAGGGCCAGGGTGTCTCGCCGGCTCCTGCGGCATGCTGTGGGGGTGACGACGGTGGCCGAGTTCCTACGCGCTCGCCGCGATCAGTTGCAGCCGGGCGACGTGGGGTTGCCCGACAGTGGCCGTCGGCGAACTCCGGGGTTGCGTCGCGAAGAAGTCGCGACGCTCGCGGGGGTCAGCATCGACTATCTCGTTCGTCTCGAGCAGGGCCGCGACACGAAGCCGTCGCCGAGCGTGATCGCCGCGCTGGCCGACGCGCTCCTTCTCGATGGCGGACAACGTCGGCAGCTGTACACGCTGGCCATGGTCAGCCAAAGCGCGGAGCTGTGCCCAGCGCCCCGCCCGCTGGCGCGCGCGGTAGCGCCGACAGTCACGACGCTCCTCGAGCACCTCGCTACGACGCCAGCGTTCGTCGTCGGCCCGGCCAACGATGTCCTCGCATGGAGTGACGCATGGGAGCAGCTCGTCCGCCCGCTTGGAATGCTCGATGATGCGATGCCGAATCTCGCCCGCCACGTGTTCCTGCACCCGGATGCGCGAACGGTGTACGCCGACTGGGTAGCGGCAGCCGATGAGCAGGTCAGTCGGCTGCGCGCCGCTGACGGTCGCTGGGGTGAGGATGAACGCTTCGTCGCGCTGATGGACGAGCTGCGCACGGCGCCGGAGTTCATCGAACGCTGGGCGATCTTTGCGACGACCGAGAAGCGCCGGGGTACGACGAGCATCGTGCACCCTGACATCGGCCGGCTGCGCCTCAACTACGAGGTGCTCCTCCTGCCCGACGATGTCGACGAGCAACGGCTCATCACCTGGCTCCCCGCCGACGCCGCCACCGCCGCCGCCCTCGCCCGCACGGACGACACGGCCGTTCCCACGAGTCCCGCCCATCTCCGCGTCATCGGCT
>CAYSAC010000349.1:0-3913 GCA_964428815.1 uncultured Acidimicrobiaceae bacterium | reverse complement strand
AGAGGCCGAGCCCGGTCCCTCGGACACCGCTCGCCCGACCTCTGACGAACTTCTGGAAGACGGTGTCCTCCTCGCCCTCCGACAGACCGGCGCCGCGGTCGACGACCGACACGACGGCCTCGTCGCCGCGGGCCTCCAAGGAGAGCGTGATGTCAGTGCCGGGGGGTGAGCTGGTGACGGCGTTGTCGAAGAGGTTGCCGAGAACCTGGAGCAGACGATCGCCGTCGGCGTGCACCCACAGCGGCCCGTCGACGGCGGTGAGGACGATGTTCCGCTCGGGCTGGAGGTCTCGCATGGAGAGGGTCGCGGCCTCGACCTCCTCGCGCAGGTCGACCGGGCCGAACGCGTAGCGGATCTGACCCTGCTCGATGCTCGTGACGTCGAGGACGTCGCGGGTGAGCGCCTGGAGGCGTCGTGCGTTGACCGTGGCGCGGTCGATGGTCTCGCGCCGCTCCGCGTCGTCGAGCTGGTCCCAGTGGTCCAGGGTCGTCTGCAGGAACCCGAGCACGCCCGCGACAGGCGTGCGGAGCTCGTGCGACACGATGCTGATGAACTCCTCGCGGGCGGCGCTGATCTCTGCGAGCCGGCGTTGTTCCTCGCGGGCGGCGCGGAGCCTGTTCGCCAGCGCGATGACGCTGAGGCCGCCCACGATGACGCCGGCCACGACGATGAGGAGCACCGCGGTCTGCAGCCGCTGGGTGAGACCGCCGTCGAACGCGCTGGCCGACTGCCGGAACACCGCCCGCCAGCCGGGCGCCTCGACATCGCTCACGACGCTCACGGTGCCGTCGGCTCGGCGGAGGCCCTCCGCCCGCTCGACGAGGCTCTTGTCGTCGATGGGCTGGCCGATGGTGTCGGTGTCGGTGGACGCCACCACGACTCCGGCCTGGTCGAGGAAGAAGACCTCGCCGGCGCCGCGCCCGCCGAGCGCGGCGACCTCCTCGTTGAAGTCGCTGTCCGCGGCGACCTCGCTTTCGAACACGACCGCACCCCGCACCTCTGCCTGCGCGCCGAACGATGGCGACACGAAGGCGAGGGTCGCGTTGGTCGAGGTCACACCGGGAGCGACGGCCAGGATCGCGCTCGCCCCCTCACGGAGCGCCTCGGTGAGGCCGGGGCGGTCGAGCAGGGTTCCGATGAGCTCGGGGTCGAGGAGGCTCGTCCCGTTGACGATCTGCCCGTCGGCGTCGACGAGGACGAGGCCGGTGCGGCTGGTCGCGATCTGCAGGGGAGCGAGCAGCGCGGCATCGGCCGGGTCGCCGGGTTGGAACGTGAACCCCTGCGGCGGGTTGGCGAAGCTGGCGATCCCGGCGTAAGCGCTCTGGATCCTGGCGTCCATGGACCCGGCCAGCTGCTCGATCTGCTGGACCTTCTGGCGCTCGACGACCCGCCGCCCCCGGTGCTGCGCGTCGAGCACGGTCAAGATGATCAGCGCGGCGAGACCCGCCATCACGATCATCGCGCCCGCCACGATGAGGCGGTCACGTCGTCTGGCCATGAGGACCTCCTGCAGCGCTGGTGGCCGGGATCCCGGCGGGGAACGACACCACAAACCGCGCGCCGCCGCCCGGCGCGTCGAAGATCGTGATGGTGGCATCGAGCCGGGCGACCAGCTCCTTCACCACAGCGAGGCCGACGCCGGCGCCTCGCGTGCGAACCGCGGCGTCGGAGCCGCCGCGGTAGAAGCGGCTGAAGATCCGCCCCCGCTCCGCGGGCGGAACCCCGGGGCCCTGGTCCGAGACGGTGAGGAGCACGCGATCGCGCGCCCGACGGACCTCCACCGTGATCGTCGAGCCGGGTGGGGAGAACTTGGCCGCGTTCGTCAGCAGGTTGGAGAGGATCCGTTCGAGCGCTTGCGGGTCGATCCACACCGTGGCTGGCTCGCCCACCTGCAGCTCGATGTGGTGCTCCTCGAGGAGGCTCGACGTCTGCTCGACGACGGCCTGCGTGATCTGCGCAAGGTCGACCTCGCGCCGTTCGATCTGCAACGAGCGGCGCTCGATGCGCGCGAAGTCGAGGAGACCGTTGAGCATCGAGCTCAGCGACTCGGCGTTGCGGTCGATGCGGGCCACAAGGTCCCGGCGGCGCTCGTCGTCGAGCGCGTCCCAGCTGCTGGAGAGGATGCTGCTGAAGCCCTTGATCGCCGTGGAGGGCGTGCGCAGCTCATGCGACACCGTGCTCAAGAAGTCGGTCTTGAGCTGATCCACCTCGTGGAGGCGCCGCGCGGTGTCGAGCTCGCGTTGGTAGGACCTCGAGTTGGCGATCGCTGACCCCGAGAGCTCGGCCACGGCGAGGACGGAGCGGACCTGCGAGGGGCTCAGCCCGCGCCGCGCAATGAGCCAGAGCGCACCGACCGCACGTCCGGCCCGTTCGAGCGGCGCGATCATCTCCGCGCCCGCTACCAGCTCGGCCGGGGGACGCTCGATGTCGCTGATCCAGCTGGGGAACCGCGCCGCGCGCTGGCCGGTGGCGAACGACTCCACCAGCTCACCCCGGTCGTCGGCGGTGAGGATCGCGACACCATCGAGGTCGAGCCCGTCGGCCAGCGCCATCGACAGCGACGGGAGGATCTCCGCGAGGTCCAGGCTGCGTTGCAGGATGACGCCGACCGCGGCGACCAGCGCGACCTCTCGATCGCGGGCCCCGGTCAGCTCATCGGCCCGGGCCCTCGCCCGGCCGGCCGCCTCCCCGGTCAACAGCACAGCGATGCCGAGGGCGAGGCCGGCGAGCACGACGCCGAGTGGGGCAGCGCCGACTGGCGCGTCGGCGCGGGCGTCCACCTCGAGGAGCTGCCCCGGCAGGTCGAGCGGGATGGCGAACGCACCTCTGCCTGGATCGCCGTTGTGGGTGTACAGCGTCAGGTCATCGCCCCGGACCGCGACCGATCCGTCGCCGGTCGTGGCGTCGGCAAGCGTCGGCGCGGCGAGCGCGTCCATGTCGAGCACGCCCACAAGGAAACCGGCGATGGACTGCCGCCGTTGAACCACCGTGGAAGGGGCGGTGGACCCGCTGTAGATGGGCGACAGCGCGAGCAGCAGCGCACCCTCGGTGCGCTTCGCCACCGCGAATCGGACGGCGGCGGTGTCGCGTGCGGCGGCGAGGTCCGCGGCGAGGGCCGGTGACTGCACGACGGCCTCGAGCGCGAGCTCGCCACCGCGTGGAGCGACGCTGTCGACGGTGAGGTCCTGCCCGGTCCGCACGACCCCGATGGCCGACAGCCCTCCCTCGGCCTGCTGCAAGCGCGCCGACACATTCACCGGAGCGCCAGCGATCCCTGGCGCGACGGCCTCGCCCGCCGCGTCGATGGCGTTGTCGAGCGCCACCGCGGCCGGTCCTAGGTGCCGCGCCAGGTCACCGCGGGATCGTTCGGAGCGGGTGTCGGCGAGGAGCTTGCCGCCGACGAGGCCGGCGATGACCAGGGCGACGGCGACGACGGCGGCAGACGTCCCGATCTGGGTCAGGCGGCGGCGAGTCCCCACAGCGTCTCTGGCAGCAGGTGCACCTCGTCTTTGGACAGGCAGGCTCGCACGCCGAGCGTGGCGGCCTCACGGCGCAGGTCGTCACTGAGGAAGGCGCTGAACAGCACGATGCGTTGCTCGGGCTGCTCGCTGAGCATCTGCTCGCAGACCTCCATGCCGGTCATGCCCGGCATCCTCTGATCGATGACAACGATGTCGGGGTGACCTTCGCGCCACAAGGCCAGGGCCTCAGACCCGTTGGCGGCCTCACCCGAGATGCTGAGACCGCGGTTGGCGATCTCGATGGTCGTCCGGAGGAGGAAGCGCATGTCCTCCTCGTCATCCACGATCAGGGTCTGCACGGGTGCGATCTCCATCCTGGTGCGGCGGCTGCAGGCGGACGAAGCGTATTCGATCCGCTCAGCCTGAGCGCTTTCGACGGCTCGCTCGAGCCC
>CAYSAC010000348.1:0-3941 GCA_964428815.1 uncultured Acidimicrobiaceae bacterium | reverse complement strand
AGACGGCGAAGCGCAACATCACCGGCGTGTTCCAGCACTGGGACTGCCTCGATCCCGACTGGAACCCGGGCGGCGTGTGGCGCGGTGTGCAGGTCGAGCAGACCGGACCCGTCCGCATCCATCGGCTGCGCGCGGTGTGCCGCGAGGCGACCGAGGAGCGGGCCGTGCTCGGGTTCCGCGCCGTGCTCGACACCGCCGAAGCGTGCACTGCGCATGTGCGCACGACCGTCGGTGGGGTCGACCACGGCAGCGACCAGCCGCTGGCAATGGGCGAGAACCAGGTCGAGTGGTCGGTCACCATCGAGCGGCCCCGGCTCTGGTGGCCCCACGCGCTGGGCGAGGCCGCACTCCACGACGTCGTTGTGGAGGTCCGCCTCGCTGACGCCGCCGGCTCGCAGGTCTCCGACCGGCACGCGCTTCGCACCGGCCTGCGGCGCATCGAGCTGCGCAACTGGATCTGCTCGGTGAACGGCGAGCGCCTGTTCCTGAAGGGCTCGAACCAGGGGCCCACGCGGATGCAGCTCGCAGAGGCGACTCCCGATGAGCTCGCCGGCGACGTGCGGCTGGCCAAGGACGCCGGCCTCGACCTGCTGCGGGTGCACGCCCACGTGTCGCGTCCCGAGCTGTACGCGGCCGCGGACGAGCAGGGCATGCTGCTGTGGCAGGACTTCCCGCTCCAGTGGGGCTACGCCCGTGGCATCCGCAAGCAGGCGGTGCGCCAGGCGTACGAGATGGTCGACCTGCTCGCCCACCACCCGTCGATCGCGGTGTGGTGCGGCCACAACGAGCCGATGGCGATCGAGAACGACCCGTCCATGTGGTCGGACAAGGTCAAGCTCGCTCGGATGGGGCTAAAGGCCGCCGTCGCCCAAGAGCTGCCGACGTGGAACAAGACCGTGCTCGACAGGTCGGTGAAGCGCGCCATCGAGCGCAGCGACGCGAGCCGACCCGTGATCGCCCACTCCGGCGTGCTTCCCCACCTGCCCCAGCTCGACGGCACCGACAGCCACCTCTACTTCGGGTGGTACTGGGGCGACGAGCGCGACTTCCCCGGCTTCTGTCGCACGGTGCCTCGGATGGCCCGCTTCGTCACCGAGTTCGGCGCCCAGGCCATCCCGTCGTCAGCGGAGTTCTGCGAGCCCGAGCGGTGGCCCGAGCTCGACTGGGACCGGCTGGCCCACACGCACGCGCTGCAGCGTCCCCTGTTCGATCGGTACGTGCCGCCGACTGAGTACGAGACCTTCGAGGCCTGGCAAGCGGCGACGCAGGCGTACCAGGCGACCGTCGTCAAGCACCACGTCGAGCACCTGCGGCGGCTGAAGTACCGCCCGACCGGAGGGTTCGCCCAGTTCTGCTTTGCCGACGGGCACCCGTCGGTCACGTGGTCGGTGCTCGGCCACGACCGAGCCCCGAAGGCCGCCTACCAAGCGCTCGCCGACGCGTGCCGGCCGGTCATCGTCGTGGCCGACCGGCTGCCCGCTGCCTTGGCGGCCGGCGAGCCCGTCGCGCTCGACGTGCACGTCGTCAGCGATCTGCGGACGCCGATCGTCGGCGCGTCGGTGACCGCGGCGCTGCGATGGGCCGGCGACGACCACACGTGGCGCTGGGGCGGCGACATCCCCGCCGATGCCTGCGTGCGGGTCGGCACCATCCAGTGGGTCGCCCCCGACGCGCCGGGCGAGGTCACGCTGTCTCTGCGCTGCGACTGGCCAAACGGCACCGTCGAGAACGAGTACACGTCCGCGATAACGTCCCCGTAACCGCTTCCCCCTCACCTGCAGCCATCTGCTTTCGGCTGACAAAAGCGTCGGAGACCGACGCCGATGTCCGCCGAAACGGTCATTGAGGGGGTCGGATGCCGACCAGCGACCAGATCGTCGGACAGCTCGCGGCGCGCCAGCACGGGCACGTCACTCGCCGCCAAGCACTCGATGCCGGCATGACGGCGTCTGCGATCGACCGTCGAGTGCGCTCGGGCCGATGGCACAAGGTTCAGGCTGGTGTCTACCGGATCGCCGGCGTGCCCCGCACATGGGAGGGACGAGCGCTGGCGGCTGCGCTGAGCAGTCCGTCTCCGGCCGTCGTCTCGCACGCATGCGCCGCGCATCTCTGGGGCCTCGAGGGCTTCGGGCCGCCGGGCATCATCGACATCACGGTCGAGCGCCACGAGGGAGGGCGCAAGACGCGGGGCGTGCGGATCCACGAGAGCCTCGCCTTCCACCTCATCGAGATGACGACGCGCAAGGGCGTGCCCGTACCTGACATCGCCCGAGTCATCCTCGATGTGTGCGCCGTGGTCGACGACGACTTCACCGCGCTGCGCGCGCTCGACTGCGCCCGTCGACGATCGCTCGTGTCGTGGCACGAGCTCTGGCGTTGCCTGGTGCTGCACGCGGCGCGTGGGCGCAACGGCATCGCGCGGTATCGCCGCATCCTGATCAAGCGATCGGGCAAGCGCGTCCCCGACCAGAAGATCGCGGCGATCGTGCTCGACCTGATTCTCGACCACGGGCTGCCGGAGCCGGTCGCCGAGCACTGGGTGCACCCGGATGGTCGCCGCTTCCGCATCGACCTCGCCTACCCAGACCTCAAGATCGCCATCGAGTGCGACGGCAAGCTCGGCCACCTCAACGACGCAGCCTTCGAGAGCGACCCGAAGAAGCGGAACAAGCTCGAGCTCGACGGCTGGATGATCCTCCAGTTCACGTGGGCTCGCATCCGGGACGAGCCTGCGGCTGTTGTCCAGGAGATCCGGAAGGCCATCGCCCTTCGTTCTGGCTGACATATACGTCGCTTGCCGACGCTGATGTCAGCCGAAAGCGAGGGTTCCTGGCTTGCTGTTGCGAACATGCTCGGGGCTAGCGTCGGAGCATGACCGAGACGTTGGAGCGGCACGGCGTCGAGCGGGTGCACCCGCGGCGCCGGCTGGCGCCGTGGCCGGTGGCGTTCTACCGGTCAGCCGTCGGCAAGAAGTGGGTGATGGCGGTCACGGGCATCATGCTGATGGGCTTCGTGTTCGGCCACATGGTGGGCAACCTGAAGATGTACATGGGCGCGGCGGACTTCAACCACTACGGCGAGTTCCTGCGCGAGCTCTTCGTCCCGCTCCTGCCCCGCACGGTGTTCCTCTGGCTGGTGCGCCTCGGCCTGATCACCGCCTTCGCCCTCCACATCCACAGCGCCTACGGGCTCACGCGGGTCAACCAGCGCAGCCGCGCCGGCGGCTACCAGCAGAAGCGGGACTGGCAGGCAGCCGACGCCGCGGGCCGCTCGATGCGCTACACGGGCGTCGTCATCGGCCTGTTCCTGCTCTTCCATCTCGCCGACCTGACGTGGGGCACGGTCAACCCCGACTACGTGCGCGGCGACGTGTACCGCAACACCATCGCGACCTTCCAGCGGCCGCCGGTCGTCGCCATCTACCTCATCGCCAACGTCGCCCTCGGGTTCCACCTGTGGCACGGCGCGTGGTCGATGTTCAACAGCCTCGGCATCAACAACCCGCGGTGGAACAGCTGGCGGCGCACCTTCGCGATCGGGTTCGCGAGCATCGTCGTCCTGGGCAACCTCAGCTTCCCGCTCGCAGTCGCGACCGGCATCGTGGACGACGACGAGTGCATAACCCAAGGCGACAAGATCCTGAGGTGCACCCGCCCGTTCGAGGATGCAGCCGGATGATCGGCGCGCTCGACAGCAACGTCCCCGCCGGCGACGTCGAGGACCTGTGGTCGCAGCACAAGTTCGACATGAAGCTGGTGGCGCCCAACAACCGCCGCAAGTTCGATGTGATCGTCATCGGCACCGGACTCGCCGGAGCGAGCGCGGCCGCGACGCTCGGCGAGCAGGGCTACAACGTCACCGTCTTCACCTACCACGACAGCCCAAGGCGGGCACACTCCATCGCCGCGCAGGGCGGCATCAACGCCGCCAAGAACTACAAG
>CAYSAC010000347.1:2061-3944 GCA_964428815.1 uncultured Acidimicrobiaceae bacterium | reverse complement strand
CGTCGCCGGCGAGCGCGCCGGCCTCGGCGGAGGGGACGGGGTCGGCCACGGCCTCGAGGTGCCGCTGGCGGACCTGGCGGTGGCGGAGGTGACTCCGGGCGCCGTTGAGGACGGCGCTGCGCAGGTAGGCCGGGACCCGCTCCGGGTTGCGAACCGGTCCGCCGCGGCGCCAGACCGACACGAACGCCTCCTGCACGATCTCCTCGCAGGTGCCAACGTCGTCCACCAGAAGCGAGGCCAGACGCACGAGCGAGCGGTAGTGCTCGTGGTGCAGCGCGGCGAGGTCGTCCCGCACGTCGTACGCCATCACGGCCATCATCACCCCGACAGACGCCAAGCCCGCGGATCGCGTTGACAGGGGTTTGCGGAAGCGCCGCGAGGGTCAGCACCGGCGGCGTCG
This sequence comes from uncultured Acidimicrobiaceae bacterium, assembly GCA_964428815.1. Taxonomy (GTDB): domain Bacteria; phylum Actinomycetota; class Acidimicrobiia; order Acidimicrobiales; family CAYSAC01; genus CAYSAC01. The sequence goes on along the minus strand of CAYSAC010000347.1, from coordinate 3,544 downwards.
GGAGCGCCAGCGAGCAGCCGCAACGACGCCGCCGAAGGCGGGTCGAGGTCATTGCCTGTCAGACCCCTCGGGCAAGATCTGATCGTGCTGCTGCCGCTGACGTGCCCGGTGTGCCGGCGTCCGGGTCGGGCGCCCTGCGCCGACTGCGCCGCCGCGCTCAGGCGAGCGCCGTCGCTCCCGCCACCGCCAGGGCTGGACGGGTGCTGCTCGCTGCTGCGCTACGGGGACGAGGGCCGCGACCTGGTCACCGCCCTCAAGTACCGCGGCGGGCGGGACGCGCTGGCGTGGGCCGCGACCGGGATGGCGGGCCTGCTCGTCCCACCGGCAGGAGCCATCGTCACATGGGCGCCGACCAGCCCGGCCCGCCGGCGCCAGCGGGGCTTCGACCAGGCTGAGCTGCTCGCCAGGGCCGTCGCCCGCCGATGGGGCCGACCCTGCACGGGCCTCTTGCGACGCGGCAAGGGCCCGCCCCAGACCGGGCGGTCGGCCATCGAGCGCCGTAACGGCCCGGCGTTCACGGCTACTCGCCTCACGGCGGCCCCGGTCGTGCTCGTCGACGACGTCGTGACGAGCGGCGCGACCCTCACCGCGGCGGCAAGAGCGCTGCGTAAGGCCGGTGCCGAGCGCGTCGTCGGCCTCACTTTGGCGAGGACGCCACTCAAGTCGCTGACCGCTTCGTCCGATCATCGGAAGTGATGCAATTGACCCAAGATCAGGTGCGGCGCTCCATGCTGGCGCTGCGCGCTGGGGTCCCCGTCGAGTCCGCCACGACCCCCCGCCCCGCGGTGCCGTCGGGCGCGCTCGACCGGGTCTCGAACCTCCCCGAGATCCGCCAGGAGCGGGTCGCCGAGGCCCTCGCACGGCTCGCCGCCGGCCGCGGCCCGACCAACCAGGAGCTCGCCGACCGGGTCATCGGCCGCATGGTCTGCGACCGCCTGCGCTGAGCCCCTCTCGCCAGAGACACCGAGCGCCGCCGCGCCTACCATCAGCGGTAGCGGCGGCAGCAGCAGACGACGAAGGAGCGTGCGTGGAGATCACGGTCAGCGCGAGGCACACGGACATCTCACCTGCACTGCGAGCGGCGGCCGAAGACAAGATCGGTCGCCTCGCTCGTTTTCTGGACGGCATGGACCGTGCCGAGGTGCACTTCTCCGAGGAGCGCAACCCGCGGATCGCCGACAAGGAGGTCTGCGAGGTCACGCTCACCGGTCACGGCCACACGGTGCGTTGCAAGGTGAGCGCGCCCGACGGGTTCGTCGCCATCGACCGGGCCGTCGAGAAGCTCGAGCACCAGCTGCACAAGCTGAAGACCAAGCTCCTGCAGCGCACCCACGGCCGACCGGCGCCGGTCGCCGCCAGCGGGGACAGCGCGGTCGTGGACGAGGAGGTCGTCCTGGCCAGCGTCACCGACGAGGTGGGCAGCGCCTGAGCTCACAGCGCCTTAGCTCACAGCGCCTTAGCTCACAGCGCCTTAGCTCACTAG
>CAYSAC010000347.1:0-1961 GCA_964428815.1 uncultured Acidimicrobiaceae bacterium | reverse complement strand
AGCTCACAGCGCCTTAGCTCACAGCGCCTTAGCTCACAGCGCCTTAGCTCACTAGTCGGGCCAGGCCAGTCGGGCCACTCCTTACTGTCCGTAAGGGCTACGCTTGCGCAACCGGTCCCCCCTTGCGGGGGCTGGTCATGCCGAGGGGAGCCCACACATGGTCGACGATGTCGGCGAGGAGCAGCCTGTTCCTGACACCGTCAGGGTGATGATCTGTGACGATCATGCCCTCTTCCGGCGGGGTCTCATCATGGTCCTCGAGAGCGAGGACGGCGTCGAGGTGGTGGCCGAGGCCGAGGACGGCGAGGAGGCCATCAAGAAGGCCGAGGAGTTCGCCCCCGACGTCGTGCTGATGGACGTCCGGATGCCCAAGATCAGCGGCATCGAGGCCACGAGGGCGATCAGCGAGGTCATCCCGACCGCCAAGATCCTCATGCTCACCGTGAGCGACGAGGAGGAGGACCTCTACGACGCCATCAAGGCCGGCGCCAACGGCTACCTGCTCAAGGAGATCTCCATCGAAGAGGTCGCCTCCGCGATCCGGGCGGTGGTCACCGGCCAGAGCCTCATCTCGCCGTCGATGGCCTCCAAGCTGCTGAACGAGTTCACCAGCCTGGCCAAGCGGGCCGAGGAGCGGCAGTCGGTCCCGACCCCGCGGCTCACCGAGCGCGAGCTCGAGGTGCTCAAGCTCGTGGCGCAGGGGATGAGCAACCGGGAGATCGCGACCGAGCTCTACATCTCGGAGAACACGGTCAAGAACCACGTCCGCAACATCCTGGAGAAGCTCCACCTCCACTCCCGCATGGAAGCCGTGGTCTACGCCGTCCGAGAGAAGCTGCTCGACATCCACTAGCGCGTGCGGACTGGGCCTTTCGAGCCGCCCCAGCGCCTTAGCTCCCTAGAGTGGGCGCCTCATGGGTGTCTTCGACAGGATCCTCCGGACCGGGGAGGGCAAGAAGCTCAAGGGCCTGCAGTCCCTCGTCCCCGACATCAACGTGTTCGAGCCAGAGCTCGAGGGGCTCTCCGACGAGGCGCTCAAGGCCAAGACGCCCCAGTTCAAGGAGCGGCTCGCCAACGGCGAGGACCTCGATGACATCCTGCTCGAGGCGTTCGCCGTTGTGCGCGCGGCCAGCAGGCGGGTGCTCGGCCAGCGCCACTACGACGTCCAGCTGATGGGCGGTGCGGCCCTGCACTTCGGCTGGGTGGCGGAGATGAAGACCGGCGAGGGCAAGACCCTCGTCTCGACCCTGCCGGCCTACCTGAACGGGCTCAGCGGCAAGGGCATGCACCTCATCACGGTGAACGACTACCTGGCCCGCCGCGACGCGGAGTGGATGGGCCGCCTCCACGAGTGGCTCGGCCTCTCCGTCGGCCTGATCATCCCCGGCGACTTCGACGCGGACTTCAAGCGGGCGCAGTACGCCTGCGACATCACCTACGGCACGAACAACGAGTTCGGCTTCGACTACCTCCGCGACAACATGGCCATGTCGCGCGAGCGCCAGACCCAGCGCGGGTTCACGTACGCGATCGTCGACGAGGTCGACTCGATCCTGATCGACGAGGCCCGCACACCGCTCATCATCAGCGGCCGGGTCGCCGACGCCGCCAAGCTCTACTACCAGTTCGCCTCCATCGTGCGCGGCCTGCGCCGCGACGAGGACTACGAGGTCGACGAGCCCAAGCGCACGGTGTCACCCACCGAGGAGGGCATCGAGAAGGTCGAGAAGGCGCTCGGCGTCGACAACCTCTACGACGCGGTGTCCCAGAACCTGGTGCACCAGCTCCAGGCCGCGCTGCGGGCGAAGGAGCTGTTCAAGCGGGACAAGGACTACATCATCTCCAACGGCGAGGTGAAGATCGTCGACGAGTTCACCGGCCGCATCCTCGAGGGTCGGCGCTGGTCGGAGGGCCTCCACCAGGCCGTCGAGGCCAAGGAGGGCGTGAAGATCAAGGAGGAG
>CAYSAC010000346.1:0-3960 GCA_964428815.1 uncultured Acidimicrobiaceae bacterium | reverse complement strand
ATCTTCATCTGCTCGGGCGTGGTGTTCTGCGCCTCGTCGAGGATGATGAAGCTCGCGTTGAGCGTGTTGTGCGTCACGAGGAAGTCGTCAGTCACATACAACGAATCCTGCGCGGCCACCTGTATGCAGACCGTCTCAGCGTCGCCAGCGGGCTCGATGCTGTCGATGAACCTCATGGGCCGGCCAGCGCCGAACTGCCGATAGCGAGCGCGCTTGCGCTCCAGCCGGAAGGGCTCGACGTCGGCGGGCAGCCGGATGTCGAGGATGTATGAGTCAGACCGGTGATGCACCTCGTGTCCAAGCGCCAGGCCCGGCGGTCGACCGGCGAACGGTCGCATTCGGCTGTACGCGACACCGCCAAGCGAACGGACGAGGAAGACGACGTCGTTGTGGAGCCGCAGCGAGCAGGTCGTGAACTGGATGCGGCACGAGCGACCAGACTGCGTGACCGGCCCACCATCGGAGTCAAGCAAGCCCTGCAACACGGCAAGCCGGACTTGCGGAGTGTTGAAGAGGTACTCGTGCGGCACGAACTTGGTGTTCGACCGCGTCCCCGCAAGGTCGAGGTCGCGCAACACGGCGGTTGCCTGGTTCTCATAACCCCCCCGGCTCGCGAGGACGAGTTCAGGGTCCGTGGTGGTAAAGCTCGGAGTGGTCTTGGTGGTGAGGCAACCGTCTCCGAGCAGTAGCCCAAGCGCGTAAGCATCCATCGGTATTGGAGTCGACCGAGGCTCGAAGTGGACGGGGGCGACGATTGGCAGCTCGTAGCGGTGCTGATGATGAGTACGGATACGACCGACCATCTCCTGCGTCTGCAAGACCCGCCACGGCTTTCCTCGGCGCCGATCCGCTGCCGTCTTGACGCACCACAGGTGCTCCGCGCAGGCGAAGGTCTCCGCGCCGTCCTGTGTTCGGACACGGAAGACCTCGCGTCGACCTTGTGGGAAGACGCCGATGACAGGCGTTGGGCGGCCGTCCGCGCCGATGACGAGGTCGCCCACCTCGAGCTCACCGATCGCCTGCCAACGCGTCGGCGTGAGCACCTTGCGACTCACTGGCTGAGCCCGCCCGCGCATGAACGCGAGTGGTGCGACCTCGACCATCCCCCGCTCGATGAGCTTGGCCGCGCCCTCGGGCTCGACCATGTCGTAGAGCGCGTCGTAGAGGGGCCGCAGGTACGGGTCGATCTTCGCCATGAGGTCGCCGGGCAGGAAGCCGAGGCGCTCGCCGGCTTCGACCGCGGGCCGTGTGAGGATGATGCGGTCGACCTCCTTCGCCTGCAACGCCTGCACAGCCATCGCGACCGCGAGCCACGACTTGCCCGTGCCCGCGGGGCCGAGGCCGAAGGTGATGACGTTGTCGCGGATCGCGTCGACGTAGCGCTTCTGACCGCTCGACTTCGGCCGCACGGAGCGGCCCCTCCCCGAGCGCAGCACCTCGGCGGTCAGGACCTCGGAGGGTCGCTCGTCCTCCCGAATCATGTCGATCGTGCGCCGCACCCCCGCAGGCTCGAGCCGCTGGCCCTGCTCGAGCAGGACGACCAGCTCCTCGAACAGCTTGCCCACCCGCTCGGCGTCCTCGCCCTCGATGGCGATCTCGTTGCCGCGTACGTGGATGGCGACGTCGGAGAACGCATCCTCGATCAGGCGCAGCACCTCATCGCGCTGGCCGAGGAGGGCAGCCATGAGATGGTTGCCGGGGACGGAGATCTTGACCTGGGTGCTCGCCATGTTGTGGACGGCAAGCGTATAGGTACGCTCCCCGACCGTGGCCGGCCCGTCCGATGAGCACTGGGATGCGGCCCTCGACGCCAGCGCTGGCCTCATCGGCGGGGGCGACGAGCTGCTGGGGCGGCTCGAGCGCTGGGCGGCGGATGCGTGGGTGGACGAGGCGGCGCGGCAGCGGTCGCGCGAGCGGTGGCTGCGCCAGCAGGCCGAGGCTGGTGCGTCGATCGCCGGTGTGCTGCTCGACCTCGCCGAGCGGCACGTGCCGGTCTCGCTGCACACCCGCGCCGCACGCCGCCACCACGGCCTCATCGCCGGCGTGGGCGCGGACTTCTGCGCGCTCGCCCCGGTCGGCCGGCGGCTCGTGCTCATCGCGCTCCAGGCAGTTGGTGTCGTGCGCACCCAACCGCGGGTCGACCCCACCCTGGGGGACCGTCCGGTGCAGCTCGAGCTGCGCTTGAGCGATGTGCTGGCTGAGTTGGCCGGGGACCGTGCCCGGGTGCTGCTCGTCATGATCGACGGCGCCGACGCGGTCGCGGGCGAGCTCCGAGCCGTCGGCCAAGACGTCTGCACGCTGCTGGTCGACGGCGACCGCAGGGCCACGGCCTACGTGCGGATCGACGCCATCGCCGAGGTGGCCCTCGCCTGAGAGCCCTGGCCTAGCTGGCCTAGCTGGCCTAATCCTTCTCGGCGCGACCGACGGGCTCGGGATACAGGTTGGCGAGATCGCCCGGCTGGACGCGGGACGCCTCGATGAACTCGTCGACCTCGGTCGCCTTGAGCCGGATCACCCGGCCGAACCGGTAGGCGGGGAGCTCGCCCTGGTCGATGAACCGGTACAGCGTGCGCGGCGTTATGCCCAGCCGCCGGGCGGACTCGGCGGTCGACAGCCACTCGATCTCGGCACTCATCCCGACGATGGTAGACCGACTGAGCGCGCTTTTCGATGGTTTAGGTGAAAGTTCTTGTCACGCCGGAGGAGTCGCCCCGGCCGGCGGCGAATCACGCAGCGTGGCGGTGAGCAGCATCTCGGGCGGGACGGAGCGGGCGGCACGGCGACTTGAACGGCAACGGGGGCTCCCGAGCAGCCGGGCCGTCGTCGGCGCGCTCCTCATGGCGCTTGCTGCTGTGGGGACGTTCGTGGCGTACACCAGCGCCACCGCCGACACCGGCCGGCCCGTCGCCGTCGCGCGGCGCGCGCTCGAGCCCGGCTCCCCGATCCGACCCGGCGATGTCGAGGTGGTGACGATGGACGTGCCGGCATCGGTGGCGTCGCGCAGCTTCGACGCCGTCGACGCGCTCGTCGGGCGCGTCGCGCTCGGACCGGTCGCGAAGGGAGAGGTCCTCCAGCGCGGCGGCGTCACCGACGCGGTCTCCACCGAGGCAGCGCACGAGGTGTCCTTCGCCATCCCGAGAGCGAACGCGGTCGACGGACGGCTCCGCAGCGGTGACCTCGTCGACGTGTTCGTCACCTACGACGAGCGCACCACGTCGGTCGTGCGCCGCGTGCAGGTGCGGTCAACCGGCGAAGCCGACGGCGGCTCGATCACGTCCGACCGCGAGATCACGCTCACCCTTGCGATCCCGAATGAGGACCAGGTCGTCGCGCTGGTCCACGCGATCCAGGCCGGTGACATCACCGTCGTGCGGAGCACGTTCGCAGCTGAGGGTGACGACGCGGAGCTCTCCTACGAGCAGGCGCCGGCGACAACCGCCGAGGGCGAAGGCTCCGGCTGATGGCAGCCGAGCGCTACGTCCTGCTCGGGCTGGCGCACGTGCGATCCCCCTGGTTCCGGGAGGTGGGCCGGTGGTCCACCGCCGCAGCGCTCCCGGTCGACTTCGTGAAGACCGTGTCGGTCGAGGAGGTGCGCACGCGCCTCCGCTCCGGACGACCCTTCTCGGCGCTGCTCATCGACAGCGGCATCGCCGGCCTCGATCGCGACCTCATCGACCTCAGCCGCGGTTGCGGTTGCGCGGTCATCGTCGTCGACGACGGTCGGTCGACCCGCGACTGGAGCGACCTCGGGGTCTCTGCCCTGCTGCCCGCCGAGCTCGGCCGAACCGACCTGCTCGATGCGCTCGAGCACGTGGCGACGCCGATCAACCGAACCGAGGACCTCCCTGTCGCCGTGGACGGCGCGGGCAACGTCATCAGCGGTTGGCGGGGCCGGCTCGTCGCCGTGACCGGCGCACCGGGCGCGGGCAGCTCGACGGTGGCGATGGCGCTCGCCCAGGG
>CAYSAC010000345.1:0-3962 GCA_964428815.1 uncultured Acidimicrobiaceae bacterium | reverse complement strand
CACCGGCTCGAGGCCGTCGTGCAGCGCTACGTCGGCCAGCACACCGACCCGCTCGACGACGCCCGCCTGGCGCTGCTGGCCGACCAGCCGGCGCCGCCGGCGGCCGCGGGTGACGAGGCCGAGGCACTCGACCTGCTTGACGATCTCGCTGCCAGCGACCCGGTGTGCGGCCTCCTGCGGGAGGCGCTGGGCCGGTCGGGCACCGAGCGGGACCAGCGGCTGCTGCTCGAGGTCGAGCTGCAGCAGCGCCTGGGCGACCGGGCGCCGGCGGCGACCGTGGCCACGATGTTCGACATGCGGCCCGACGCGGTGCGCCAGCAGGTCCGTCGCGTCCGCACGCGGCTACGGCGGCTGGTGGCCGACGAGCCCCGGTACGCGGCCCTGGCTCAGCTCCCGCTCGTGGCGTGATGGCCGACGAGCGGTCGCTGGCCGCGGCTCGTCACCCAACGGCTCGGGGGTTCCGCCTGCGGGTCGAGCCGTTGGCGTCGCGCGTCGCGTCTCAGCTGCGGATCGCCGGTGCACGGTGGCCGGTGGTCGCCTCCGCAGTGCTCGCGGCGCGCGGCGCGACGGGTCTCGGGTCGACCGAGTTCGCCGCCCTCGTCGAGGTTCCGGTCGACGACCTCGTCCGGCTCGAGCGCGACGGATGTGCCCCTGACGAGCTCCCGTTCCCGCTGCGGTCGAGGGTTCAGGGGTTGCTGTAGAGCTTCGTGGGGCTGACCAGCACCATGGTTCGCCCCTCGGCCGCCATGACCCGGTCGAACTCGGCCCAGTCCTCGTGCACCCCACCCGCTGCGGTGAAGACCTCTCGCAGCAACGCGCCGCGACGCTCGTCGTCGACGCCGGCGATGGGGTCATCGGGACCGCACAGGATGGCGTTGCCCTCGAGGCTGACCCACGCCCAGCCCGCCCGCCACAGCACCGTGATGACGGGCCGGCGCCGCAGGTGGGTGAGCTTGCGAGCGCCGGCCTGGGCCACGAACGCGGCGACGGCCTCGCCGGTGATCGGGTGGTCGATGACACCGGCGTTGACGACCGTCGCCTGCATGGTGCCGTTGGCCCGCTGGGTCGTCACCGATGCAAGTCCGCTATCCATGCCGACGAGGCGGCGCACGTCGTCGATCGACGTCATGCCAGGACCCTACCGAGCCTCCTCGTCTTCGGTGCGGGTGTTGCCGAGCCAGCTGCGGTAGAGGCCGGCGTAGGTGCCGCCCCGCACCACGAGCTCGGCGTGGCTGCCCCGCTCGACGATGCGCCCATCGTCGAAGACGAGGACGAGGTCGGCCCGCTCCGCGGTCGAGAGGCGGTGGGCGATGCTGATCACCGTGCGCCCCTCGGCCAGCCGGGCGAGCGCCTCGGTCAGTGCTCGCTCGGTTTCAGGGTCAACCGCGCTGGTGGCCTCGTCGAGGATGAGCAGCCCGGGGTTGCCGAGCTGGGCGCGCGCAAGGGCGACCAGCTGGCGCTCGCCGACAGAGAGGTTGCCGCCCCGCTCGCCGACCGGCGTGTCGAGGCTGAACGGCAGGTCGTCGAGCCACCACGACAGGCCGAGCGCGGCGAACGAAGCACGGATCTCCGCGTCGCCGGCGCCCGGACGGCCGTACGCGACGTTCTCGCGGAGCGGCGCGTCGAAGAGGAAGCCATCCTGGGGGACGAGCCTGATGGCGAGCCGCCGCGACGCCGGGTCGACGGCGGCCAGCTCGGTGCCGCCGATCCGCAGCGTGCCATCGGTCGGGTCGGCGAGCCGGCACAGCAGCTTGGCAAAGGTGGTCTTCCCCGAACCGGTCTCGCCGACCACCGCGACGTTGCTGCCGGCGCGCAGGTGCAGGTCGATGCCGTGCAGCACGGGCGTCCCGCCGCGGTACGCGAAGGACATGCCCTCGACGTCGACGGCGAGCGGGCCATCGGGCAGAACGACACCATCCGCGGGCTCGACGACGTCGATCGGCGTGCCGAGGACGCCGAGGATCTTGCGCCAACCGGCGATCGCGGTCTGGGTCTGGTCCAGGATCTCGCTCAGCTCGGCGATCGGCGTCAGCAGCAGGCTGACGAGGAACACGAACGCGATCAGCTCGCCGAGCTCGAGCCCCCACGACTGGCCGTAGCGGGCGCCGGCACCGACCACCGCGGCCAGCGCCAGCGCGCCGAACATGTCGCTGAGCGGGAAGATCAGCGCGAAGTAGCGGGCCGCGCCCATCTGCTCGCCGTACTGGCGGTGGATCGCGTCCTGCAGCCGTCCGCGCGACCGCCGCTGCAACCCGTAGGCCTGCACGACCGGCGCGCCCCCGACCAGCTCGGAGACCTCCGACATCGTCGAGCCGACCGCCTCGCGCACGCGGTCGTAGGCCGCGAGCTGTCGCCGCTGCAGCACCCGGAGGATCGGCACGAGCGGCAGGAATGAAGCGATGGCCACCAGCGCGAGCTGCCATGAGTAGATGGCCATGATCACGAGGGTCCCGACGACGAGCCCGCCGTCGACGATCCATGCGACCGCGCCCCACTCGGTGAACTGGGCCAGCGTCTCGACGTCGCTGGTGACCCGGGCGACGAGCGCGCCGCGCCTGCTCTCGGCGTGCTCGGCCATCGACAGCTGGTGGATGTGGCCAAACGTGCGCACCCGGAGCCCGAACAGGCTGTGCTCGGCGGCCCGCACCAGGCGCAGGAACGTGGCCCTGCTCGCGAGGTAGAAGCCGCCGACCAGGACCGCCGCGGCCGCGCATGCGGTGTACACGAAGGTCGGCCGGAAGCCGCCAGCCCTCAGCACGCCGCGGTCGAGGATCTGCTGGATCAGCACCGGCACCGCGAGCTTGCCGCCAGCGGTGACGATGGCCATGAGCAAGGTGAAGGCGATGCCCTGCCGGAGCTCGGGCGTCGCGCGCAGGCCGCGGCGAAGCACCGCCAGCGCGCCGGCTGTCTCCAGCCCGTGGTCGTCCTCAGGACTGGCCGCAGGCCTCCGCCGCTCAGCCTCGTGCGAGCCCGCGGGTGCGCCGTCGACGAGCAGCCCGAGCGCGGCGTCGTGCTCGTCGTCGGTCGGTTCGAGGCGGGTGCTCATGGCCCGCCTCCACCGATGGCAGCCGGCGCGGTCTGCTCGTACGCGGTGACGAGGGCGTTGTACGCGGGCACGGAGAGCAGCTCGGTGTGGGTGCCCTCTGCGGCGATGCGGCCGCCGTCGAGGAAGAGCACGCGATCGGCGAGCGCGATGGTGGAGATGCGGTGGGCGACGATCAAGGTCGTGGCATCGAGCGACCCGCGCAGCCCGTCGAGCACCTGGCGCTCGACCGTGGGGTCGACCGCCGACGTGGCGTCGTCGAGCAGGAGCACGCGGGGCCGCCGGAGCAGGGCCCTGGCGAGCGCGAGGCGCTGACGCTGGCCGCCAGAGAGCGTGATGCCGCGCTCGCCGATGACCTCGTCGAGCCCGTGCGGGAGGTGACCGACGAACCGGCGAGCCCGCGCGATGTCGAGCGCGGACTCGAGCTCGGCGTCGTCGAACGGCTCGCCGAGCGTGAGGTTCTCCCGCACCGTGTCTGCAAACAGGAACGTCTCCTGGAACACGAGGGCGACCGACCGCCGCAGCTCCACCGGGTGCGCGTCGCCCACGTCCACGCCGCCGATCCGGATGGTTCCCGTCGCCCGGTCGATCAGGTGGGTGATCAGCTGGCAGAGCGTCGACTTACCGCTGCCGGTGGCGCCGACGAGCGCGACGATCTCGCCGGCCCGAGCGTGCATCGTGACGCCCTCGAGCACCGGCTCGTCTCCGTAGGCGAAGTGCACCTCGCGCAGCGCGACGTCGAGCGGGCCGTCGGGGAGTGAGCGGGCACGCTCCGGGTCCGGCAGAGGCTTGTCCCGAGCGGCGAGGACGCCGGCGATGCGATCGTGGGCGACGACCGCGCGTGGCAGCTCTTCGAGCAGGAACCCGACGATGCGCATCGGGAAGGCGAGGATGCCGAACAGGCTCATCGCCTGCACGA
>CAYSAC010000344.1:0-3963 GCA_964428815.1 uncultured Acidimicrobiaceae bacterium | reverse complement strand
TACCGGTTCCTGCGGCGCGTGGAGCACGGGTTGCAGCTCGAGGACGAGCAGCAGACCCACACCGTGCCCGAGGATCGCGAGACGCGTCGCCGGCTGGCGCGGGTCCTCGGCTACCGCGGCGCGCCGGAGGCGGGACCGACCGAGCTGCTCGACCGCGACCTCGCTCGCCAGCGCGGCCTTGTCCGCCGCATCCACGAGCGGCTGTGGTTCCGGCCGCTCCTCGACGCGCTCGCTGGCGCGGGCCCGCTCACGGCTGATGCCGTAGCGGCCCGGCTGGCGGCCTTCGGCTTCACCGACGCCGAGCGCACCCGCCAAGCCGTCACCGAGCTGACCCGCGGGCTCACCCGCTCGTCGCGCATGATGCAGCAGCTCCTGCCGCTGCTCCTCGACTGGCTGTCGTCCTCACCCGATCCCGAGCTCGGCCTGCTCGCGCTGCGGCGCCTCGCGTCGGGGGAGCAGCGGACGATGGAGCTGGCCACTGCGTTCCGCGACTCGCCAGAGGCGGCCCGCCGGTTGTGCCGCATCGTCGGCACCAGCCGGCTCCTCGGCGACGTGCTCGTCGCCAACCCGGACCTCATCGAGCGGTTGCCCGATCCGGCGCAGCTACGGACCCGTCCGCGCGACGACCTCGTCGCGTCGGCGGCGACCGCAGTTTCCTGGCGCGACGAACCGGAGGAGCGCCAGCGGGGCCTGCAGCGGTGGCGCGACCGCAACCTGTTCGGCATCGCCGCGCGCGACGTCCTCGGCGATGCCGACCTCGCGACCGTAGGCAGCGATCTCACCGCGCTCGCGGAGGCGACCCTCGAGGCGGCCATCGCCCAGCTCGACCCGCAGCTGCCGTTCGCGGTCGTGGCCATGGGGCGGCTCGGCGGGGCTGAGCTGAGCTACGGCAGCGACCTCGACGTCCTCTTCGTGTACGAAGGCGCGGGCCCGGCCGGCTACGAGGAGGCGGACCGCCTCGCCACCTCGCTGCTGCGCTTCGTTGGTGGCGGTACGCCCGCGAACCGGCTCTACGAGCTCGACGCAGACCTGCGCCCGGAGGGCCGGCACGGGCCGCTGGCGCGCAGCCTCGAGGGCTACGAGGCGTACTTCGCCCGCTGGGCGCTGACCTGGGAGCGCCAGGCGATGGTGCGAGCCCGGCCCGTCGCGGGCGATGCGGATCTCGGCACGCGGTTCATGCACCTCGTGGCCCCGCACGTGTGGGAGCGCCGGTTCACCGCCGAGGACGTGCGCGAGGTGCGGCGCATGAAGGCGCGCATCGAGCGCGAGCGCATCCCCGCAGACGAGGACCCGGAGTTCCACCTCAAGCTCGGCAAGGGGTCGCTGTCCGACGTCGAGTTCACTGTCCAGCTGCTGCAGCTCGTGCACGGCGTGCGCGGCCAGGCGACGCTCCAGGCCCTCGACGCGCTGGTCGAGGCCGGGCACGTGCCGGCGGAGGATGCGGCGGTGCTTGCGGAGTCGTACCTGTTCTGCGAGCGCACGCGGAACCGCTGGTTCCTCGTCGGCGGAGGTCCGAGTGACGCCCTGCCCCAGCAGGCCGAGCCGCTCACGCGCCTGGCCCGGTCCCTCGACCTCAGCGCGGCCGAGCTGCGCGACACCTACCGCCGCGTGACCCGCCGGGCCCGCCGCGTCGTCGACCGCCGCTTCTACGACCGCCACTGACCGAACTTGCGTCCCTCAAGTACCTATTTGGGCGCTGAGAGACGCAAGTTCGATCTGGACGGGGTTAGAGAGCTAAGGCGCTAGACCTTGCGGCCGGCGAAGGCGAGGAGGCGCTTTGCGATGGGGGCGTCAGCGGGAGCGTCCTGCGCGTCGCCGAAGACACCGGGCTGGCGTAGCTCCGGTCCGATCATCTGCTGGCCGATCGCGAGCGCGCCCTCGAGAAGCTCCTCGTCCTCCACGGACTGGCCGGTCGCGTGCGCGATGTCGCAGGCGTGGGTCGCCACGTCGAAGATCGCGATGTTCAGTGCGATCCCGGCGGGCATCTCGCCGAACGGCAGCTTGACGATCTTGTCCATGACGCCGGGCTCGTCGAAGGCCGCGAGCGCCCGCTTGCTGGCAGCCGACCACGCCGCCATGTGGTCGTCGCCGAGGTTGTCGCCGCCCATGAGCTGGCCGATCACCTCATCGGGGACCGAACCCTGCTCCGCGGACATGGCGAACATCGTGGAGCCACCGGTGATGTGATTGATGAGGTCGCGCACCGACCAGTCCGTGCACAGCGTGGGCGCGCTCAGCTGATCCGCGCTCACTCCTTTGACGAGCCGATCGGTCTCGTTCACGACCCGCTGCAGCATCGGTACGCCGTCCATGTCCGCCTCCCTCGGCCTGCACGATGCAGGCACGGCGCCGAACGTAGCGCCGCCCGAGCCTCACTGCTCGGGGCGCGGCGCTTGATAGATGCGGCGGACGATCTCCTCGATGTCCGGCTCCTCGATCGACAGGTCTCGCAACGGCACCATCGCCGCGACTCGGGCGACGAGCTCGGCCGCGGTCGTGGTGGCGCGGTAGGTGCTCTGACGGCGGTAGGCACGCCGCGCCACCTCCCAGTACACCCGCATCGCTCACCCCCGGACGCGCCTCTGCCCCGCTCGGTGAGGCGGGGAGGGGCAACGCTACCCGGACCTCGCGCGAGGATGGCCGGCATGCCCGCTCATCCCCAGGTGCGCACGTTCCTCGACCTCATCAACAGCGCAGGGGGTCCGACGACCCGGGAGGTCGGACCCGAGGTGGCCCGCCAGATGTACACGGCGATGCGCACCCTCTACACGCCCGGCGAAGAGGTCGGAGCGGTGGAGGACCTCGTCGTGCCGGCCGAGCACGCTGGCATCCCGGTGCGCGTCTACCGGCCCCGGGGCGCAGGCCGCCACCCCGGTCTCATCTGGATCCACGGCGGCGGCTGGGTGATCGGCGACCTCGACACCGCGGACGCGACCGCGCGCGCGCTGTGCAACCGCGCTGGCGCAGCTGTCGTGTCGCTGGACTATCGGCTCGCACCAGAGGCGCGGTTCCCGGCGGCTGCTGAGGACTGCCTCGCCGCGGTGCGCTGGGTTGGCGAGCACGCGAGCGACCTCGGCATCGACGGCGGCCGGCTGGCGATCGGGGGCGACTCCGCGGGCGGCAACCTCTCCGCCGTCACCGCGTTGCGCATCCGCGACGAGGGCGGCCCAGCGCTTCGCCACCAGCTGCTCGTCTATCCGGTCACCGACTGCACCGCGAGCCTCCCGTCGTATGAGGAGAACGCAGAGGGCTATTTCCTCACGAAGGACACCATGCTGTGGTTCATCGACTGCTACATCGGCGGCGGCGACCAGAAGCAGCCGCACGCTTCACCTCTGCACGCCGAGGACCTGAGCGGCCTGCCGCCTGCGCTCGTGATCACCGCGGAGCTTGATCCGCTGCGTGACGAGGGCGAGGCGTACGCGGAGCGGCTGCGGGCAGCCGGCGTCGCGACCGAGTTGGTGCGCTACGACGGCCAGATCCACGGGTTCTTCTCGATGGTCGGCGTGCTCGACGACGCCGCGGCGGCAGTGAACCGCGCCGGCGCAGCGGTGCGCGCCGCGCTCGCATGAGGTCGTGGTGGGCGGCTGCGGCCGCCGCAGTGCTGATTGCCGGGTGCGGGGCGGGCCAGGACCCCGGTGTCGAGCCGGTTGGCGGCGATGGTGGTGCTCGCACGACCTCCAACACGCTGCCCGACTGCCCGCCGGGCGGGCCGGACGCTTCGACGCCGGCTGGCTGCTTGGACGAGGACGGGACCGTCGTCCGCTAGGTCGCTCGGCCGGGCTGGGGCAGGGCGCCCGCGAACAGCGTCGGCTCGTGGACGAGCGCGACCTCGCGCGTGTTGTCAACGTAGGTGAGTCGCGTGCCACGGTCGCACCAGCGCTGGAGCACCTGGACCTGCTTCGTCGCGGCTCGCTCATCGGCGAACCGGTAGGTGACGCGGCCGACGATCCCTCGCTCGTC
>CAYSAC010000343.1:0-3967 GCA_964428815.1 uncultured Acidimicrobiaceae bacterium | reverse complement strand
CTCCAGCGGTACAAGGAGCTGCAGGACATCATCGCCATCCTCGGCCTCGACGAGCTGTCGGAGGAGGACAAGGTGATCGTGTCGCGGGCCCGCAAGATCCAGCGGTTCCTGTCCCAGCCGATGTACGTCGCCGAGGTGTTCACCGGCCTGCCCGGCGTGACGACCCCGGTCGACGAGACGGTCGAGTCCTTCGACCTGCTGTGCCGCGGCGACCTGGACGACCTGCCCGAGCAAGCGTTCCTCAACGTCGGTGGCGCCGATGAGGCTCGCGCCAAGGCCACGAAGCTCCAGGAAGGCGCCAGCTGAGCATGAGCATGCACGTCGAGGTCGTCTCGCCCGAGCGCATCCTCTGGCAGGGCGAGGCTGAGATGGTCATCGCCCGCACGGTCGGCGGCGGCGAGATCGCGTTCCTCACGGGCCACGCGCCGTTCGTCGGCACCCTCGACATCGCGACGGTCAGGGTGCGGTCCGAGCAGGGCGACGAGACCATCGCCGTGCACGGCGGCTTCGTCGAGGTCAGCAACGACCGCGTGACGATCCTGTCCGACGTCGCCGAGATCGCCAGCCAGATCGACGTCGACCGCGCTCGCCGGGCCGTGGACACGGCCGAGGGCAAGCTCCGCCACGAGCACGACGCCGAGGTCGAGGCCGAGCTGCGCCGCGCCCACGTGCGCCTCGAGGCCGCCGCTCACTGACCGATCAGTAGCCTCGCGGCCTGTGCCCAGGCAGCGACTCGGCGTCGCCCTCCTCATCCCCCAACCGCTCGCCGCGCACGTCGACGGGCTTCGCCGCGCGCTCGGCGACCCCGCGCTCGGCCGGGTGCCGCCGCACCTCACGCTCGTACCGCCCGTCAACGTGGCCGAGCGCGACCTCGGGCACGCGCTCTCGCTGCTGCGCACCGCTGCCGCCGGCACCGAGCCGTTCACGTTGGAGCTCGGTCCGGTGACGACGTTCCATCCGGTCACCCCGGTCTGCTACCTCGCGGTCGCCGGAGCGACCGACGCGCTGCGCGAGCTGCGCGACCGCGTGTTCCGCGCGCCGCTGCACCGCGAGCTGACCCACTCGTTCGAGCCGCACGTCACGGTGGCCGACAGCATGGACGAGGCGCGCATCGCGCCGGCGGTCGCGGCGCTGTCAGGCTTCCGCGCCACCGTCGCGTTCGACAGGGTCCACCTGTTGGCCGAGCGCCGCGACGACGAGCGGGCGCGGGTGTGGGACGCGATCGCCGACGCGCCGTTCAGGGCCGCCGCGGTCGTCGGCCGCGGCGGACTGCCGCTCGAGATCAGCGTGCACGGCCGGCCCGACCCGGAAGCAGCCGCGCTCCTCGCGGTCGAGGGCGCCGGTGAGGGGACGCCGTTCGCGGTCACAGCCCACAGGGACGGCGCGGTCGTCGCGGCCGCGTGGGGTTGGACGGTCGGCGGTCACCTCGAGGTCGCCGACCTGGTCGTCGTGGAGGCCGCCCGGGGCGACGGCATCGGGCGGCACGTGCTCGCTGCCATCGAGTCCCTCGCCGCCCGCAGGGACTGCACCGCCCTCGGGATCGCCGCGCCGGGGGACGGTGCGGCGGCCGCGCTCCTGTCCGGCACCGGCTGGGTTGCCGTCGGGGTTCCCACCCCAGCCGGTCACCGCCGCTGGGAGCGCCGCCTCGCTAGGGGGTGAGGAAGGCAGCGACCTTGTCGGGCCAGGCGCGGACCTCGGCCATGGTCGTGGCGATGTGGAGCTCGCTCTTGGGCAGCAGCTCGTGGAGGCGTTCGGCGGTGGAGACGGGATGGCCTGGGTCGGTGTCCCACGCCAGGATCAGCGCCTGGTGCGTGAGCGCCGCGACCCGCTCGGGCGCAGGGAGGTCGGACAGGGCCGCGCCCCGCAGCACCGCCGGCAGGATCGGCTCGTCGATGTCGGCGTCGAAGGCGCTCGCCTCGTCCCTGTCGAAGATGGCCGGCTTCGGTGCGTTGTTGGCGATTGAGATCCAGCCGTCCTTGCCCATCTCCTCGACGAAGCGAGCGGACAGCTCGTAGAGCCTGCTCTGCGCGGCACGCGTCTCCCACGCCGTCGGCGGGATCACGAGCACCAGGCGATCGAAGCGCTCGGGCGCGCGCACCGCGGCATGCAGCACGGTCGCGCACCCCATCGACGCACCGCCGGCGTCGAACTGCTCGAGGCCCAGATCGCCGGCGAGCGCCAGCATGTCCTCCGCCAGCTGTGGCCACCGGTAGGCCGTTGGGTCGGGCGGTCCGGCCGAGCGGCCATGGCCCCGCGCGTCGTAGCGGATCACCTCGACGTCGCTGCT
The DNA here is from genome assembly GCA_964428815.1 of uncultured Acidimicrobiaceae bacterium. Taxonomy (GTDB): domain Bacteria; phylum Actinomycetota; class Acidimicrobiia; order Acidimicrobiales; family CAYSAC01; genus CAYSAC01. Next base: position 1,680 of record CAYSAC010000343.1, on the reverse strand, counting down.
TGTGACCGCCGCCCAGTCGAAGAGCTGGCGGCGCTCCTCGTTCGCCCGACTGCTCGTCAAGCCATGGGCCCAGAGGAACGGACGCCCGCTCCCGGCCCGCTCGAGTGCGAGGTCGATCACAGCGGAAGGGTAGAGCTACCGATGGTCAGCGGACCCACCTCCTCGCCGGAGATGTCCTCGAGCTCGCGGCCGTGCGTGTCGGGGAAGACCATCGCGAAGATGACGACCGCGATCAGCGGTCCGATGGCGAGCAGGCTCACCGTTGTCGGGAAGCTGTCGGTCGCGGCGAGCAGCAACCCGCCCAGCGCGAAGCTGCCGGACTGGCCCGCGACCCGCGCGCACGTGGCCCACGAGCTGGCCTGGCCCCGCAGCGCGGTCGGGAACAGCTCGGACGTGTAAGCGCCCAGCGTGGGCCAGGCGCCAAGCGACCCCACGATCATCAGCATCATGAACCCGAGCAGGAACGGGATCCCGCCCGGTCCCCAGAAGAACCCCATCGCGCCGACAAGGCTCATGATCGAGAAGCCGACACCGACAACGCGCCGGCCGTGGCGGTCGCTGAGCGCACCCGCGTAGATCATGATCGGGATGCCCGGCAGGCCCGCACCGACGAGCATGAAGTTCGATGCCGACTGCGACAAGCCCCGGTCGGTCTGCAGGTAGTCGATGGCGAACGCGCCCGCCTGCGTCGTCAGCTCGATCAGCGCGGACGTCAGGACGATGAGCACGAGCCACCGCCGGTGCGGTCGGCGGAGGATCGCGTGCCACTGCGCCGCCAGCCGCCCGGTGTCGCGGGCTCTGACGAAGCGCCGGCTCTCAGGCAGGCGGCGCCGGAGGAAGCCGATGCCGATCAGCGGCGGCAGGCCGACGACGTAGAGCCACCGCCACGAGAGGCCGGCGGACTCGAACACGCCGCCGTAGAGGATGGCGCCGAGCCCGACACCGAGCGCGGAGTTCATCGCCAGCCAGCCGAACCCGAAGCCCCGCGACTTCGCCGGCAGCTCCTCGGCCGCCATCGTCCAGACGATGGCCGACTCCGCGTTGAGGAACAGGCGGGCGACGAACTGGCAGGCGACGAACGCGACCGCCGTCGGTGCCAATGCCGTGAGCCCGGTCGAGATCGTGTATCCGATGATCGAGACCATCAACAGCCGCCTCCGGCCGACGCGGTCGGCCCACCGCGTGATGAACAGCGCCGGCAGCGCGCCCAGGTAGACGACGCTGAGGTACAGGGACGCGGACGACTGGGTGAGGTCGAAGGTCTCCCGGATCTGGGGGAGCGCGAGCTCGATGATGCCGCGGTCGAAGCCGTCGAAGAAGGAGGTCGCGCCCAGCACCATGAGCAGGAACCACTCCTGCGGGCCCAGCGTCTCCCGAGCGTCCTTGAAGGCATCCAACCGATCGAGACCCCCCAGCGGCGACACCCTAGGGTGCTGCCCCATGACCGCACGCACCTGGGAACGGGCGCTCGTGACCGGCGCGTCGAGCGGCATCGGGGACGCCATCGCCCGCCAGCTCGCGTCGGCCGGCACCGACCTCGTCATCGTGGCCCGCGACGCGGCGCGCCTCGAGGCGCTGGCCAAGGAGATGGTCGAGCGCGAGCGCGTCGACGTCGAGGTGCTGCCGGGCGGTCAAGGGTCGGCCGCAGGCCGAGCGAGGACACGGAGCGCAGCGGAGTCC
>CAYSAC010000342.1:0-3974 GCA_964428815.1 uncultured Acidimicrobiaceae bacterium | reverse complement strand
CTTCGAGTTCTCGACGCTCGGCGGCTGGCTCGCGACGCGCTCCGGCGGTCACTACGCGACCGTGTACACCCACATCGACGACCTCGTGGAGTCGCTGCGCGTCGTGACCCCGGCCGGCACCAGCGAGTCGCGGCGCCTGCCGGGCTCTGGCGCGGGCCCGTCCCCCGACCGGCTGTTCCTCGGCTCCGAGGGGAGCCTCGGGATCATCACCGAGGCGTGGATGCGCGTGCAGCAGCGGGTGCGGTGGAAGGGCTCCGCTGGTGTGCACTTCGCGGACTACGCCGCCGGCGTGGCCGCGTGCCGCGCGCTGTCGCAGGCCGCGCTGTTCCCGACGAACTGCCGGCTGCTCGACGGCGGCGAGGCCGCGCTGTCGGCGGGGACGTCCGGGGTCGGGGCCCTGCTCGTGCTCGGCTTCGAGTCCGCCGACCACCCGGTCGCGGCTTGGCTCGAGCGCGGCGTCCAGCTCTGCCGAGACCACGGTGGCGAGGTGCCGGGCGGGCTGTCGCTCTCCGACAGCGAGGAGGGTGGTGCCAGCCGCGAGGGCGCTGTCGGCGCGTGGCGCTCGTCGTTCCTGCGCGCGCCGTACACGCGCGACGGGCTCGTGCAGGCGGGCGTGATCGTGGAGTCGTTCGAGACCGCGTGCACGTGGGATCGGTTCGACGAGCTGCACGCGAACGTCACCGAGGTCGTCGAGCGCAGCCTGCGCGAGCTGTGCGGTGGCGGGTGGGTCACGTGTCGGTTCACCCACGTCTACCCCGACGGGCCCGCGCCCTATTTCAGCGTGCTCGCACCGGGCCGCTTCGGGTCAGAGCTGGCGATGTGGGCCGAGATCAAGGAAGCAGCTGCCGAGGCGCTGCTTGCCGCCGGCGGCACGATCACCCACCACCACGCCGTCGGGCGCGACCACGACCGCTGGTACCGGCGTCAGCGCCCCGAGCTCGTCGGCACCGCGCTCGCCGCCGCGAAGTCAGCGCTCGACCCCGCGGGCATCCTCAACCCGGGCGTCATCGTCTGACGCGATCGTTCTGGCGCACGCCAGAAGCACCCGACATCGGGTCAATAACCCGCCACAGGGTCGACCGGGCCGAGCAACGGTTCGCCCGCGGCGTAGCGGCGGACGTTCTCGGTGACGCGCTCAGACAGCAGCGGGATGGCCATGTCGTAGGTGTTTGCGGTGTGCGGGGTGATGAGGACGTTGGACATGCCCCACAGTGGGTGACCGTCCGGCAGCGGTTCGGGATCGGTGACGTCGAGCCCCGCGAAGCCGAGGTGCCCGCGCTGCAGCGCGTCGACGAGATCGTCGGTGACGATGTGCGCGCCGCGTGCGACGTTCACGACCAACGCGCCCTGCGCCAACAGCGCCAACCGCTTGGCGTCGATGATCCCCGCCGTCTCTGGCGTCAGCGCGAGCGCCAGCACGAGCAGCTCGACACCGGCGAGCGCCGCGTCGAGCTGGTCGACGCCTACGACCGCGTCTGCTCCTTGCATCGGCTCGGGGCGTCGGCGCACGACGGTGGTCGCGCACTTGAACGGGAAGAGGAGCCGGAGCAGCACCTCGGTGATACCGCCGCCGCCGAGCACGACGACCCGTGCGCCCGCGAGGTTGCGACCAGCCTGTCCCGTCCAGGTCGTCGCCCTCGCGTACTCACCGAGGTGCTTGCAGCCGGCGAGCGCGAGCGCCAGCGCGTGCTCGGCGACGGGTTCGGCATACACGCCCTTGCCGCACGTCCAGCGGCGCTCCGGGTGGCGGGCAATGACGTCGCGGTAGGGCTCGACGCCCGCCCACGGCAGCTGGACCCAGTCGAGCGCGGCGTGCGACCCGAGGATGCGGTCCAAGCCATCAGCGTCAGCCACCTCGGCCCAGACCAGCCCCGTCGCGTCGTCGGGCTCGACGACGGCGGCGCCGCCGGCCTCGATCGCGTCCCGCAGCCAGCCGCGCGTCGACGCTGGTGCGACTGCGATCTTGGGCTGCAGGTTCGAAGGCACAGCGCGAGGCTAGGTGGATGGCAGACCCCAACGACCTCGACGCGCTGGCGCGCAAGCACCTCTGGATGCACTTCAGTCGTCTCGGGACATTCGACGACGACCACCCGGTCGCGGTGCTCAGCCACGGCGAGGGCTGCTACGTCTGGACGGTCGACGGCCGGCGGTGGCTCGATGCGCTGAGCGGTCTGTTCGTCGTACAGGTCGGCCACGGTCGCCGCGAGCTGGCCGAGGTCGCCGCCGAGCAGGCCGGCCGCCTCGCCTACTTCCCTATCTGGGGGGTGGCCCACGAACCGGCAATCCGGCTCGCGGCGCGGCTGGCCGAGGCGGCGCCGGGTGACCTCGACCGCGTCTTCTTCACCACTGGCGGCTCCGAGGCGGTCGAGTCGGCGTGGAAGCTGGCGCGCCAGCACTTCCGCGCCATCGGCCAGCCGCAGCGGACGAAGGCCATCGCTAGGGCGGGCGCCTACCACGGCGTCACGCTCGGCGCCCTCTCGATCACGGGCATACCGGCACTGCGCGCGCCGTTCGAGCCGCTCGTGCCTGGTGCAAGCCACGTCGCCAACACCAACCGCTACCACCACCCGCTGGGTGAGGACGAGGACGCTTTCTCGATCTGGGCCGCGGACACGATCGCCGAGCGCATCGAGGCGGAGGGTCCGGAGACTGTGGCTGCGGTGTTCCTCGAGCCGATGCAGAACGCCGGCGGCTGCATCACCCCGCCGGCCGGCTACTTCCAGCGGGTGCGCGAGATCTGTGACCGGTACGGCGTGCTGCTGGTCTCGGACGAGGTGATCTGCGCGTTCGGTCGGCTCGGCTCGATGTTCGGTTGCGAGCGCTACGGCTACCAGCCGGACATGATCACGGTGGCGAAGGGGCTCACGAGCGGCTACAGCCCCCTCGGCGCGCTGATCGCGAGCGAGCGTGTCGTCGCGCCGTTCCTCGATGGCGCGACGTCCTTCACCCACGGCTTCACCTTCGGTGGCCACCCCGTCAGCTGCGCGGTCGCCCTCGCCAACCTCGACATCATCGAACGGGAAGGGCTTCTCGCGAACGTTCGAGCAAACGAGGACGGGTTCGCGCGCCGGCTCGATGGCCTGCGCGACATCCCGATCGTCGGGGACGTGCGCGGCGCGGGGTACTTCTGGGCGATCGAGCTGACCAAGGACCAGGCCACCAAGGAGCGCTTCGCGCCGGGCGAGGCCGACGCGCTGTTGCGACGCGTGATCCTCCCGCGGTTCCTCGAGTCGGGCGTCTACTGCCGCGTCGACGACCGCGCCGACCCCGTCATCCAGTTCGCACCGATGCTCATCGCTGGTCCCGACGAGCTCGACACCATCGAGGCCGTCACGCGGACAGTGCTCAACGAGGCATGGAAGCACCTCGAGGAGAGCCGCGAATGACCCTCCTGGTGGGTGTGCCGACCGAGGTCAAGAACAACGAGAACCGGGTCGCGATCACGCCGGACGGCATTCGTGAGCTCGTCCAGCACGGCGTGGAGGTCATTGTCCAGGTCGGCGCCGGTGAGTCGTCGTCCATCCACGACGAGGAGTACGTCGCCGCCGGTGCGCTCACCGTGGAGAGCGCGGCCGAGGTGTGGGGCGCGGCCGATCTCGTGTGCAAGGTGAAGGAGCCCCAGGAGCGGGAGTGGGAGCTCATGCGCAGCGGGCAGGTGCTGTTCACCTACCTGCACCTCGCCGCCTACCCCGAGATCGCTCGGGCGCTGCTGGACCGCCAAGTGACCGCCGTCGCGTACGAGACCGTCCAGCTCGACACCGGCGCCCTCCCGCTACTCGCCCCGATGAGCGAGGTCGCTGGCCGGCTCGCGACGCAGATCGGCGCCCACTTCCTCGAGCGGGAGAACGGCGGGCGGGGCGTGCTTCTCGGCGGCGCACCCGGCGTGCGACCCGGTCGCGTCGTGGTACTCGGCGCCGGGAACGTCGGATGGAACGCGGCGTGGATCGCGGCCGGCATGGAGGCGGAGGTCGTCC
>CAYSAC010000341.1:0-3988 GCA_964428815.1 uncultured Acidimicrobiaceae bacterium | reverse complement strand
CCATGAAGATGGAGAACAACATCACCGCCGAGAAGGCCGGCACCGTGTCGGAGATAAAGGTCTCCCCCGGTCAGTCGGTCGGCTCCGGCGACGTCGTCGCCGTCATCACCTGACCGTCGTCTGGTGGTGGTGGTAGGGAGCCGTCGGACAGCTCGTACCCAGTTCGCCGCTCCACTAGGTTGGGGGCATCTGCCCTCGAAATCCGGTGGGGGACGCCCCCAACATCGTGGCGACCACGGGTCGATCTCACGAGAGCGACGACAGAACGGCCAGGACGTTGTCGTTCGACGGGATCTGCCACTGCTGGGTACCGATCGAGTCGAAGCGGACGACGCCCTCTCGGTCGACGACGAAGAGCGCCGGTCGCTGACCCAGGCTCATCAGCGTGCTGACCACGTCGTAGGCATCGAAGACCACATGGTCCGCGTCCGGCAGGAGCGAGAATGGGTACGCGTTGCCCTCCACGAACTTGGTCACTCCGTCGGCCGTGTCAGGCGCGATGGCCACGACTTGGGCACCGGCGGTGGTGAATCGTTCGATGTCGCCTCGCAACTGCGAGAGATGTCGCCGACAGAACGGTCAGCCAAAACCTCGGAGAAAGACGAGCACGACCGGTCCTGCACCCAACGCCTCGGACAGATGGAACTCGTTGCCGCGTTGATCAGCGAGCGTGAAGTCCGGAGCCTGTTGGCCCACTGCGGCAGTACGACTGTGAACGGTCATCGGTCATACCTTCGCGCATCACTCATGTTCTGGTCGACGCGGCTCAGTTGCCATTCGCGATGCGCGATGGCACTCTGTCCAATCCGTCCGGGCGGGGGGAACGAGGAGCCATGCGCGTCCCTCTACCTGCACGTCGTCGTCCTACCGTCCTCGAACAGCTCCTCGGTCGTCGCCGCGCTCGAACATTCCGACGTCGTCTTGGTTACCTCGCCCTCGGAGCCGGTGTCTCCTTGCTGAAGCCGAGAGCGAGATGGACACCCCTGGCGATGACCGCAGCGGTAGTTCTCACCGCCCTGGTTGGGCTCGGCGTTCGCGCTGCTTGACCACGGGAAGACGACGAGCTGCGCGACGTCTTCGAGCTGACACGCGACGCCTGACCCCGACGGGGTCTGGGACAGTGGTCCCCATGCAGAGCCTTGGACGTGCAGCGGCCGCGGCGGTGCTCGCCGGCGTCGGCTACCGACTTGTCGTTCGCGGTGACATGACCCTCGACACCGGTCTCGGACGGACGGTGCGACCCCTCGGACCCTGGACGGTTCCCATCGCCGCGCCTCGCGAGGTTGTGTTCGACGTGATCGCCGCGCCGTACCTGGAGCGGACACCACGCGCGATGAGCGACGAGATCGAGGTGCTCGAGCGGGGCAGCGACATGGTCCTCGCCGCCCACCGGACCGACGTGGGGTGGGGCATGGTGGCGACCACCGTCGAGACCGTCCGCTTCGAGCGTCCAGAGACGGTCGCGTTCCGGCTCCTGCGAGGCCCGGTGCCCCACGTGGTCGAGACCTTCACGCTCCACGACGATGCTGGCGCCACGCGGCTCGAGTACAAGGGCGAGCTCGGCACCGACTTCTGGCACCTCGGCCGGTGGTGGGGAGATCAGGTGGCGCGCAGGTGGGTTGCGACGGTCCGCACGTCGCTGGACCGCATCCGCGACGAAGCCGAACGGAGAGCGGCAGCCAGCCGGAGATGAGCGCGGGCCTCACCGTTGTTCGGCTGCAGCGATGGTGGCCACCACAGCCTTGTGGTCCGAGCACGGGCAACCGTGTCGGGCGGCGTCGATCCCTCCGAACGCCGGCTGCGAAGCGAGGATGTGGTCGACACCGGGAAGCTCGTCAGCGACGAACCCTGTGCCGCTGAGGGAGTCGACCTCGGTATTGAAGTCGCCCGTCACGATGACCCGACCCCGCTCACGTGCGAGGCGAGGAAGCGCATCTCGCAACGCGAGGACCTGCGCGTCATGGGCAGCCGCGTCAGTCGTCCGCCGGACGACGTGCGTCGTACAGATGGTCACCGGCTCTGCGGCTATCGCGGTGAGGCATGCGAGCGACCGCTCGTCGAGGTAGGTCGCTCCCAGACCCGGATTGGGGAGCAGCACATCGAACCGATCGAGCACGGGGAGCGCGGTGAGCAGCCCGACCCCGAAGTCGTCCTCAGGGCACAGGTTCAGCCCGCCGGCATCGCCGCGAAGGCTGCTCACGAAATGGACCTCTACGCGTGGCCAGACTGCGCCGAGCTGTCGCCCGATCTCCTCGACCTGGGCGCGGCATGCCTCCTGCAGCATCACGGCCATAGAGGACGAGGTGTCGACCAGGTCCACGATGAGCTGGGCCGCCTCATCGCGACCTTCGGCGCAGACGACGCCGCAGATGTTGAACGAGACGAGCCGCAGGTCCCCCTCGCGCAATGCCTCCGGCGAGTCAGGGGAGCGTCGGGAGTTCACCGCGACCAGCAGCGCCACGAAGGCGAAGCCCGCGATGACGACGAGCGCGACCGCCTTGCGTCGAGTCACAGCGCTCCAGTGTCGCTTGATCGCTATGTCACCGTCCTCTCGGACGTTTCTCAGGTTGGTCATTGCTCGCGTTTCGGACAGCGGGGACGATTGGGGCCCGGCGGGGATGGACCGGAAGGCGGGGACCATGGGTGGGGTCAGGTGGCGAACAGGCGCGATCGCGCTAGCGATCGCGGCAGTGGCCGCGTGCGGATCGAGCGGAGACCCCGTTGAGGTCGCCGTCGAGGACAAGCTCCCATACGCCGAGACGGCGAGCAGCACGACCTCGATGCCTCAGCGCGAGACGACCACGACGGTCGCGCCGACGACCACCCTGCCGCCGACGACCACAACGGCGGCACCTCAGCCGACTGCTCCCCCGGCACCGCAACCATTCGTTGGCAGCGCGTCATACGCGAACTGCGACGAGGTCCGCGCCGCCGGCAAGGCGCCGATCTACCGCGGCGACCCCGGGTTCGAGCAGAAGTTCGACCGCGACAACGATGGGGTCGGCTGCGAGTAGCGGCCGTCACCTGACGCCGGTGACGTTCCCGTCGGCGTCGGTGACGTAGGTGCCCTTCGAGAGATCGATCAGCACGAGCGCGTTGCCGAAGGGGTCGAGCACCACACCGACCCGCCCGACCGGGATGTCCGCTGGCTCGACCACAACCGTTCCTCCGTTGCTGCGAAAGGCCTCGACGGCGTCATCCACGGACTCGACCAGCCAGTTCGGCTCGTTGCGGTGGACGGTGGTCAGCACGAGCTCGCTGTCGCTGTCGGGCAGCCCGAGCCCGGCTTGGCCGGTGTCGTCGTCGCGCCAGTTCAACCGGTGGCCGAGCACGTCGACGTAGAACGCAAGACCGGCAGGGAGGTCGGGGACCCGGACCGTCACCGCGTCGACCTTCCTCAGCAGCCCAGAGGTGCTCACGGCGCGAGCGTGGCACCTCAGAGCTGGATGCGGTACGGGACCATGTCGAACCACGTCGGGATCATGTAGACGGGCAGCAACGCGAGCCCACCCGCGAAGCAGGCGGCGAGCACCGCTGTGTGCCGGTCCGACCAGCGCACGGCGAACGGGATGAGCAGCGGGAACGCGACGAGCAGGTACCGCGGGACCGTCGCGAACAACGCCGGCAGCAGCAGGGCGACCAACACGACCGAGTAGGCGACGAGCGGCACCGGCGGGCGCAGCACGATCAGGTATGCGAGCCCGGCCAGCAGGAACACGAGCCCCGCCGTCAGGATCACGTCGTCGCCGTTGCCCGACCCGCGGAACACGTCGCCCACGCTGTCGAACACGTCGAAGCCGAAGTCCTGTCCCCACCCCTCCTCGGCACGAAACCAGGCCCGCGCCTCGCCCGTGTGGTGCCACAGGAACGCGAAGTACCCGCCGATGCCGCTGGCCGCCAAGACCGGTGCGACGAGCGGCCGGAGGTCGCGGTCGCGCCGGGCGGCGATGACCGCGGCGACCGCGCAGGCGGCGATCACGCCGGCGGC
>CAYSAC010000340.1:0-4005 GCA_964428815.1 uncultured Acidimicrobiaceae bacterium | reverse complement strand
GCGACAGCCGCTACGGAGCGGTGGTGGCCCTGCTGTTCTTCCAGGGCTGGCGCGTCAGCGAGGCGCTCGGCCTCGCCTGGACCGATGTCGACCTCGAAGCCGGCACAGCAGTCGTCCGCCGAGCCTGCATCTACGTCGACCACCAGGGCCCGGCGTTGGGGCCGACCAAGACGGCCGGCGCGATGGGTGAGCACCAACTCGTCCCGACCGCCGTCGACCTGCTGCGCCGACGGCGCAAGGCCGAAGTCGCCGACCGACTGGCCAGCGCGGAGCCGTGGCCGCAGCACCTCTACGAAGGACGCGTCGTCGATCTCGTGTTCACGACCCCCACCGGTGGCCTGCTCACCCGCCAAGCGGTCACCAAGCTCATCAACTCCGCGGCCGCCACCGCCGGCATCGACGCGACCAAGCTCGGCACCCACACCGGCCGCCGCTCCGTGGTCACCGCCCTCTACGCCGAGGCCGGCGAATCCATCGATGAGATCGCCCGTTTCGTCGGCCACGCGTCGGCGGTCACAACCGCCGGCTATGTACGCGACCTGGGCAATCGGCCAGTGGCGTTCGCGGCGCGTGCCGCTCGTTTGTTAGACCCCGCCGCAAGTGAGCGCTAGCGGCATCCGCGGGTTCGGAGGCGCTCCGCACCGATGTCGGGTTCGCGGCCGCCGAGCTCGTCGGTATAGTGCCCATCGCCGTGCGGCAGACCCGCCCGGGAACCGGCAGGGAGTATGCGCTAGTGCAGCACGGCGTCACGACGTTGCTCCGCCTGGGGCAGATGCCCGTCGAGACGGATGCCGATGAGGAAACAGTGAAGCGATTTCAGGAGGGCGTGGAAGCGCTTGTCGCGCCTGCGAGTGATGACGAGGCGATCGCGCTACTCAACGTTTTGCCCCAGGACGACGACTCGCTCTTCGGCCTCGCCTGGTCAGTGCTCGGGTTCATCGAAACAGCGCCGAACTGGCCCGACCGAACTGCGCTCGACGACCGCAACTGGTGGGTGACGTTCCTGCGGGAGCGAGCCGAGCGCGGTGGGCGGCTGTAGCCGGCTCGTCGTGCCGATCCCGTCAGAAGTCGGCGGCTGGAGCGAAGTCATCTGAGATGGCGATAGCGGCGTAGAAGCGATCCGTCTCCTCCTTGGGGAACTTGCTCACCCGAGCTGAGATGAGACTTTGGCAACGCTCCAGAGGCGCGAGGGAGCCGTCCCGCGGAACCACGCCAAAGAGCTCGACGTGGCGAAGATTCGGGAGCGACGCGAGTGGAGCCAGGCTCTGCACGAGCTGCGTCCTCCCGGAGGCATCCCAACTCGGCAGCGTTGCGAGCCGCAACGTCGCCAGCGAGGTCAGGTTCGCGAGCGGGCTGAGGTCACCGACGCCTGGAAGATGGAGCACGTGCAGGTACCGAAGCGCGGTAAGGCCACCGAGGGGTTCCAACGTCTGGTCTGGGAATGTCGCCAGCTCGGCACCCTCGACGCGGACGAGTCGGGCTACCGGAGCAAGTGTTCGGTACTTGCAGTGCCAGATGCGCAACGTTCGCACGCTTGCCGGTTCAGACACCTCCGGGAAGTCCCGACTTTTCTCCCTCATCAATTCCAAGTGCACCGACAGACGCTACTTACCGAGTTGAGAGTGACCGAGCTGCCAGTGCGTCCGGGAACGTCGATACCGCGCTAATTGTTCGTCGGATCGTCGTCGAACACCATCCGGGAGATGCCATTGCCTACCGGCTCCGAGCGATAGGGAGCGCCCGCCTCATCTCTCGCAATCACGTCCTCGAATAGTTCGCGCAGCGACTCCCCCGTCGAGGAGAAGTCGGCGTCAGTCTCCATGTAGTGGAGCACACGTTCATCTGCATCAGCCGTGTCAACGCAGAAGAACTGGTAGCCCTGATACTGGCCGACGACCAGGTACCCGTCCGGCAGCTGGGCTCCCGTGGACTCGCGAAAGAGCTCGCTGGCGATCCCAAAGAACTCAAGAGCCGCGGGGTAGTACCAGTCCTCGCCCGTCGCTGTGAGGAAGCTCTTGCCGATCGGGCCGCGGCCGCATGACCTGAGGAAGCGCTCATACGTCACGGGGATGCTTACGCCCCGCTGTGTCCTACGAATCTCCGCGATCTCAGCCTCGCTGCAGCCCCCCCATTTCACTAGATCAGTGTCTCGCGAACCGCGCGGGATGTGCGTCGATACCGCTGGGGTGATCTGTCGGGCATTCTGTTCTCCGTGAAGTTCATCGGCCTGGGGCTGGTCGCTCTGCTGGTGGCCGCGTTCCTCTCGTACGGCGACCTGACACGCGACTGCTCGACCTATGGCGGCTATGACCCTTCCAACGGGACTTACACCGATCCCGCGGAGTGCGACCGCGAGAAGACCCAGGCGCAGTTCGAGGTCGCCATCGAGGGCGGCGTCGCCCTCGGCCTCATCATCGCGGCGGTGGCGTGGAAGCGGGGCTGGTACGCGAAGCGCCACATCGGGAGACGGGAACCCGAGGAGCCGGACGTGGGCTAGCCCGCGCATTCAGGGCATTCTGCGTGGGTGCCATTGTCTCCTCCGCCGGAAAGGCGCAGGGCTGCCTTCCGGCGCTGGTGGACTGAGGACGGATGGCATCCGGTCAAGTGGGTGGGATTCCTGGCCGCCTTCGGCATTGCTTCGTATCTGAGATACAACCAGGGCGAGTCGAGTCCGGCCTGGGCGGCAAGCGTTGCTGCGGTGGTCACGTTGCTCGCCGGCGTGTTGCTGCTCTGGGAGTACCGACAAGAACGCCACCGGCGCCGCGACCGTCCGCACGGCAGCTAGACCGAACTGCCGAACTGTTGATGCTCGGGATGTGCCGATGCTGCTGCGCAGGAACGGACGGGGGGACGACGAAATCTGGTGGGGTGAGACATGCCCTCGCCATCTTCGTGGCTCTCGCCCTGTGTCTTGGCTGCACTTCTGAGCCGGACGAGGGCGCCACGAAGGCGACGACGCCGCCCACCAACACAACCGTCGAGGGTGACGGCACAGCCCGGGCGGTGGAGGTCACCGAAGCGATCGCTGCCAACCGCTGGGACGAGCTCATCGCCGGCTTCGACGAAACGATGACGCAGCAACTGGGCGCGCAGCAACTCGAGGACGTGTGGATCGTCCTGGTCGAGGACCTCGGACCCTACGAGTCACACGGTGACCCGATCGAGATCGACGCTCCTGGGCAGTTCCGCGTGTACGACACGCCGATGACGTTCCTGAACGGCGACGCGAAGAGCCGCGTGGCATTCCGCACGAACGGTCAGATCGCAGGCCTGTTCGTGCTGCCGCCCGACGCGCCCTGACCCGCCGACCTAGCGCGCGTGGATCGTCGCGCTGGCACATGCGATCGCGGACTGGATCCAGATCACGCTCGGCTCTCGCAGCGATCGGCCGATCCGAACGACCTGGCTGGTAGTCATGCCGGTAACCCCTTCAAGCCTTGAAGGAGCGTCTGGATGTCATTTCTCGATCCTTGTCTTGTGCGCGTTGGCGGACGTGGTGATGCTCGGCTGAGGCTGGACGGCCCAAGATGTCGACGTCAGAGTTCCATGCCCAGATCGGGTCCTTCGATCTCGGTGCCGCGGGATCGGCCCAGTGCCGGCCCCTGGTCGCGGTTGACGGCCCGATCGACTGCGAGCTCTCGTTCGATGTGGGAGAGGCGGTGCTCGACGTCAGGGTGGTCGCCTAGCCACTGCTCCCGAGTGTCGCGTTGGAGGCAGAGCTGGTTGACGGTGTGCTCGGCGTCGTCGAGCGAGGTCGTGAGCTCGTCCGCGATGGGTTCGCCGACGATCTTCCATTGATCTTGGAGGAGTGCTTCTTGTTCGGCCCACCGTCGGGCGTCCTTTCGCCATGTCCTGCGCATCCGCCACGGCATGGTGGGCGTGGCCGCGAAGTCCTCGGCTTGCATGCGGCGCCGGTGGGCCTCGATGCGGTTCCGGGCGGTGGCGCCGACGTCGGTGTTCCACCAGCGTCCCCGTCCGATCTTCAGATCCTTGAGGCTCTCCTCG
>CAYSAC010000339.1:0-4014 GCA_964428815.1 uncultured Acidimicrobiaceae bacterium | reverse complement strand
GGACGGCCAGGATGGCCGCCCGCGGGTCAGCGTTGGCGGACAGGCGGGGCATGGAGGACCTCCTGGCGGATGGTGTCGATGGATCGGGCGAGCGCGATGAGTGCGTCGTCGTCACTCACCGGTGGACCTGCGACCGCGTGCTGCACGGTGGCAGCGTCGGTGGCGAGCCGCGCGCGGGCGACGGCGGCGAAGGCGTCGGGTGGCAGGTCGCGGGGGATGCCGAGCCGCTGGGCGAGGGTGCGCCGCAGGTCGGCCCGCAGGATCGACGCCGCGCGCTCTGGCGAGCGGCCCTGCTGGAGCAGGTTGCCCACCGCGCTCACCAGCTCTGAACCTGCGATCTGCACCGGTTGCGGTTCGGTGACCGGGCGACCGAGCCGGATGGCACGCCACGCCGCGTAGAAGCAGAACGCGACCGCCAGCTGGATGAGCGCGCGCTTCACGTTCGGTGAGATGAGGTCCGACAGGGACTTCTCGCCTCCGCCCGGCGTCGGAGGCCGGAGGAAGGCGATGCGCTCGTTGCCGGTCGGCGCGAGCAGCGCCGCCGCGAGCACGGCGTTGTCCTGGTGATCGAGCACGTGGTTGGTGAACAAGGCGGCGCCGCCGATCGCAACGATCGTGCCTTGACCGTGCGAGCGCACGACGACGTACGCGCCCTCCCCATCCCCGAAGCAGCTCTGGTCGCCTTCGCCGACGGCGTAGTCGACACCGCCGACGGGATCGATCCGGGCGACGTCGCGGAGCGCAGGGACGTCGCAGAGCGCGCGTCCGAGCGTCGCGTGGACGAGCCCGCCAAACGGCTCGCCGACCGCCTCAGGGGTAAGCGCCGACCCAGGATCGGTGACGACGAGGGTGCCCCCGTTCGCCAGCCAGACGGTGAGCGGCGCGGCCTGGTCGCCCAGGTCGTCGGCGAGCAGCAGGGCGACGTCAGTGCCGGGGCCGGGTGCCTGCCTCGTGACGTCGACCTCCGCCCCCAGCTCCTCGAGGAGGGTCACGAGCGCCTTGGTGCCGAGCGGTCCGGTGGAGGTCGGATCGAGCGGCGGACCGTCGTTGTCGGGCGGTCCGACGAGCGCGGCGACGGCCACCAACGCGACGAGCAGGAGAAGCCACGGTCCGATCCTTCGGCCGCGGGTCATGACACCAGCTCGCGGCCGAGCACCCGCGCCTCGAGCTCACGGAAGCGCTCGCTCTGCTGCGGTCCGGTCGGCCGGTCGCCGTACCAGGCCAGCTCGAACAGGACAGTCGCGCCGGCAAAGTGCTCCGCGACGGCGGGCAGCGATGCCCGGACGTCGCGCACGTACTCACCACCGGTGCGCCCCGCCATCTCCGGGATCACGTCGCGCCGGACGAGGTCACCGATCAGGCCGCGGTAGCGGCACCGCAGCGCGCCCTTCCAATCACCCTCGTCCTCGAGACGGTCGGCATCGGCGCGCCACTCGGCAGGGGTCTTGGTCAGCTCGACCATGACCACCCTCGGCGGGGCACCGGGATCGCGCTGCAACCCACCCGATGCCCGAACGATCAGCAGCACCGTCCCGCCGATCGCGGCCGCGAGGATGGCCCATGCCAGCACCGTCCCCGCGCCGGAGCCGACGAGGTTCTCCAGCACGCGCCCGATGAGCTCGGAGAACCAGCGTTGCACCTTGGCCGGCAACGGCTCCGCGGGCTCGTCGTACTCGGGCCGGGCCAGGATCTCGCGCGCGAGGTCGCGGACTCGGCCCGGCTCCTGCGACGGGACGGGCAGCTCGCCGCCCCCAGCGAGTGGCGCGAGCCACAGCGCGACCGCGAGGTCAGGCCGGCGCGTCACGGTCGAAGAGGTCGATGGCGTCGAGCTCGAGGTCGAGTCCCTCGGTACGGACGCGCAGGTCGAGGTAGAGCAGCGCGGCGGCGGCACCGATGAGCGGCGTGGTGATCATCCGCGAGAGCGTCCCGCCGAGCGCGAGCAGCGGCCACCCGACGTCGAGCCCGACGATCAGCGCGACGGTGTCAGGCAACAGGCCGAGCGCCTGGTCGAGCAGGTTCGCCACGACGCCGGTGAGGAGGGCGACGCCGAGGCACGGGCCGAAGCGCCGCCGCGTGAGCTCGACCGACCGTCGCATGGCGCGGATGGGCCCAAGGGACTCGGCCACCGCGACCGGCGCGGTGACGACGAACCAGGTCATGACCGCGAGGACGGGGAGCACACACAGGACGAGGCTGAAGGCCTCGAGGAGGTGCACGAGGAACCACGACGCGAGCAGTGCCCACCAGCGCCGGCCGACGGCGCGGAGCAGCTCGCTCGCGCTCGGGTCGCGACCGGCGTACCAACCGCTGATGAGCTTGATCAGGGCGCCGCAGACGAAGGGCAACGTGATCGCCTGCACGACGGCGAGGATCAGCGGTCCCCAGGTGGCGGTCGCGGTCTGCTGCTGGGCGGACGCGTTGAGGACGCTGGTGTCCTCACTCAGGAGGTCGGCGAAGCCGGAGCCACCCAGCAGGTCGCGCTGAAGGTAGGCCGCGAGCACCTGCACCGGCACGACGAAGATCGCGACGATGCCGAGCACCTTCGCCGGTGCGGCCTTCAGGACGGCGAACGACCCGTCGAGGATGTCCGCGACGGTCATGGGCCGCAGCGGGACGGGCACCTCGAGCACAGGAGCCGCTGCGCCGGGGGTCCGCGCCGTCCCCCGGTTTGCCGCGGTGGCGGCGCCGCCGGGTGCGGGTGCCTCCGGTGCGGCCCAGGCCGCTGCGCCTCCGTCGTCCACCGTCATCTGGTCCTCGTCCCGAGGCCCGCGAGCCGCTCGCCGCCGTTGGCTGCGACGAGCGCATCGATGCGCGCTGGTCGCACCACCGCCACCTCGGCACCGACGGTGTCTGCGAGCGACTGCGCCAGGCCGGTCTTCGCTCCCCGCGTGGCCGCGACGTACACGCGCAGCCATGGCGCGCCGCCGTCATCGGTGATGACCTCGGCATACCAACGCGCGACGCGGGAGTCGGCATCGAGCACGCCCGCGATAGGAGGGTCGAGGGGGACGATGGAGAGCCGCGGCGTGGTGCGTCCACACAGGCACGTCCCATCGTCCATCCGACCGAAGGCGCCGGTGCGAAGCCTGGCGAACACCGTGCCGCGCCAGCCGAGGGCGGTCCAGAGCAGCTCGCCGTCGTCGCCCTCTCCGACGGCAGCGCCCGACAGCGGATCGACGACCTCGATCACCTCGGCGTCCGGCCACGTGTGCAGCAGCCGAGCGCCGCACTCGACCCAGAGCGCGCGCACACCGTCGGGTGCCCACGCGCAGCGGACGTCGGCACCGCCCGCTGAGTCCCGCAGGCGTTCGCGGTCGGCGTCATCCAGGAGCTCGCCGATGACGACGACGAGCCGCACGCCGTCGAGACCGGCGTCGAGTGCTCTGGCCACCGCACCGGCACCGCCGGCCAGGACCGTGGGGCTGCACGACGCGACCGCGACGGGCGATGCCTTCGCACCGAGGTGGGCCGCGAGCACACCACCATCGCGGCAGCCGAGCGTCAGCTGCCAGAAGCCGAGCAAACCCGGTTCCTCGAGCGTGACGACTCGATCGACAGCCCGCACCCCAGCGGTGTCGAGCAGGCGTCGGCCGAGACCCGCGAGTGCGGTGAGGTCGGTTGCGGTCATGGCGATGGGAACCTCGCCGTGGCGGCACCAGTGGATCGGCTTGTAGGCCGGCTCGAGCCGCTCGCGGGCGAAGGCGGCGCGCCGGCCGAGGAGGTCCGCGACCCCGAGCCGCGCCCGCTCGACGAGCGGCCCGTGCGCCTTGATGAGGTCGCCTGACGGGTCGAGCACCGCGGCGCGGCCGTCGACCTCTTCCCAGTCCAGCGGCGGGAGCCGGCGGAGATCGGCGACGGTCTGGACGCCTGCCTGGCCGAGCCCGCAGCGGTCGAGCCGCGGGCGCAGCAGCCGCGAGTAGGGATACACCTCGTCACGCACGTACCGCCGCAGGGCCGCGTCCTGGCGGCTGGCCAGCTGGCCGGGACGCAGGCGATCGAGGTCCACGGCGACGG
>CAYSAC010000338.1:0-4014 GCA_964428815.1 uncultured Acidimicrobiaceae bacterium | reverse complement strand
GGAGCACGCCCGCCGGTACGCCGCGGTCGCGGGTGAGCCGCTACTCGACGCGGCCGCCGCCGGTGCCGTCCTCCTCGACGCCCCCGCGAGCTCCGTCTGCGACGACCTCGCCGACGAGCTGGCGCGCACGCTCGTCGGCCCGTTGCGTGATCGTGTCGAGCGCGCCTTCGGCGAGGCCGACGACCTTGACGACGTCGCCGAGGGGCTCCGGTCGCTCTACCGCGAGTGGAAGGGGCAGCGCATCAACGAAGGCGCCCGCCACTTCGTCACCGCCGCCTACGCCAGGGGCGTCTTCGACGCCAGCCCCGACGGCTGCTCGCTGCGCTGGCTCGTCGACCGCTCCGGCGAGGCGTGCCCGGACGCCGACGACAACGCGCTGGCCGGCGAGGTCAGCAAGGGAGCGCCGTTCCCGACTGGCGACCTCTACCCGCCGGCCCATCCCGGCTGCCGCTGCTTGGTGGTTCCGGAAAGCACCTAGGGTCTCGCCTATGCGAGCCGTGTCGGACCTCCCCCCCCGGCCGCGGCGCACGCAGGGACGCGGCCGCGCCGCGCTCGTCGTCGCTGCGGTGGTCGCGTTCGTGCTGATCACGTCGCTGCGAGGGATCGCCGGCTTCTACACCGACTTCCTCTGGTTCGACTCGCTCGGCCTGTCAAGCGTGTGGCGCGGCGTGCTGGGCGCCAAGGCGACGCTCGCGCTGATCTTCACCGCCACATTCTTCGCTCTGATGTGGGTGAGCCTGTTCATCGCCGACCGGCTCGCGCCGCCGTTCCGGCCCGCTGGCCCCGAAGAAGAGCTCGTCGAGCGCTACCACGAGGTGATTCGCGGCCGCACGGGCCTCGTCCGGGTTGGCGTCTCGCTCCTGCTCGCGGCCATCGCCGGCGCCGGCCAGTCCGCCGAGTGGGAGAAGTGGATCCTTTTCATCAACGGTGGCTCCTTCGGCGTCAAGGACGACCAGTTCGACACCGACATCGGCTTCTACGTCTTCAAGCTGCCATTCCTGAGCTTCCTGACGAGCTGGCTGTTCGCGGCGCTGATCATCGTCTTCATCGTCACCGCCATCGCTCACTACCTGAACGGCGGCATCCGCGTGCAGACGGCACGCGAGCGGGTGACGCCGCAGGTGAAGGCGCACCTCTCGGTGCTACTAGGCCTGCTGGCGCTCGTGAAGGCCGCGGGGTACGTGCTGCAGCGCTACGAGCTGACCGTCTCCACGCGCGGCGCGGTCGACGGCGCGACCTACACCGACGTGAAGGCCCAGCTGCCGGCGATCAACCTGCTGCTGCTCATCTCGATCGCGGCGTTCGTGCTGTTCATCGTCAACATCTTCCGCCGGGGCTGGGTGCTCCCCGTGCTCGGCGTCGGCCTGTGGGCTCTCGTCGCGGTTATCGCCGGCGGCATCTACCCGCAGTTCGTGCAGCGGTTCCAGGTCAAGCCGTCAGAGCTGTCCAAGGAGGCGCCGTACATCGCCCGCAACATCGCGGCGACGCGCGAGGCGATCGGCTTGGCCGATGTCGACGTTCGCTCGTACGTGCCCAACCAAGACCCGGAGAAGGTCGACCTTGCGGCCAACGCCGACACCGTCCGCAACATCCGCCTGTGGGACCCGAGCGCGCAGATCGCGGGCAAGACCTTCCAGGAGCTCCAGCGGGTCCGGCAGTTCTACCGGCTCAATGACATCGACATCGACCGCTACGAGATCGACGGCGAACCCACCGAGGTCATGATCTCCGCGCGCGATCTGGACAGCTCGAGGGTCCCGGCCTCGTCATGGGAGTCGAAGCACCTCGCGTTCACGCACGGCTACGGCCTCGCGATGGCGCCGACGAACGCCAACAGCTCCGACGGCCAGCCCGAGTTCGTCATCGAGAACGTCCCGATCACCAACCGCGCCGCGGAAGACATCGAGCTGAAGAAGCCCGGCATCTACTTTGGCGAGAAGCTGGGCGGCTACGTCGTCGTCGGCACCGGTCGCGACGAGGTCGACTTCCAGGACGACAAGGGCACGCAGCCCACCACCTACGACGGCAGTGACGGCGTCGAGGTCGGCTCGCTGCTGCGCAAGCTGGCCTTCGCGCTCCGGTTCGGCGACATCAACCCGGTCCTGTCGAGCTACATCGACGGCGATTCGAAGATCCTCTACATCCGCGACATCCGCGAGCGGGCCGAGGCGCTCGCCCCGTTCCTGCACTTCGACGCCGACCCGTATCCGGTGGTCGTCGACGGCGGCATCCAGTGGGTGCTCGACGCGTACACGACGACCGACCGGTACCCCTACGCGCAGCGGGCCGAGACCGACGGGCTCGACAGCGCGAGCGGCCTTGACCACGGCTTCAACTACGTACGCAACTCGGTGAAGGCGGTGGTCGACGCCTACGAGGGCACGGTCACGTACTACGTGATGCCTGTCGACGACCCGATCATCGAGGCGTACCGCAAGGCGTTCCCGAAGCTGTTCACCGACGCCAGCGAGATGCCGGCCGAGCTCATCGAGCACCTGCGGTACCCGGAGGACCTGTTCCGGGTTCAGACCAACGTGTGGGGCCGATACCACATTGACGACGTCAACGACTTCTACACGAACAACGATGCGTGGAACGTCGCCCAAGACCCCGGCACCGCCAGCGCGCCGACCGCGACCTCGTCGACGAACGCGCAGGGCGAGGCAGTGGCAGCGCGCCGGTCGCGGCGGATCGACCCGTACTACCTGCTCACGCGCTTGCCGGGTGAGCAGGAGGCGGAGTTCATCATCCTGCGGCCGTTCGTCCCACAGGCCGAGGACGACAAGGGCCAGTTGCTCACGTCGTTCCTCGTTGCTCGATCAGACGGTGACAGCTACGGCAAGCTCGCCAGCTACGTGATGCCGCGCGATGACCTGCCACTCGGCCCCGCATTGATTGGCGGCAACATCTCCGGTGACGACGCGGTGTCGCGCGAGGAATCGCTGCTGTCGGGGACAGGCTCGACGTTGCTGAAGGGCAACCTCATCCTCGTGCCGATCGAGGACTCGCTGCTGTACGTCCGGCCGTACTTCGTCGAGGCCACGCAGACCAAGATCCCCAAGCTCGAACGGGTCATCGCCGTGTTCGGCGACAGGGTCGTGATCAAACAGACGTTGGCGGAGGTGCTCGAGGAGCTGTTCGGCGCGAGCCCGCCGACCCTCGAGGAGCCCAGTGGTGGGGAAGACCCCGTCGCCGAGGAGCCAACGGGCACCGTCAACGAGCAGGTCGCGCGGCTGCTCTCCGACGCGGCGCGCCTGTACGCCGAAGCCGACGCCGCCTTCGCGGCGCGCGACCTCGGCACGTACCAGGAGAAGAACGACCAGGCCCGGGCCAAGGTCGAGCAGGCCGCCAAGTTGCTCGAGGGCGAGGCCGCCGGCGGTGGTGGGTCGCCGCCTTCGACGACGACGACCGAACCCGCGTCGGCCTAAGCGGTCGCGGCCCAGTCGCCGGGCGCGTCGGTCAGGTCGACCGGTGCGGTGTCGAGCCGGTCGCTGAGGTCGAGGATCGAGTCGGCCAGCGTGAACGCCCGCAGCTGCTGGTCGGTCAGCGAAACCGGCGCCTTGCGCGTCGCGAGCTCGTCGATCTCCGCCCGCAGCTCGACAGCGACCCGGCTCAGCTCGGCCGCGACCCGCGCCGAGTGCAGCCGCACCTCGAGCACGTCGTTGTGCGTCGGCACGTCGATCGCCGCCATCTCGTCCCGCTCGTCGAGCCGCCGTTCCAGCCGCTCGAGTCGGTCATCGAGCTGTTGGGTGTACACCGCCAATGCGAGCACGACCCGCTCGGCTCGCACCGCGACCTCGGTCGACGCAGCCGCGTCCGGCAGCGCCTCTGGGCTGGTCGTTGCGGTGCGACCGCGACGGAAGCGCATGTCCGGCGAGGGTAGGTCCCGAGGTTGGGCAGGTGGTGGACCGCTGCTATCGTGCCCCCCACGCCGCGGGGTGGAGCAGTCTGGTAGCTCGTCGGGCTCATAACCCGAAGGTCGCAGGTTCAAATCCTGCCCCCGCCACCATTTGC
>CAYSAC010000337.1:0-4032 GCA_964428815.1 uncultured Acidimicrobiaceae bacterium | reverse complement strand
GCATCTGCTGGCTGAGCTGCAGCAGCAGGCTCAGGCCGGTCGAGTCGAGGAACACGAGGCCCTCGAGGTCGAGCACCGCTGCAGTCCACTCCTTGGACAGCACGTCGTGGAGCGTTCGCCCGAGCGTCGGCGCGGTGTCGACGTCGACCTCGCCGCTGACCGAGATCGTGACCCGGTCGCCATCGACGTCGACCTCGACGGTCGGGGCGTCACGAGGGGACATCGCGGCCCGACACTAACGCCGCCTACGCGCCTACGCGCCTGCGAGGTGGACGTCGAACCAGACCACCTTGCCGTCCGGTGCGGGGCGCGCTCCCCAGGCGTCCGCGAGGTGTGCGACCAGCATGAGCCCACGGCCGGAGGAAGCGTTGACCTGCGGCGTGCTCGCGACCGGCAGGTTCGGATCGCCGTCGGAGACCTCGACGTGCAGGCAGTCGTCGTCCAGCCCGACGTCCACCGTCAACGCCGTGCGTGCGTGGATCACCGAGTTCGTGACCAGCTCGCTGAGCAGGAGCACGGCTTCGTCGCTGTCGCGCCCCGGCGCCCACGCTCGAAGGTGCTCGACCGCCCACCTTCGGGCGAGGCGCGGGCTGCTCGATTCCGGGGCAAAACCCTCGATCGCTCGCACAGCACCACAGCCCTTCTCGCCACCCTTTGGCTTGACGGCTCAAACGACGCTACCCCTGAGCCCGTCCGCCAACCCTCAGGCCCAGGCACCTACACATCGTCGAGCCACATCGGGGCCCGGTCGAGGAGGTAGCGCGACACCTCGTGGCAGGTGTCCAGCAGGTCGCAGAGCTGTTCCTGGCCGGAGAAGACGCGGGCCAGTGACACCTCGAACCGGGCGACGATGGTGAGGCTGCGCTCAGGTGCATCGGTGACCGATGGATAGGAATCGATCGCCGAGACCTCGAGGGGCAGGAGGGTGCCGCCGACGCCGGCCAGCTCGGTCGCCAGCACGAGGAGGTCGGGTCCCTTCGGCAGCGGCGGGAGCGCCCAGGTGAACAGCATCGGGAAGTAGAAGGTGTCCGGCGGCTCGTCCTCGTCCCCCAGGTCGGCGACGACGTCCTCGAACGACAGCAGCGCGCGGGGGTCGACCTCGAGGGCGAGGTGGAGGTCGAGCGGACCGCCGCAGGCCTCCTCAGGGTGCAGATCGACCTCCCACGCCTGGCGCAGCGAGTACGTCTCAACGAAATGGCGTTCGTCGTGGACGTGGAACTGGTGGTCGATGGCGTGGTCCTTGAGGTCGGCCACGAACCCAGCGATGTCGATTGCCGCCAAGACGCAACAGGGTAGGTTGCCCCGACCGTGAACGACGACGCTCTCCTCGAGGTCTTGCACCACACGGCCACGGCGGTCCGGGCTGCGCTCGACGATCTGCTCGACTGGGGTCTCGCCGGGACCAGGGCGGGCCAGTACCGCAGCGACCTCGCCGCCGACGGGGTCGCTATCGACATCCTGGAGCGAGCTGGGCTCGGCGTCCTCAGCGAGGAGTCGGGGCTGCACCACGGTGAGCGAGCGGTCGTCGTCGTCGTCGACCCCGTCGACGGCAGCACGAACGCGTCGCGTGGCATCCCGTGGTTCGCCACGAGCCTGTGCGCGGTGGACCGTGACGGCGCCCGAGCCGCGGTCGTGGTCGACCAGGCGCGCGGCACCCGGTACGAGGCCGTGCGGGGCGGCGGTGCGCGCGCGGGGGGCGTCCGGCTGAAGCCCACGGCGTGCACGTCCCTCTCGGAAGCGATCGTCGGCCTGTCCGGCTACCCGCCCGAGCACCTCGGCTGGCGCCAGTACCGAGCGCTGGGCGCCGCCGCGCTCGATCTCTGCGCGGTCGCGGCCGGGCGCCTCGATGGCTACCTCGACTGCAGCCGCAACGCCCACGGGTCGTGGGACTACCTGGGCGGCATGCTCATCTGCCAGGAGGCCGGTGCCGTCGTCGAGGACGCCTACGGCCGGGCGCTGGTCACCGTCGCCCACGACGACCGGCGCACGCCCATCGCCGCCGCCACGCGCGAGCTGCACAGCGAGCTGCTCTTGGCTCGGCGGTCCTACCAGTCGCCGCCCCTAGGCTGACGCAATGATCCGACGGGTCTACCGCCTCCTGTTGATCGTCTACGGGAACCTGCCCCGCCCGGCGCGGCGACTCGTCGTGCGCACGATCGCGCCCACCTACACCGTCGGCGCGATGTGCTTCGTCGAGCGGGAGGACGGCGCGCTGCTGCTCGTCCAGCAGATCTACCGCAAGAAGTGGGGGGTGCCGGGCGGCCTGCTGAAGCGGGGCGAGCAGCCCGAGGACGCGGCCAAGCGCGAGATCCTCGAGGAGGTCGGCATCGGCATCGTGCTCGTCGGCGAGCCCGCGGTCGTCGTGGCCGCCGATCCCCAGCGCGTCGACATCGTGTTCCGGGCCCGCGTCGCGCCCGGCGTGCGTGCCGACGAGGCGCGACCGGTGTCGCCCGAGATCGACGCAGCGCGGTGGTTCCCTCGTGACGAGCTGCCCGAGCTTCAAGTCGAGACCTCCGGTGCGCTCGTCGCGTTGGCACGAGCGCAGCGCCAAGGCCTCACGCCATCGTCTGACCGCCGCTGACGTTCAGGGCCTCGCCGGTGATGTAGGCGGCGTCGTCGCTGCACAGGAACGCGATCGCGCTGGCGACTTCCTCGGGCTGCTGCAGCCGGCCGAGGGGGATCTCCCGCTCGAGCCACGCCGCGAAGCCGCCGGGGTGCACGGCGTCGATCATGGCGACGAACCCGCCCTCCTTGTTCAGCAGGTCGGTGTCGACCGTGCCAGGGCAGACGGCGTTGACGGTGATGCCGAGCGGCCCGAGCTCGCGCGCCATCACCTGCGTCAGCAGGATGACGCCGGCCTTGGCCGCCGAGTAGGCGCCGAGCATCGGCCACCCAAGCTTGCCGGCTTGGGACGACACGTTGACGATCCGACCGCCCGCGCCCGCGCTGACCATCGCGGTCGCGCAGGCGCGCGACACGATCCAGGTGCCCTTGAGGTTCACGTCGACGACCTTGTCCCACTCGGCTTCGGTCACCGCGAGCAGCGGTGCTGCACCCATCCCCGCGCCGGAGCCGCCGGCCACGTTGCACACGATGCCGGGAGACCCGAGTCGGTCGACGACCTCATCGACGGCGGCGTGCACCTGATCCCAGTCCGACACGTCGGCGCGCGCCGCGATCGCACGGCGACCCATGTCCTCGATCTCGGCGACGATCTCGTTGAGCTCGTCCCCGGTGGCCACGCCGTAGTCCGGGAACTCCTGGTAGGGCGCGGCGATGTCGAGGCACGCGACGTCCGCGCCCTCACGAGCGAGGCGCAGCGCGGTCGCACGGCCGATGCCCCGCCGGCGCGCCGCGCCGGTCACGACCGCGACCTTGCCGGCGATGCCGTCGAGCATCTACTGCGAGAGCGAGGACACGAGCCGGCGGTGCTTGGCCGAGCACGGGTGCCTGAGCTTGGTCAGCGCCTTGGCCTCGATCTGGCGGATGCGCTCGCGTGTCACGTTGTACATACGGCCGACCTCGTCGAGGGTCATCGGCTGGTTGTGGTCGAGCCCGAACCGCAGCGCGAGGATCTCCCGCTCCCGTTCGTTGAGGTGCTCGAGCAGCGCGTGCAGGTCCTCGCGCTCGAGCGCCGATGCTGCGACGTCGAAGGGGACCTCGGCGCTTTCGTCGGGCAGCAGGTCACCGAGCTCCGCGTCGTCGTCGCCCACGCCGATCGACAGCGACACGAGATCAGGCGCGGCCTTCAGCGCGAGCTCGACCTTCTCCGGAGCGAGCCCGGTCTCCGCCGCGATCTCCTCGACGGTCGGCTCACGGCCCAGGGTCTTGAGCAGGACCGCCGACGTCCGGCTGATCGCTGTCATGGTGTCGATGAGGTGTGATGGCAGCCGGATCGTCCGGCCCTTGTCGGCGATGCCGCGGCCGATGGCCTGGCGGATCCACCATGTCGCGTATGTCGAGAACTTGAAGCCCTTGCGGTGGTCGAACTTCTCGACCGCGCGCATGAGGCCGAGGTTGCCCTCTTGGATG
>CAYSAC010000336.1:0-4041 GCA_964428815.1 uncultured Acidimicrobiaceae bacterium | reverse complement strand
GCGATGTAGTCCTTGAACCGGCCCTGCACCGGCTTCCACGTCGCGTGGATCGACCCCAGCGCGGCATAGCAGTCCTTGACCGAGTCGACCAGGACTCGGATGCCGACGAGGTCGAAGATGTCGTCGAACTCGCGGCCCTTGACGATCATCTTCTCGTAGATGCTCCAGAGGTGCTTCGGCCGGCCGGTCACCTCGCCGGTGATGTGCAGCTCGGCCAGCCGTTCGCGGACCGACTCGAGCACCTGCGTGAGGTACAGGTCGCGCTCGGGCGAGCGGGTCGACACCATCTGGTCGATCTCGGCGTACCGCTTCGGGTGGAGGGCCGCGAACGCGAGGTCCTCGAGCTGGGTCTTGACGTCCTGCATGCCGAGGCGGTGGGCCAGGGGCGCGTAGATGTCGAGCGTCTCCTGCGCGGTGCGCGTCTGCTTCGCCGCCGGCATCGCCGCGATCGTGCGCATGTTGTGGAGCCGATCGGACAGCTTGATGATGAGGACACGTAGGTCCTTCGCCATCGCGACGAGCATCTTCCGCATCGTCGCCGCCTGTTGTTCCTCTTTCGAGTCGAACTGGATGCGCTCGAGCTTGGTGACGCCGTCGACGATGGCGGCGACCTCGGAGCCGAAGTCGCGCTCGATGTCCGCGACCGTGACGCCTGTGTCCTCGACCGCGTCGTGCAGCAACGCGGCAGCAACGGTCACATCGTCGAGACCGAGGTCGGCCACGATCCGGGCGACGGCCAGCGGATGGTGGATGTAGGGCTCGCCCGACTTGCGGACCTGCTCGCGGTGGGCGTCCGCGGCCCGGAGGTAGGCGCGGGTGATGAGCGCTGTCGGCGACTTGGGGTGGCGGTCCCGGTAAGCGGCGAGCAGGGGCGCGACCTCGTCCGCAGGCGGCTGCTGCGTGCGCCGCCAGGGCAGGACCCGGTCAACCGTCGCCACTACTCCTCGCTTCCGTAGGTGATCAGCGCGTGGACCTCGTAGCCGTCAAGTCTCGCCCGGCCGCCGAGCGCTTCCAACTCGATGATGGCCCCGATGCCCACGATCGATCCGCCGAGCGCCTCCACCAGCCGGCAGGTGGCTGCCGCCGTGCCGCCAGTGGCGATGACGTCGTCGATGACCAACACCCGCTGGCCGCCACCGAGCGCGTCCTCGTGGGCCTCCAGGCTGTCGCTGCCGTACTCGAGGTCATAGGCCTCGGTCACCGTGGTCCACGGCAGCTTGCCCGGCTTGCGGACGGGGACGAACCCGGCCCCGAGGCGGTACGCGACCGGCGCGCCGGCGATGAAGCCGCGGGCCTCGATGCCGACGACGGCGTCGACCTGCTGTCCCGACCAGCGGTCGGCCAGGGCGTCGATCGTGGACCGGAGCGCGCCGGCGTCGGCCAGCAGCGGGGTGATGTCCCTGAACGTGATGCCAGGGCTCGGGAAGTCAGGGACGTCGCGGACGTGGCGTCGAAGCCCCGCCTCATCCCGTTCCATCAGAGGACGTTACCGAGCCGATGTTCTGGCGGTGGTTAACCACCGGTGCGGTGGCCAACATGCGCCAGTTCGATCACCGCGGCCGCAGCCGCTAGCGGCGCTTGCCCTTCTTTCGGGGCCTCGGTGGGATCACGCGGCCCGAAAGGTCGGGCGCGGTCGCAACGACGCCGTCGACCTCATCGGCAGGCTCGCCACCGGCGGCCGGCACCGCCTCCGCGACGCGGGCCCGGCTGCCACCGCGAGCCGCGATGCGGGCGGCGATGTCGCGGTAGCGAGGCTCGCGCTCCTTCAGGATCACCAGCAGCGGTGACGCGATGAAGATCGAGGAGTACGCGCCGGCGAACAGGCCGATGAGCAGCGCCAGCGCGAACTCCTGCAGGGTCGTCGCGCCGAGGATGAACGAGCCGAAGACCAGCAGCGAGCCGACGGGGATGAGCGCGGTGATCGAGGTGTTCAGCGACCGCATGAGCACCTCGTTGAGCGAGCGGTTGACCATGCT
Source organism: uncultured Acidimicrobiaceae bacterium (assembly GCA_964428815.1). Classification (GTDB taxonomy): domain Bacteria; phylum Actinomycetota; class Acidimicrobiia; order Acidimicrobiales; family CAYSAC01; genus CAYSAC01. The sequence continues at coordinate 2,065 of CAYSAC010000336.1, read as the reverse complement.
CGAGTACGTGATGCCCGCGGTCGCCGAGACGGTCTTGGTGTTCTCGTCGACCTTGTCGAACACGACGATGCCGTCGTAGATCGAGTAGCCGAGGATCGTCAGCAGCGCGATGACGGTCGCAGGGGTCACCTCGAAGCCGGTCAGCGAGTAGACGCCGATCGTCACAAGGATGTCGTGGAGCAGCGCGGCGAGCGTCGGCACTGCCATCTTGAACTCGAAGCGAAGCGAGATGTAGATGGTGATCGTGATCAGGAAGAACACGAGGGCACGCAGCGCCTTGCGGCTGATCTCCTCCCCCCACGACGGCCCCACCGAGTTGACGCTGACGTCGTCGACGGACGACCCGGTGACCTCGGCGAGGCTCTGGCGAACTGCCGTCACCGTGTCCGGGTCGGCGGTCTCGGCCTCGACCCGAATGCGGTCGTTGCCGTCGGCATCGGTGAGGCTCTGCACGGTGGTCTCATCCACCCCTGCGCCGGCCACCGCGTCACGGGCGTCGCCCAACGACGCGTCGCCCGCGGGGGCCTCCCACACCGTGCCACCTTCGAAGTCGATGCCGAGGTTGAGCTGCCGCGTCCCGAGCGAGGTGAGGCCCGCCACGATCACGAGCAGGGAGATCAAGAACCAGCGCCTGGTGCGACCGATGAAGTCGAACTCGGTGTCGCCGTTGTAGAGGCGCGTCCAGATCGACGCCTGCTTCGGCTCGGTGCTCATCGTCCGCCTCCCGCAGCCACCACGGGCGCGGTTCGCCCCATGCTGCGGGCGACGCCGAGCCACTTGGCCTCGGTGAAGATGCGGTTGCGCCCGAGGATGGCGACGAGGGGCCGCGTGAAGAAGTAGGCGACGACGACATCGAGGATCGTCGACAGGCCGAGGAAGAACGCGAAGCCGCGGACCGGGCCCACGGTGAGCCAGTACAGGAGGGCGGCGCCGATGAACGACGAGATGTCGGCGGCGAGAATCGTGCGGAACGCCCTCGCGAAGGCCCGCTCGGTCGAGGAGCGCAGCGTGCGACCGGAGTGGACCTCGTCCTTCAGGCGCTCGAAGTACACGACGTAGGAGTCCACGGTCACGCCGACGGACACGATGATGCCGGTGACCCCAGCCAGGCTGAGCGCCAGGCCTTGTGTTTCGCCGAGGTAGCTGATGATCGAGAAGTTCAACGCCGCCCACACGCCGAGCCCGAGGATCACCACGACGCCGAGAGCCCGGTAGTAGAGCAGCATGTACAGCGCCACGAGGATCAGGCCGGCGACGCCGGCGGCGAGGCCCGCGTCGAGCGAGTCCTTGCCGAGGCTGGGCGAGATCGTCTGCTGGGTGACGGGCTCGAGCTCGATCGGCAGTGCGCCGTAGCGCAGCACGAGGGCGAGGTCCTTGGAAGCCTTCTCCGTGAAGTCACCGCTGATCTGGATCTGGTCGCGCTGGTAGCTCGGTTGCTCGATGTTCGGCGCGGACTTCACGATGCCGTCCAGCACGATCGCGAGCCGGCCGGTCGGGCACTCCGCGGCCCGGCCGTTGCAGAGTCCGGCCGCCTGGTTGAACACGTCGATGCCGGTCGCACCGCCCTTGAACACGACGCTGACCAGCCACGTACCGCTGCCCTGGTCGATCTCCGCGCGCGCCGACTGCAGCGCCTGCCCGGTCAGCAGCGTCGGGCCCAGCTGGAACGTCTCGTCCACCTCGCCCTCGGGGGTGAACGACTGCTGGATGACCGTCGCAGCCGGATCGTCCTCCTCCGGCGGCGTCACCGCGAACGGGTTCTCGCCGGCGGGATCGACAGCGAGCGCGACCGTGGTCGTCGTTGACTCGGCGGGTGCTCCCGTCGTGGTCGTCGACGGCTCTTCCTGCGCTGCTCCTGCTGATTCACCGACGCCGAGGCCCGTGCCGAGCCCCAGCTCGCCGCCGGTCGTGGTCGTCGAGCCCGCCGTGGTCTCGGTCGTGCCCTCAGTGGAGGACGTGGACCCGCCCGCCGCGGTCGTCGTCGTGGTGAGATCGCTGGGGTCGCCGGGAATGGCGAGGAGCACGGGCCGGAACCGCAGCTCCGCGGTCGCACCGACCAGCTCGA
>CAYSAC010000335.1:0-4063 GCA_964428815.1 uncultured Acidimicrobiaceae bacterium | reverse complement strand
GCGGTGTCCGCGGCCGAGTGCGGGTCGGTACCGGAGAACACGACGATGCGCGCCGAGGGCGCGACCTCCCGGATGCCGGTCAGCACATCGAACCCGGTGACGTCCGGGAGTCCGAGGTCGAGCACGACGATGTCGGGCTGGCTCGACGCTGCTGTCGCGATCGCGCTCTTGCCGTCGCCGGCCTCGCCCGCCACCACCAGGCCGCCGTGCAGCTCGAGGGCGAGCCGGACGAGCGTGCGAAGGTCACCGTCGTCGTCGACGACGAGCACCCTCGCGTCCCGGTCGCTCATCGGGTCAGCGCGGGGCGGTCGGTGGCGCTGCCAGCTCGCACTCGGGGCACAGGCTCTCGCCGGCCTCGCCTTCCCACCGGCTCGCCGGGAAGTCGTAGAGGGACAGCACGTCGAGGCCGCAGACCGTGTCGGAGGACCCGTTCTTCACCGCGTGGACGATCCCCGCAGGGAGCATGGCCTGGCCTCGGCGGCGAGTCTCTGGCTTGGCCGTCTCAGTTGATGCCAGGTGGTGGGCCATCGGCCCAGCGTAGGCGACCCTGGTAGAACACCTCTGCGACGACTGGGGTGCAGAGGCGCGCCCAGCCCACAAGCGGGACTCGAAGGCGAGCGGATGGACGGCCACCTCAGCGTTCTGGTTGACCACGGCGATGCGACGCCGGTGATCCACCTCAGTGGTGACCTCGATCTCGGCTCGTCCGATCAGCTCATCGCGTGCGTCGAGCAGCTGCGCGCCGGCGGGCACGACGCCGCGATCCTCGATCTCGGCCGCCTCGAGCTGCTCGACTCGAGCGGCGTCCGCGCGCTCGTGCAGGCGGGTCGGCTCCTCTCGATCACGGTGCGCAACCCAACCGGCCACGTTGCTGAGGTGCTGAAGGTGACGGGGATGGACCGCCACCTCGACGGCGAGGGCTGATCAGCTCTTCAGCAGCCCGCGGATCAAGTCGGGCAGCTGGTCGATGTCGTCCTTGGCCAAGCACGCGCCGATGCCGATCGACGCCGCTTCCTTCGCGGTGCGCTCGTCGAGGTACGCGGAGAACAGGATGATGTGCTGGCCCGGCACCTTCGTCAGCAGCTCGCGTGCGACGTCCAGCCCGCTCATGTTCGGCATGCGGTTGTCGAGCACCACGACATCGGGCACCGGCGGCGCGTTCAGCTTCTCGAAGGCCCCGAGCGCGTCCGTGCCGTCGATCGCCTCCGCCACGATGCGGACCTCGCTGTCGGCGCCCTCGAGGATCATGCGGACGAGCAACCGGATGTCCGGCTCGTCGTCCACGATCAGCACCGTCGTCCCCGCGTCCCCGCTCATCCCGACATCGTCCCCCTCTTGGCCCATCTCCTCTAACGTCGCACGTCCATGTTCGACGTGAGTGCGTGGTTCGAAGGGCTCGGCACCATCGCTGCGCTTGCCGTCGCGACCTGGGTGCTGAGCCTAGTCCTGAAGAACGCGAGCATCGTCGACTCGCTCTGGTCGCTGCTCTTCGTCGGCGCCGCCCTCACGTACGCGATCACGACGGACGCACCTGGCGGCTCTCGTCGCGCGCTCATCCTCGTGCTCGTCGTCGTGTGGGCGATGCGTCTGTCCAGCTACATCACGTGGCGGAACTGGGGCGAGGGCGAGGACCCGCGCTACCAGGCGATGCGACGGAAGCAAGGACCGTCGTTCCCGACCAAGAGCCTCGTCACCGTCTTCTTGTTCCAAGGGCTGATCGCGTGGGCCGTGTCCCTGCCCCTCGTCGTCGCGGTCGATGGCAGCGGCGACCTCGGACCGCTCGCGCTGCTCGGCGTCGTCGTGTGGGCCGTCGGGTTCGCGTTCGAGGCCGGCGGCGACATGCAGCTCGCCCGCTTCAAGGGCGTTCCTGCCAACGCGGGCAAGGTCATGGACCGCGGGTTCTGGCGCTACACGCGCCACCCGAACTACTTCGGCGACGCCACCCAGTGGTGGGCCTTCTGGTTGATCGCCGCGGACGCGGGCGGCTGGTGGACCGCGATCGGCCCTGCGGTGATGACGTTCATGCTGCTGCGCGTCTCCGGCGTCGCGCTGCTCGAGCGACGCATGGCCCGCACCCGCCCCGAGTACCAGGACTACGTCGCGCGAACGAACGCCTTCTTGCCGGGCAAGCCACGCAACTTGGGTCCCTCACGTACTCCATAGCGACCTGAGAGACCCAAGTCGAGCGGGGTCAGCTGTGAACTCCAGGAAATGTGTCCCGCGGCGCCTAGGCGGGGAGCGTCAACCGGCGACCGGTCTTGTCGGCGATGCCCGGGTCGACGAACCCGTCGCAGCCCTCGATCATCTGCCGGGCCACTTCGAACGACGACCAGTCGATCATCGCCGTCCACCGCTGGGCGAACTCGAGGATCGCAGCGAGGCTCTGACCGTTCGCACCGTTCGACACGCCGCTGAGGCCGACGAGGTAATTGTTCCGGTACACGGTCGGGATGATGAGCCGCATCTCGTTCGCCACCGACAGCTCTGCGTTGGTGACCAGGCGGGCCACCCGCCCATTCCCGTCGTCGAACGGGTGGCACTCGGTGACCAGGACCATCATCGTGACCGCCCGGGCGAGCGGTTCACGAACCGGCCCCATCAGCTCGAAGCCGCACTTCAAGGTGCCCGCCACCAGGTCCGGGTCGACGAACTGGTAGCCGCCCGCATAGTTCGGCAGCGTCTTGAACTCGCCCGGATGCTTGTCCGGGCGGGCGGCCATCAGCACCGCGTGCCGGGCGCGGAGAAGGTCGATGAACTCGTCACCGTTGGCCGCCACCTGCGCACGGTCGTATGGGTTCGACACCAACCGGAACGTGGCGGCAACGTCGTGTGCATCCGCCGGCCGGTCCGTCGGAACCTCACCGTCAACGGCGATGCGGCGAGCCTCGTCGACGCCGAACTCGGTTCCCTCGATGAAGTTCGAGAAGTACGCCTCGAAGAATGGCAGCCACGCCCACCGGTCCTCCGCGCCGACCAGCGGCAACGTCACCGGAGGACGGGCAACGAGCCCTCCCACGACCAGTTCGAGCATCTCGATCCGGTGCGCGTCATAGGGCGCACCCGCCAAACGGGCCCGCAGCCGATCCGCTACGGCCTGCCCGGACACCGTGCCCAACACGGCCGCGAGCCTCACCCGGACCGCTTCGACCGCACGCGGATCGAACGACCCGGCGATCACATCCAGCTCGCCCAACACCGTCCGTATGCGGCCGGCGCCACCACGACGTGCCAGCTCCTCGATGCGGTCCTCCGTCGCCTCGGTCCCCGCCCGGCTCAGCGAAGGACGACCCGAGATGTGCACGTTCTCGACCAGCCCTCGCGCCGCACCCGAGATGTGCAACCCCACGGGCATCGACATGTCCCCCGGTAGCGGCCCCGGCCCCACCGAGATCACGATCTCGAGTCCCGGTAGACGCAGGGGAGCCTCCCGGCTCGGTTCCGGGTGGGACACGAAGAGCTGCCCCTCGACCGGCATCCCACCGGCGAACGCCGTCCGCCCAGCGAGCACCGCCCCCGGGAAGATCCGGCCGATGATCTCAAACGCGTGATGGCGCGCTACCGCCTCCGGTGGAAGAGTGGCCCCCACCGCGTAGACGCCGGCGCTCAACCGCAAGGCCTGCCCGGCCTTCGCCAACCGGCTCAACCGGACCCTGTCCGAGTCCGCCGCGAACGCCAGATCTCCCGCTGGGTGTGATGCAACATTCATGGGCTAAACAGTCCGCTCCGGCCTCCGAATGCAACAAATCTAGGGTCAACCCCGCCGCAATACAACATTTCGTGGCATAACCCCGGTGGAGAGGCCACCACGTCCATCGACTCGCGGCTCAGATGATCGCAGCGAGCTCCACGGTCGGGACGTGGATCCAGCCCTCCCGGCGGGCGACGACATCGTCCGGCTGCTTCGCGAGCACCGCAACGATCTCGATGCGCTCGCCAAGTTCATCTGCTCGCACCGGCTCAAGGAGAAGGTCCCGGGGGAGAACGTGCTGGCCGAGTGGGATCGCATCCAGGCTGACAAGCACAGGCCCGCGGGTGACGAGGAGGGCTAGGCGAGGGCTAGGCG
>CAYSAC010000334.1:0-4066 GCA_964428815.1 uncultured Acidimicrobiaceae bacterium | reverse complement strand
CGCTGCAGTAGCTGCTGTCGTCGGAGGCGAGGAACAGGACGACCTTGGCGACGTCCTCGACGGTGCCCATGCGGCTCACCGGGAGCGACTTGTAGAACTTCGAGTCGCCCGCGTCGCCGGCAGCGCGGGTCATCTCGGTGTCGATGCCGCCCGGGTGGACGGAGTTCACGCGGATGCCGCGGCGGCCGAGGTCGAGCGCTGCCGACTTGGTCAGCCCCCGCACGCCCCACTTGCTGGCGACGTAGGCGCCGACGTAGGGCAGGCCCGTGAGCCCGCCGGTCGAGGAGATGTTGACGATCGAGCCGCCGCCGGCCTTCTTCATCGACTGGGTGACAGTCTTGATGCCGAGGAACGTGCCGGTGAGGTTGATATCGATCAGGCGCCGGAAGTCCTCCGCACTGGTCTTCTCGATCGACTCGAACTTGAGGATGCCGGCGTTGTTGACGAGCACGCTGATCGGCCCGAACCGCTCCTCGGCGACCGCGATGGCGGCGTTCCACTCGTCCTCGCTGGTGACGTCGAGATGGGCGAACAGCGCGGCGTCGCCGATCTCCTCGGCCACGGCCGCGCCCTCCGCGTCGAGCACGTCACCGATCACGACCTTGGCACCCTCCGCCGCGAACAGCCGCGCCTCGGCGGCGCCCTGCCCGCGCGCGGCGCCGCTGATGATCGCGACCTTGCCGTCGAGCTTGCCCACCTGTCCTGCTCCCCTACGAGGTCGGCTTGTCGGCGCCGACGACCCACATCGCGAAGAACTGCGCGCCGCCGCCGTAGGCGTGGCCGAGCGCGACCCGCGCGCCGTCGATCTGGTGCTCGCCCGCCTGGCCCCGCACCTGCATGGCCGCCTCGGCGAAGCGCAGCATGCCGGACGCGCCGATCGGGTTGGACGAGAGCACGCCGCCCGAGCAGTTCACGGGCAGGTCGCCGGTCATCTCCGTCGCGCCCTCCTCGGTCATCTTCCAGCCCTCGCCCTCCGGCGCGAAGCCGAGGTTCTCGAGCCACATCGGCTCGTACCACGAGAACGGCACGTACATCTCGACGACGTCGATCTGCTCGCGGGGGTTGGTGATGCCGGCCTGGCGGAACACGTCAGCGGCGCAGTCCTTACCCGCCTGGGGGTTCACCTGGTCGCGGCCGGAGAACATCGTGGGTTCGCTCCGCATGGCCGTGCCGTGCACCCACGCCGGCGGCTTGGCGGCGCGGTCGCCGCCGGCCTCGTCGGTGAGGACGAGCGCGCAGGCGCCGTCCGACGATGGGCAGGTCTCGGAGTAGCGGATCGGGTCCCACACCATCACCGCGTCCTTGACCGAGTCGAAGGTGATGTCGTGCTCGTGCAGATGAGCGTACGGGTTCTTGAGCGCGTTCTTCCGGTCTTTGAGCGCGACGAGGATGCCGATGTGGTCGGGCGCGCCGGACCGGCGCATGTAGCTGCGGATGTGCGGTGCGAAGTACCCGCCGGCACCGGCCACGAGCGGCGGCTGGAACGGGATGGGCAGCGACAGCGCCCACATGGCCTCGCTCTCCGACTGCTTCTCGAAGGCGACCGTCAGGACGCGCTCGTGCACGCCGGCTTGGATGAGGCTGGCGGCGACGAGCGCGGTCGAGCCGCCGACGGAGCCTGCGGTGTGCACGCGCAACATCGGCTTGCCGACCGCACCAAGCGCGTCGGCGAGGTACAGCTCGGGCATGACGACGCCCTCGAAGAAGTCGGGCGCCTTCCCGATGACGACAGCGTCGATGTCCGCCCACGTCATCTCGGCGTCCTCGAGCGCTCGCACCGCTGCTTCCCGCACGAGGCCCGCCATCGACACGTCGCCGCGCGTCGACTGGTGCTTCGTCTGGCCGATGCCGACGACCGCGACCTTGTTCTTGCTCACTGGTCGCCCTCCAGCACGCACACGAGGTTCTGCTGCAGGCACGGGCCGCTCGTCGCGTGAGCCACCGCCCGTCCCGCCTCGCCTCTGCTGATGCGGGTGGCGGCCTCGCCGATGCGGATGAGTCCGGCGGCCATGACCGGGTTGGCGGCTAGCGCGCCGCCGGACGGGTTCACGTCGACGTCGGGTCCGAGCCCGAGCGCGGCGCGCAGGATGACCTCCTGCGGCGTGAACGGCGCGTGCAGCTCGGCCACGTCGACCGGCGCGTTGCCGACGCCGGCCTTGTCACCGGCCAGCGTCGTCGACGGCGATGTCGTCAGGTCGCGCACGCCGAGCCCGTGGGCCTCGATGCGATGGTCGATGCCGCGGATCCAGGCCGGCCGGTCGCTGAGCTCGCGGGCTCGGTCGCCGGCGGCGAGGATGATGGCCGCGCCACCGTCGGAGATGGGCGCGCAGTCGTGCTTGCGCAGCGGAGCGACGAGCTCGTCGTCTGCGAGCAGCACCTCGGGATCGGGTGAGTCGGTCAGCTGCGCGCACGGGTTGGCCTTTGCTGCCCGGCGGCGCTCTGCCGCGATGGCGGCCCACTCTTCGACCGTGCTCCTGCCGGTGTCGAGCAGGGCACGTCCCTGGAGCGCGGCGAGCGCGATCGTGTCCGGCCACAGCGGTGCGACGTAGTACGGGTCGAGCTGGCGGGACAGCACGTCGCGGATCTGTCCGGGCGACGACTTGCCATAGCTGTAGACGAGGGCGGTGTCGATGTCGCCGATCTGCAGCTTCACCCACGCCTCGTACAGCGCCCACGCGCCGTCCATCTCGACGTGGGACTCGATGATCGGCGGCCACGCCCCCACACCGTCAAGCGTCATCACGAAGCTGAACGCCTGACCGGCGAGGTAGTCCGACGAGCCCGAGACCGTGAAGCCGATGCCGTCCTGCTCGAGGCCGACCTGCTCCTTCACCTCGCGCAGGATCGGCATGAGCATCTCGACCTCGTTGAGGCCGTCGACCTTCCTGAGGTGCTTCGACTGGGCGAAGCCGACGACCGCGACGTCTCTCACAGGTGCTCCCTGTACGACTCGTAGTCGGCGTCGGGCTCGCCGGTCGGCTCGTACCACTTGATGCTCTCGAGCGATGGCTTGAGCTCGTCGTCGGGCACCCACACCGCGCGCACCCGCATGCCCATCCGCACGTCGTCGACGCCTGCGCCCTGGATGAGCCCGAACAGCCCGATGTCGGCGCCGTCGAGCAGCACGGTCGCGCTGACGTAGGGGATCTCCATGCCCTGCCCGTAGAACTGGAGGTTCACGACGCAGTACGTCGTGATGGTGCCGGTCTGGGCGACCTCGACCTGCTCCGCGGTGGGGATGCCGTCCACCGGGCACGAACCGCGGGGCGGCACGTACACCTTCTGGCAGATGGGACAGCGCTCGCCGAGGATCTTCCGCTGCGCGACGCCGCGCAGGAAGCGCGACGCGGCCGCGCCAGCGGTGAACCGGTAGTCGAGCCGGGCCGGCGTGCGGATGCTGCGGACCGGCTCGACACCCTGGAGGCTGTCGGGCAGCACGAGCTCGCTCATGACGTGCCCTCGGGTTCGAAGCAGGCGATGTCGGTGATGGCACCCTCGCGCGCTTCCGCCCACCGGATGCGCACGCGCATGCCCGTCTCGATGGCGCTTTGACTACCCGCGTCCACCGCGTGGAGCATCGCCGTGTCGGCGCCGTCGATGCGGATCAGCGCCCACGCGAACGGCCGATCGAGTGGCTGGTTCGGCCGTGGGTGCGGCTCCCACGCCCATGTCGTCACGACGCCGGACTCGCCCAGCTCGACCAGCTCGGTCAGCTCTTCGCTCGTGACCGGGTCGTACTCGACGGGTGGGCAGAGCACGCCGCCGTCGGCGGTCCGGATGCCGAGGACGACGCCCTCCCGCAGCCCGGTCAGGAACGCGCTCTGCACGGGACCGACGGTGCGCGTGAAGGGGTACTCGATGACGAGCGGCGCGCTCAGCACGTGTTCATCCGCCACCAGGACGCCCTCCCGAAATAGAACCTGTTCCAGTTTCGGACTGTCTACCAGAGAGCCACCTGGCGGTGGAATTGGACCACCGGCAGCGCGTTTTCACCGCCAGAAGCGACTCGCCCTAGAAGCTGATGACCTGGCGGATGACCTCGCCCCGCTTCATGGCGTCGAACGCG
>CAYSAC010000333.1:0-4069 GCA_964428815.1 uncultured Acidimicrobiaceae bacterium | reverse complement strand
GCACAGGGATTGTCCAGCGTTGGAGCGACAAATCGGCGTAGTGCGCCCACAGCTCCCACGACAGGCCGATCAGCTGCATCGTCAGCACTGCCGGCACCGGGTTGGTGAAGTCGTCGACGAGGTCCATGCGGCCGGAGGGCGATATGGACGGGGCCCTCGACCTCGGCGATGCCGATCGGCGGCAGGCCTCGGGGCCGGGGCACGCCGGATATCCCGACGTATTCGATGCCGTCAGGTGCACCGGGCTCGTACCAGCTGGTGAACGTGTCGCCGTCGCGGGAGACCGCGGCCACCTCCTCGTGGCCGCTCACGACCCAGAACCACTGTGACGGGGGTTGAACGCGACCGGGCACTGCTGCCGCAGCTTCGCGAACTCGTCGTGGCGATGCTCCAAGAACTCCTTCGAGTGGCGGTCGAAGTCGACGGTCGGGCGGTCGTCCGCGGTCATGTCGTGCTCCTAGCTGAGGCCAATGCCGAGCGGTTGATCTTGCCAGCCTCGGTGCGGGGCAGCGCCTCGACGAACTCGTAGGACTTCGGCGCCTTGTACGCGGTGAGTCGTTCACGGCAGTGCGCCTGCAGCTCCTCGACCGCCGGCGGAGCGAGCGGGTCGGCCGCCTGGACCACGGCGTGGACGCGGCGGCCCCACTCCTCATCGGGCAGGCCGATCACCGCGACGTCGGCCACCTGCGGGTGCTCGGTGAGCGCCGCCTCGATCTCGGCGGGATAGACGTTGGCCCCTCCGGACACGATCATGTCCGACCGGCGATCGGCGATGTACAGGTAGCCGTCCTCGTCGAGCCAGCCGAGATCGCCGATGGTGATGAAGCCGTCCGCCGTCGACTTGGCCGGTGGGGCGCCCCTGTACTCATAGGTGGGTCCGTTGTCCTCGGTCTTCCGCATGAAGATCTCACCCACCTCGCCGGTGGGCACGCCGTCGCCGAGCTCGTCGAGGATGCGGATCTCGGTGACCATGCCTCGCCCGACGGTGCCGGGATGCAGCAGCCACTCGTCGCCGCGGGTGAGGGTGAGGCCGACGCCTTCGGATGACCCGTAGGCCACGAAGAAGTGATCGGCGCCCACGAGATCGAACCACGCCCGTATCAGCCATTGCGGACAGCACGCCCCACCTTGCAGCACGGCCGCGAGCGAGGAGAGGTCGCGTGACGCGAGATCGGGCAGGCGCGCGATGCGCATGAGCATGGTCGGCACCATCGTGAGGATGTTCACGCGGTACCGCTCGATCAGCTCGACCGCGCGTTCGGCGGTGAAGCGCTCCATGACCACGATCTGCTGGTCCTCCAGTAGCGAGCGGTGAGCGATGCGGAACCCGTTGGTGTGATAGAGCGGCGCGGGAATGAGCTGGACCTGTCCGGGCCCGGTGTGCATGTACTCGGCCATGTTGACGTTCATGGGCTGCGCGTCGTAGAGGCCCGCGCCCGGCGTGATGATGATCTTCGGCCGGCCGGTCGCACCGGACGTCGCGATGGCATGGGCGGGGTCCGGCACCCGGTCGACAAGCGGACCCGACGGCAGCGCGGTCGCCGCCTTCAGGTCCGCGGTGGTCAGCAGCGGGCGGTCGACGTCCTCCCAGTTCGCGACGACGACCTTCGGCCCGGCGATCTCGAGGAGCGGCGCGCGCTCCCACACGGGCAGGTCCCAGCGCAACGGGAGCACGCAGGCGCCGAGCTTCCACGCGCCGAAGGCAACGAAGAAGTGCTCGGGGGAGTTGCGCAGTCCGACGGCCACGAGGGATGTCGCGTCGACGCCGTGCTGCTCGAGCAGGCGGGCCACCTGGTTCGATGCGCCCTCCAGCTCTCGCCAGCTGATCTCGCGGTCCGGCCCGTCGACTGGTGCGAAGACGATGGCGGTCGCCTCCGGGTGCTCCTCGGCCAGGATGGCGCTCCGCCGCCCGATCGACGGCGCCTCCGAGGCGCCCGCCTCACTCACGGTTCCTCCGCCAGCGGACCGTGCGACAGCCGGGTGAGGACCTCATGGCCGTCGTCGGTGATGAGCACGACCTCTTCGCCGAGGAAGCCGCCCGCTCCCTCCTCCCACACGTACGCCCCGACGACGAGCGTCATGCCCGGCACCAGCGTCCAGACGGCGTCGGCGGCGGCGTCGAGTCCCGTGCCGATCACGGGGACCTCGTAGCCGAGACCTAGTCCCCTGGCCATTGGGAAGGAGGGCAGCTGCTCGCCGGTCGCTTCGTAGGCTTTGCGCACGTCCGCGCCGCTCGCCCCGGGGCGGAGGGACTCGGCCACCGCCTCCCAAAGCTCTCGCCACCGCCCGAAGAGCGCCTGCTGTGCCGGTGGCGCGGCGCGCCCGGCGGAGAGGCAGGGCCACGTCCGGCCGACCGTCCCCTCGTAGCCGGCATAGAGCACGCCACTGCTGCACGCGACCAGATCACCGTCGTTGACGGCGACGTCGTCGGTTAGCCGGCGCAGCCGGGGCCCCTCCGCCGCGCGCGCCGTCGCGCAAAACGTTCCCTCCCGCGCTGGCGTGGTGACCCCGAGCCCCGCCATCCGGATCCCGAAGACTCCCAGCAACACCCGTTCGTTGACACCCGGGCGGATCGCGCCGATGGCGGCGGCGAGGCAGGCCTCACTCAGGACGACGGCCGTGCGGATGCACTCGACCTCGTCCGCCGTCTTCACTTCGCGTGCCGCCCGCATGGCGGCTTCGCCGTCGACCAGCTCGGCGTTCGGCAGGACCCTCGGCAGGAGCTGCTCGAAGAACGGCGACATCGCGTCGACGCCCACGCGCCGCGCCTCGCTCATCCCGGGGATGGCGGCGACGGAGCCGACGATGTTCATCGGGTTCCACGACAGGCCGAAGAGCTGCTCGTGGGGGATCTCCGGCGGGATCCCGTCGTCCCAGACGCTCATCAGATGGACCTGCCGCGTCGCTGCCACCACGATGCAGCCGGGCCCGAACGGCCGAGTGCCTGCGACGAACAGGCGCCTCGCTCCCGACGCGTACCGCGCGTTGGGTTCCCGGCCGAGGATCAGTGCGTCGAGCCCGCGCCGCTCCATCTCGTCGAGGCAACGCCCGAGCCGCTCGCGACGGAGGCGGGCGAAGTCGACGCGGGCGCCGTCGTCGAGCGCCATCGTGCCGGGATTGTGCATGCCTGCCTCTCTCAGTCGTACGGCGCGTACGGGTAGTCGCTGAGCTGGACGTAGCCGTCTTCTGTGACCGCGACGATGTCTTCGGAGCGGTACCCGCCGTCGCCGTCGTCCCAGATGACCGGCTCGAGCACGAGAACCATCCCGGGGGCCATGACCAGGTTCTGGTCGAAGTCAGGACCGAGGTCGGTGCCGATGATGGGCATCTCCGCGCTCTCGATCCCGACGCCGTGGGCCAGGTAGAAGTGGTCGAGCCACGGAGTCGCGTCGCCGTTGGCGGCCCGGGCGGCGGCAGTGAGATCGGCGCCGGTCACCCCTGGGCGCAGGATGTCGAGCGTGGCGTCGACCACGGCGCGCCACCGCTCGTACTGGCTGCGCTGGCGATCCGACGGACGCGGTGGGTCCCCGACGATCCACGTGCGCCCGAAGTCCGACGAGTACCCGTGGTAGGCCAGCCCGGAGTCGACCCAGATGACGTCGCCGTCGCGCAGGATCCGGTCGGTCGTGACGAGGGGGAAGGCGACCTCGCCGTTGGTCGTGTAGGGGCCCGCGGCGCGGCTCGGCGCCATGACCTGCCAGATCGGGTCGATCATGTTGGCGCTGGCGCCGAGCTCGAAGATGCGGCTGAAGAAGATGGCCGTGAGGTCGCACTGACGTACGCCGGGACGCAGCGCGGCCTGGCAGTCGTACATGGCGATCTCGTTGATGCGCTGCGCCCGGCGGATGCACTCGAGCTCGTCCGCCGTCTTGCACACCTTGGCCGCGCCGATCAGCGAGCCGGCGTCGACCAGCGCTGTCGTGTCGCCGAGGCGCGCGCGCAGGCCGAAGAACATTGCAGCCGAGTACTCGTCGATGGCGAGCTTGGGGACCGACCCGCCGAGCAGATCGTTGAGGCGGGCGACGAGGATGTCCACGCCCGCCTCGAGCTCGACGTAGAGCGGCGGGGG
>CAYSAC010000332.1:0-4079 GCA_964428815.1 uncultured Acidimicrobiaceae bacterium | reverse complement strand
CGTTGCCACAGTGGCCACAACGCTAACACCAGCCCCACCAGCGACACCGGACCTCACGTTTCGGCTGACATTTGCGTCGCCTGCCGACGCAAATGTCAGCCGAAAGCCAGGTCAGGGCTGGCAGGTGGGGCAGTACGTGGTGCCGCGGGCGTCGAGGACGAGGCGGCGGAGGACGGTGCCGCAGCGGTCGCATGGCTCGCCGGCCCGGCCGTAGCAGTGCAGGTGGTGCTGGTTGCGGCCCGACCCGCCGGCCGCGTCTCGGTAGTCGCGCAGGGTGGTGCCGCCGTTGGCGATGCCAGCGGCGATGACCTCGCGGATCGCGTCGCGCAGCGCGGCCGCCTTCGCCTTCGTGATCGTCCGCCGGCCGGGGTGGACGCCGGCGAGCCAGAGCGCCTCGTCGGCGTAGATGTTGCCGACCCCAGCGACAGGCCGCTGCGTCAGCAGCTGGGTCTTGATGCGGGATCGGCTGCGCCGGAGGTCGTGCCAGAACCGGACGGCGTCGAAGTCGTCGCCGAGCGGCTCGGGTCCCGAGCGGCGCAGCGTCGCGATCGACGCGTGGTCGCCCGCCGGCACGACCGCCAGCCGTCCGAAGCGACGGACGTCGCGGTACTCGAGCGCCTCACCGTCCGCGAACCGCCACCACGCCCGCACGAACCGGTCGCCCGTGTCGCTCGCGTCGCGAACGCGCAGCTGCCCTGTCATGCCGAGGTGGATGACGAGCTCATGGCCGTCGTCAAGCGCGAGCAGCAGGTACTTGCCCCGGCGCCCGACCGCTTCGACCGCGGTCCCGATGGCGTGCACCGCGGGCGTGAACTTGGGTGACTCGAACGCCCACACGTCGACGATCGGCCGCCCGACGACCAGCGGCTCGAGCTGGCGCCGGATCGTCTCGACCTCAGGCAGCTCGGGCAATCACGCTCTCATGCTTCCATGACGACCGGGACGATCATCGGCCGCCGCTTCGTCTTTGCGTTCACGAACCGGCCCGCGGCCTTGCGCACCGCGCGCTGCAGCGACTCGATGTCGGTGGCGTCGTGCTCGAAGGCCTCCTTCACCGCTTGGCGCACCTCGTCGGCGCACTCCTCCAGCAGCGCCTCGGCCTCCGGCGCGTACACCCAGCCGCGCGTGATGATCTCGGGACCGGTGAGGATCGCGCCGGTGGCGACATCGACGCCGACCACCACCACGACGACGCCCTCCTCGGCCAGCACCCGGCGATCGCGCAACACGCCGTCGCCGACGTCGCCGACGATCCCGTCGACGAACAGATAGCCGGCGGGCACGCGCGCATGCGGCCGCAGTCCCTGCTCGTCGAGCTGCAGCTGGTCGCCGTCCTCGCAGACGATGATGTGGTCGGCAGCAACGCCCATCGCCCGGGCGAGCTTGGCGTGTGCGACGAGGTGGCGGTACTCGCCGTGCACCGGCACGAACCAGTCCGGCGACGCGATCGAGAGCAGCGTCTTGAGCTCCTCCTGCTTCGCGTGGCCGCTGGCGTGGACGTCCTCGATGCCGGAGTGCACGACCTCGGCGCCGATGCGGACGAGCCCGTCGATCACCTTGCTGACGTTCATCTCGTTCCCGGGAATCGGGTGCGAGCTGAGGATGACGGTGTCGTCGGGGCCGATCTGCAGCCACCGGTTCTCGCGGGCCGCCATGAGCGCCAGCGCCGACATCGGCTCGCCTTGGGAGCCGGTGGAGATCACGCAGATCTTGCCGGGGTCGAGGTCGCCGACGTCGGCGATGTCGACGAGCGCGTGATCGGGGATGTGCAGCAGCCCCATGTCGCGCGCCAGCCGGAGGTTCTTCTTCATCGACAGCCCGATCGTGGCGATGGTGCGGTCGAAGGCGATGGCCGCGTCGGCGATCTGCTGCACGCGGTGGATGTGGCTGGCGAAGCAGGCGATCACGATGCGCCGGCCCTCGTGCTCGTGGAACAGGTCGTACAGCACCCCGCCCACCGACCGCTCGGATTTGGAGTGCCCGGGCTCGTCGGCGTTGGTGCTGTCGGACAGCAGGATCCGGATGCCCTCGTCCTTCGCGATCGCGCCGATGCGGGCGAGGTCGGTGAGCCGACCGTCGACAGGGGTGAGGTCGAGCTTCCAGTCGCCCGAGTGAAGGATCACACCGTGCGGCGTGTGGAACGCGGTGGCGAACCCATGCGGCACCGAGTGGGTGACGGGGATGAACTCGACGTCGAACGGCCCGATCATGCGGCGCTCGCCGTCCTGCACCGCGATCAGCTCAGTGCGGCCGAGCAGCCCCGCCTCCTCGATGCGGTTGCGGGCCAAGCCGAGGGTCAGCGCCGAGCCGTAGATCGGGAACGACAGCTCGCGCAGCAGGAACGACAGCCCACCGACGTGGTCCTCGTGCCCGTGGGTCGTGATGCAGCCGATGATGCGGTCGGCGTTCTCGCGCAGGTAGGTGAAGTCCGGCAGCACGAGATCGATGCCGAGCATGTCGAGGTCGGGAAAGAGCAGGCCGCAGTCGAGCAGCAGGATCTGGCCGTCGACCTCGATGCACGCGCAGTTGCGACCGATCTCACCCAGCCCGCCGAGGAACGTGATGCGGACGGGATCAGGCATGAAGGTTCGCGTAGACCTCTCTCGCTCGATCCTCGGTGCCGGCAGGTGCCGGACCGAGGGGAAGCCGGCACTCGCCGACACGCAGTCCGAGCGTGCGCATCATCGCCTTGATCGACTGGGAGAACACGCAGGCATCGGTGTTCTCCCAGAGGTAGGACTCGATGAGCCGGGCGTTGATCTCTCTCGCGTGGACGACGTCGCCCTTCTCGAACGCCGCGATCATCTCGCCGGTCTCCGACGCGGTCCAGTGGGTGGAGGTGCCGACGACGCCGACCGCCCCGACCGCGAGGAGTGACAAGGTCATGGCGACGTCGCCGCTGTAGATCTCGAGCTCGGGAACGTCGGCGACGAGGCGGGCCGCGGCTGGCGGGTCGCCGGTGGCGTCCTTGAACGCGACGATGTTCGCCACCTCAGATCCGAGGCGGACGAGGACGTCGTGTGCGATGCGTCGCGCCGTGCGTCCTGGGACGTCGTAGAGCATCACCGGGAGGTCGGTGGCACCGGCCGCCGCCCTGAAGTGAGCTTCGATGCCGGCCTGGGTCGGGCGGTTGTAGTACGGCCCGACGATGAGGACACCGGCAGCGCCGACCTCCGCCGCTCTGGCCGTGAGCGCGAGCGTCTCTGCCGTGTTGTTTGTGCCGGTGCCGGCGATGACGGGGATGGTGACCGCCTCGCTGACAGCGCGCCAAAGGTCGAGCTTCTCCTGCTCGGTGAGCGTCGGCGCCTCGCCCGTCGTGCCCGCGATCACCAGACCGTCGTTGCCGTTGTCTTGCAGCCAGCGCGCAAGCGTCGCCGAGGCGTCGAGGTCGAGCGCGCCGTCCGCGTCGAAGGGCGTGACCATCGCGGTCAGCACCCTGCCGAAGCGCGCGGGCGAGGGCACTAGCTGGATCCCTCGCTCGACCGTTCGATGCCGAGCGTCGCGAGGAGATCCTCGTGCAACTCGAACCAGACCGTGTGGTACGACGCGATCATCGGCTTGGTGAAGTACTCGACCTCGCCAGACTGCACCTTGCCGATCGCGTCGCGCAGCCTCGGCCCGTAGCCACCGAGACGGTCGAGCGCCCCGCCGAGCGCATCGCAGATCGGCTGGACCTTCTCGTCAAGCTGGCACAGGCGCTCGATGACGTCCTTGTCGTAGGTCGCGTCGCTGTGGTCATTGACCACGGACTGACCACCGACCTCGCGCAGCTGCCACGCCGTGCACACGCCGAGCAGCTCGGTGTTCAGCTCGAGGAACTGCTCGTAACAAGACCGGACCATCGAACGCACACCCGCGGCGTCGAGCTCGTGGCCGAGGAGCCGCTCGTGCTCTCCCCGACCGGCCGAGGTCAGGGAGTAGCCCGACAGGCGGCCGTCGCGGTATTGGACCAGGCCCTCAGCGGCCAGCGCGTCGAGGTGCTGGGAAGCGACGCCGTCGTCCAGCCCAACCATCTCCGCGACCCCCGGAGCCTCGGCGAACCCCTTCAGCCGCAAGCCGTGCATCGCGAGCACGCGGGG